>SYLX01000066.1 GCA_005808505.1 Bdellovibrionales bacterium | reverse complement strand
GATGTCCGGAGGCTCGCCGCGCTCGCGCGAGATGAAGCGCTCAAACAACAATCCAAGTCGAATGGGATCGACGCTCGTAAGCCCAAGTGCAAAGCACACGATGGAGTTGGCGGCCGATCCTCGTCCTTGGTGAAGGATGCCTTTTTCGCGCGCGAACTTGCAGATATCCCAAAGTGTGAGGAAGTAGTCTTCGTACTCCATCTCCTGGATGAGCTTAAGCTCGTAGTCAACTTGTCTCCGCACCTTCGCCATGAACTCTGGCTCGGTCCACGCCGGATAACGCCAGCTAAGACCCGAAGTCACAAGCTCACGCAAAAAATCGGTAGCGGTTTTGCCCATGGGCAAATTCTCTTGCGGGTATTTGTAGCGAAGCTCCTTCAACGAGAACTCGATACGCGAAGCGATCTCCAGCGTTCGCGATAAAAGATCGGGGCGCTCACGATAAAGCCACGCGAGCTCCTCCGGAGTTTTGAGGTAACGCTCGCGATTCAGCGTGAGGCGGGTGGAAGCTTCATCAAGCGTTGTTCCGTGCAAGATGCAAGTGAGCACGTCGTGAAGAGGCTTACGCTCAGCTTCATGAAATAAAGGTCGTTGAGTTGCGAAGAGCGGTAAGCCCATCGATCTCTCAAGCATCATCGCGTGCTGGTAGTAGCGTACAGACTCCCACGACAAATCTTTGCAGACGGGAAGGTAAACGCGATCTTGAAACGCATCCTGAATTTTCTGGAGATCCGCTTCTTTCCATGGTGGAAGCGGAAACGCGATCAGATCTTCGTTCGCTTCCAGAACATCTTTGAGCGAAAGCACGATGTGCCCTTTGGGGGCGCGTCTGCGTGCGGTCGTGAGCAGACGACAGAGGCGAACGTAGCCGTCTTTGTTCATCGGGAGCACGGTGATCGGCGAAGCATCGTAAGGAACAAGCTCCACCCCGCACATATATTTGAACGGAGCTTTCGGACTTCCGTCGGCGTTAAGCGTTGCGAGCTGTTCGGCATCAAAGGCGGAAGGTTTTTCTGCCGCTTGGTATCCGCGCACGACTCCATAGACGCCGTTGATGTCGCAGATGGCGAGACCGTTGTAGCCAAGGCCCTTAGCGCGCAAGACGAGTTCTTCGGGATGAGAAGCGCCTAAGAGAAATGAGAAGTTTGAACGAGCGAGAAGTTCGATAAAAGCGGTCCCTCCTTGAGGGACCGGAGTACGTAAGTTGGAGACAAGCGGTTGAAAGCCGCCGAAGCCGCTCGGCTTGTTAGAGGCGGAAAGCGAAGTCGGCGCAGGCTGCGAAGAGGAGGACGACGAAAGAGATGCAGGCAAAGTACAAGTCTTGGGATGCTTCATCTTTTCTCCTCAGAGAACCGCGAGCGCTTGCGAGTTCCGACCCGCTCTTAGTTGACGCGTGCTTGATGAAGGGTGACTTGCGTTGATGGTTGCGGATGTCATTTGGATGCGAAAGTGGTCTCATAAAAATTCCATCCTTAGCTAAGAGGGCGTTACAACACTCTCTGGGGAAAAAAATGGCGAGCGGAATGCAGGGTCTAAGGGGGAGGGACCCTCAGGTCCCCGCATCCGCTCGGCGATCAGCCCGACATTGAACTGATCTCAGCTGACTTGGGCGGGAGCTCCTTTCCGTGGAATCATCCCAGGCCGGCTGTCGGGAAAAAGGAAAGTCTTCTTGTCTCATCCTTCTCCCAGTTCCTAATTCATCAATCGAAGTACCCGTGGAGGAAGTATTCATCCGTCCGCAGGTCCTGGAAAACCCAGAGGCATTGCCCCTCAGGCGAAACCGCGAAGTAGTAATCGCGTTTCATCGCGCCTGACTCCCACCAACCGGTTTCGATTCTTTCGATCGGGTTGGAGGAGAGGATCTTCAATCTTTGCAGCTCTCCTAAAGAGAGCGGCATTGGGTCGTTCAAAAGTCTTGTCGGTCGCGGCGCACGCATAACAGATGCTCCGTAGTGCGGGCGCGAAGCGATGGCGAGTCCGTCGCCTTTGTAATCTTCATGGTGTTCTGCCACGACGTGATGGTCGGGATTGAGCTTGGCTTTTGCTGTCTTCGTTTCTTCCGGAGACGAAGCGAGCTGCCATCCTCCTTCGGGACGGATGGAAGGCTCGATGCGGTAGAAGCCAGGCTTCAACGCCGATTGAGTCAGAAGACTCATCAACGTTTGCAGCTTGTCGTTCTCGGTTGTGCGCGGCTCGAAGAAATCAAGCTGACGCGAGTTCTCTGGGCACGGCATGACGTTCACTTCGAAATCCCGAATGGGGTTTTCGAGATCGAGAGCACTTAAGCGATTCTCGATCAACGTGAGGAACAAGTTGCGATCGCGGCTCGGCGTATTCGGCTCGATCTCGATCTTGTGCTGCGTTTTCGAATATTCGCAGTGGAGCGTGACGCTCAACTTGCGCGCAAAGTAACGGCGGCCTTGAAGGCGCGCGAACAAGAAGTCGACCGACTTCTCCATTTGGTGAAGGAGAAGTGACACGAGCGACACGGGGAAATCCATGTGCACGTAATCTTCGAGCGGCTCCGTTGCAATCAAAGGCGAGATCACTTGCTTGTCTTGGGCGTTCAATCTCTTCCAGAGAAGAACGCCGGTCTCACCCCACCGCTCTTGCAGAGAAGCAGCGGTAAAGCGTGAAAGGTCTCCGAGAGTTTTGAATCCAAGCATCATGAAGAAGGTCACGATGCTTTCGGCCATCGTCGGTTTTGCCCACGGCTCGAGTCCCTCCAGTTGTAGGAGGAGGGGGAGGGAGAGAGCTTTCAACTTCTCTCTCTCCTCCCCGGGGGGAACAAGGTTGTCATGGTGGGCTGTAGTGAAGGCTTGGGCTCCGGCGGGTGTGTCAGCAACTGCGCACTGAACACCGAACCCAAGATCTCGGGCGAGACTCACCGCTTGGCGCATGAGTCCCTCTTCACCATGGTATAAATGGCTTGTTGACGCGATATCGAGAAACACCCAGTGAACGGGCTCGCTGCCGTCGCGCGGAGCGGACGTGCGAAACTGCACACGGGGCGAGAACTTCAAGAACGCCTCGACGACGATCGGCATCGCACCTGCACGCGGCGGTCTTTTAAACCCCGCAGAAGGCTGCTCTTGAAGTTTCAGGCAAAGGACTCGGCTCGCCGTCCGCACTGTCGGACGTGGAGAGTTGTTGCGAGCCAAAGCCGATGCGATCTCCTGTATGGTGGGTGAAGCGAGCATAGTTAACACTCCTTGCAAAGCTATGCGGTGTGGGCCGGTGGAGAGCCCGTTCAATCAAAATCCGACGTTGTTCAAAATTGATGATCAGCGAGAACACCGAAGCGGCCGAGCCTCGGTACACTCTTAGTTTTGGCGACAAGAACACGAGAGCTACGTGAGCTTCGCGCGCCTGCGCCTGCAGCTTGCGGATTTGGTGTTCCTTCAAACGGAACGAACCGAGATCGCAGCCGATCAACTCGAAGAGAGATGACGACATCAACTCTTGTAAGAGCCAGAAGAGCTTTGCTTCGTTCGCAGGTGGTTCGATCGAAACAAAACGCTCAAGGCTTAAGCCTTTGTGGTGCAGAGAAAGTGGAGAGAGGGGAATGTCACAGTTGACCCACGCCACCCAATTCTTCGGCTGGTTCTGAGCATCGTTCACAACACGAGCCGCGGTCTCAAGCCAGAGAGACGTGACTCCTGTTCCAAGCGATCCGCAGAGAAGGGAGAGCGCCCCTTTCGGCAAGCCTCCCCAGAAGAGGAAACGATCAAGCGCTTGAAGTCCGGTCGGCAGCCCTTCGGGCCTTTTCAGCCGGTCGGCTTCGCGCAAGTGCTGTGCGAAGAGCTCTTTGAGCTCTTTCACGCTAACTTGTTTGAAGGTTTGTTCTGCCGTAGACAAAGTTCGCCCCTTCCGAGGCGCACTTATACACGCACCTCGGCACTCATCTAGCGCACCACGCGCTAAACACTCTTATTCGCTACTAGGGCGCCCACACCGGGCGCCAAATTTAATTAGAAGAAGCGTCGGATCAGGCCGACAACGACGCCTCGGAGCTGTACTTCACTGGGGTCGTACCACATAGGAGCCATGCTGGAATTTGCAGGTCGCAACTCCACCATCCGGTCGCTCGGTGAGCCTCGCTCTTCAGCGGCGACACGAGCGGCGTTGTCTCCCTTATGCATGTAGAAACGTTTGACGGTGGCTTCTTCGCCGACGACCGCAACGACGATCTCGCCGTTGGTAGCGGTTGTTTGGCGCTGCACGAGAATGACGTCTCCATCGAGAATTCCGTCATCGATCATCGATTGTCCCTGCACGCGCAAAGCATACGTGCGATCGGCGTGACGAACGAGAGAAGCGGGAACATCGATGAACTCGTCGTGTTCGAAAGCTTCAATCGGTGCGCCAGCTGCGACGCGGCCGAGAAGAGGCAACGAGAAGTTCTCGGAAGGAACAATCGCCGGCGTGAGGTTGGATCCGGCAGAGGGCGACCGCGGCGAGTCTCCGCGCATTTCCTCGATCGCGTTTTGAAGAGCGGAGGAGGATTGCAAGAGAGTGATCGCGCGTTTTTGGTTCGCCCATGGAAGTTGAATGTATCCTTTGGCTTCGAGTTGTTTGAGATAACGCTGGACGGAGTTGAAGCTCGCAAATCCAAAGTGTTTACAGATCTCCTGGTACGTTGGTGAAACGCCATTCTCGCGAATATAAAATTCTAAGAATTCGAGAACTGTCTTCTCTTTAAGAGAAAGCGGTTTTGGAGGTTCAACGCGAGCTTCTGGAGCTGCTTTTACGGCCGCCAGTTTACGCGTCGATTTTTTGTTGTCTGTAGTCTTGGTTGCCATTCTTAGATCCCCTCGATCTTCAGTAATGAATGTTCCGCCTTACACGCTCGAAGAAACACAACGTAGCACCGTTCAATCGCACCCTCCAGCAGCAACTGTAAGTGCTGTGTAAGAGACGTGTAAGTTACTAGTAAGTTAGATGCAGGTTGGGTGTAAGTCAATACTGCTTTTTTGAACCGGACGTCGATTTTTTTGGTGCGGAAAAAATCGCGAGTCGTGACGATAGGTTGCGCGAACGGCTCCGCGTGTCGGGTCGTTTGAGGATATCAAAGTGAAGCTGAATCAATGAAGTTGGCGACGGACCGGTAAACCCGTGGCATCCGCAAGCCAAGAAGCGGCTTGCTCGGAGTCCTCGCGCTCGCGTCCAGCTGCGATCCGCAGAGTTCCCTTCGTACCGATGAGCTTTACCGGAAAACCCGACGAAAGGAATTTACGTTCCGCCGTTTCTTCGACGTAAACGCATTCGAAATCTTTTATGCGGAAAGTCTCGTTAAAAGGAATGAAGAACAGCAAACGACGCTGGATCGTGATCGTACCTTGTACGCGATCGAAGAAATAACGGCGTGTTCCGAAGTACGTGATGAACACGCAAGCCATGAGTGCAAGGCCGATCGGCGCAAAGAACAACCACGAAGCGGAACTCATTAGCGAAGCGAAACCGAGATTGTTCCAAGCCTCCCAGCCGCCGATGAGAAGCGCTAGCGCACAAAGAACAATAGCGATCGTCGGGGAGTCGGTTCGCGCGATGAATTGTTGATCGTCAACCTGATCAAAGTGCATGTCTGAAGTTGTATCACTTCAGCGTGCGCTAGCAAAGAGATCCTCTGGAACTTGTATGCCTATAAGCATACAAGTTCCAGAATACGGCTTAACGAGACTCCTCAATCAACCGCTCAACAACGGTCGCCAAAGGTGTGAGGCGAGAAGACGCTTTCTGCGCAGCCGGAGTCCATTCGCGAGGGACCGGTGCGCCCGGCACCCAATCTCCTCCACGCAAACCCGCATCCTCCGCCGAGGTAGGACGAGCCTTCGTAAACCACGCAAAATCCGGATGGGCCTTCGAGCGCCACTCACCGCCGGCAATCGTGCCGTTAGCGCGCAACTCAAGATCATAGACTAGACGCACGGTCTTCAAGCGAACCGGCGCTGCCTTCGCGGAAGGAGTCGTTGTCTCTGCATACGTGAGATCGAGTTCGATCCCGACAACGTCAACCGCATCAGGTGAGCGATACTGAGCGTAGGGATCTACAATTGATCCAAGCGCCACTCGCGCCTCATTGACGCTTCCAACTCGCTGACCCGTTTTCAAATTCACGTAGCGATAAGCGTAGGAGCTGATGGGATAGTTCCAAACCTGCAGGTCGTAGACGAGATCAAACAACAAACCACTTTTCTGCGCGCCTACTCGCTCTGCGAGAAGCAAATGAAACTCGGCTGGGTTCACGTCAAAGCAAGCTTCATCCACAATGCGCCCGTCAGGCGTCACTGCGGGTTTTTCGATGTTGCAACGACGACCCAAGAACGCCACGCGACCACTCGCTTCGCCCGCAAGCTGAGAGGCGAGCGCCTTGATATCAGAAGGATAGAACGTCACCGCAACGCCATCCGCGGAAGTCAACGTCACCGCACGTTTGGGTTCAGCGTACAAGCTTGAAGCCGTTGCCCAACCGTGACTTTGTCCCGCCCAGCCCGGAACTTTTCCCGTGGTCTCATAATGACGTTCACCTTGTCGCCAAACTTCTTGCGCGAGCTGGCCCGCGGAGTCGCCAACGAGAAGATCGTACTTCTCTGCAGGAGAAAGAACATCAGTGCGACCGTCTCGCACGAGATCAGCCGCAGAATGTACGCGCACGTAATCGGCGTTTTTCTTCCAATCCGATGAATTTGGAAACTGCGGATCCATCCATCGTTGCGCAATCCCGCCTTTGGCGAGCGGCCAGAAAGAATCGCTCCAAGGAGATTGGGCAGGTGCTCCTTCCTGCAAGCGTCTTGCCTCGAGTGACTCGAGAGTCAATGTCACGATGTCGGGACCAAAGAGATCCTTAAGTCCATCGCCCATCGGGGCTGCGTGAACCGCGTGTGACACGCAAAGTGCCGTTAGCAAACTAAACAATTTCATTTGAGACTCCTGTTTTGTGTTTGGGGAACCGTGAGTTCCGCCTTGCAGCGGACTTTCTCGGTTCGGACCTTGAGCCTTCCTCCGGTCGACTCGGCCAAGTACTCAAGGGGATTTTTTGTTTTCACCATCGTGAAACGAGCGCCGCGCTCCAAAAGAAGCAAGCGGCTCTCGATCGGTGCGCGGTACGCGATGAGGCGGGGATCTTTGCTCATCGCAACCGTCGTCTTCGAAAGGACAGGAGCACCGAGCCTGCGGAAGTGGATCACACCCGCACGTAAGTCCACCGCGAAATTGAAAGATTCGCTCTTACAATTAATGGCGTCCGAAGGGATCGCCGTTTCGATCGGCTCAAGCTCCGTCTCCGAAAAAAGCGTCGCTACGACTTGTCTCGTGGGTCGCGAGGTTCGACCAAGAGTCGTCACTTTTCCGTTCGTGCGCGCATCGAAGTAATCGTGAAGACGATAGGAATCGCGGAAGACCATGTAAATCGCCTCGTGGAGAAAGAACGCCGCTTCATCCGTCGGAGATCGAAGCGCATCAAAAAGCGGTCGGTTGACGAGCAGGGTGCGACGATCGCCGTCGATCTCGTAAACTCCTAGCTGCTCAATGAAGCAAGCGGGGTGATCCGGTCGCGACATCTCGTCAACATCATCGGTGTTCGCGATCTGTTGGAGATAAGTGCTATCGCGCTCGACTTTGGAAAGCGCGGTCCAAACTTGATCCGCAAAGTAGGGATTGATGCGATTGAGTTTTTCCCACGCGACTTCGGTTTGCTTTTCAACCGAATCATTTGAAGTCGTGATCTTAAGGCCGTGTCCCTTGGGCCAGGGCTGTTGGCCTTCCCAAAGATCGAAGAGTTCGGCATGCGTGACGGACCCGTTCGCGTCGTGGCAAGCGACGGCGACTCCGCCATGCGTTTCGATGCCGGCGTGAGCAGGAAGCGCGAAGAAAAGGGCAACGAGTTGATTAAGCATCTTCAGTCCTCCGGGAGACTGGATAAAGAGAGACGGAAAGGTGATAGACGGCATCGCGCTTATCACCACCTTCGAGGTAAGTGGTAAGCTCGCGGCGAAAATCGCGAATCATTTCTTTTGCGCGGGGAAGGCGAGACGAATCAATCGCGGTCGTCATTGTTGTTTGATCGCGCTTATCGACGGGTGTTTCCTCGAGAGCTTGCATCGCGAGTTCCAGCACCTGCTTTTGCATTTTACGAAGGGCTGCCGATGTGAGTTCCGTGCCGATCGTGGTTGTGCCGCGACCTCCGAGGATGATCCAGGCACCGTCTTCTTCTTCCTGAATGAATTCCAAACGTTTCAGCCGCGCGATGGCTTCGTTGATTTCGGGCACGGGTACGCGGAGCGCTTTCGAAATCCACCTTGGTTCGGGTTTAAAGCCTTCAATCGCGCTGAGCTCAAGAATCGCGAAGTGGTACCAATCCGAAAGGAGTTGGAAGTGGTCATATGCCATTTGTTTATATGCATCGACCGCCGGTGCGAGCTCTGAGCGAGCTTGCTGAGTTTCGAATCTTTCGATCTCCGCCGGGTGAAGCCCAAGACGCGCACCAAACTTACGAACGGTTTGCGGCGTGATCCGGCGTTGACCGAGCAGAAGCTTCGACAGGAATCCAGACTGCACGTCGAGGAATATCGCAAACGCCCGCAGAGAGTAGCGCGGATTGATTCGAGTGCGCCGGGCAAGCTCAGCTTGCAGAAAAGCGCGGAAGTCAGGAGTTTCGGAAGGAAGAGTCACGTTCGACATGGCGGCTTAGATAGTCCGCCCTTAGCCCACCGGCAAAGGATTTGGATTCAATGTGCAGCCAAGCTCGGATGCAGGGACATTTGGTCTCACAAACTTGGCTGCTTATAAGGCGACAAGTTTGAGAGCGAACTTCGGCACCGAATTGAAAAATCCTCACGACCGTCAACGCAAACGACAACGTCACGGCCCTCAGGGCTGGGCACGGATCTTCCTACTGATCCAACCCAAAGAGGAGACTAGGAATGAAGACGTATCTGCTTTTCGGAATGATCGCTCTGCTCGCGGCCTGCACAAAAGACAACTTCGTAGCCAAGCCGAACGCGCTCAATCCTGCACCTCAGGAAGCAACGACTCCTCAGGCGGAGGTTGAAACACCCGCCACCGAAACACCAGCAGCGGAAGTAGCTCCCGTTGTCGTCACCGAAATGACCGAAGCGGGCGAGCAGTCCGACGATAAAATCATCCCGGCCGATCGCGGTGAGAACGAATCAGATCTCCATCTGCAACTCGAGTTTAAAAAGTTCGTCATCAACGGCGCACGCCTCAATTCAGAAGCAAAGTTCAACGACGAGAAGTTGGGTATGTTCACTTTCCAAAATGGTCAGATGATCGAAGGCGCCGCCCTCTCGACTTCCGCGAGCCAGGTCTACTGCCAAATCCGAGTCATGGATCACCATCTTCAAGCTGAGGACAAGTCGTTCCAAGACATCGAACTCGACGGATCGATCACGGTGGGCGATGTCTTCTACGGAACAAAAGTCTCTCTTCCCGGAAACACCGGAGAACAAAAGACCGCGACCAACGAAGCCGCTTTCCAGCTTCGTTCGCACTCGCCCGATATCAAGCACGATAAAGTCGCACGTATGGTCGTAACAAAACAAACGGTCGGCGAATCCAACATGAATATGGCGATTACCGTGGGTGATCTTAAGAGCTGCTTCGGAGCTGACAAGATCTCCGTGCACCTCGTTCCGTCAAAGAAGTAAACACTTCTGGCTCTTTTTCAGGGGCTCTGGTGAGCCCCTTAAGAACAAGGTACCTTTCGCGCATGATTACCGGAATTCAAGACGTTTACTACAACACCGTGAAGCCACTTGAGGCGAAGCGCTTCTATACAGAAGCCCTTGGTCTCAAGCTGATCTACGATACGATGCACTTCATTGTATTCCAGTGCTCCGATGGGGCACGCTTTGCGCTCCACCCGGCGGATCACGAGATCGTCCATCCCGTTGGCGATAGCCACGGCCCGCACGGTGGTGCACTCGTGACTTTCAAATCCGATAACGTTGCCGAAGATCGCAAACGCCTCGAGCAGCATGGCGCAAAAATCTTGAGCGAGAACGACGCTCCTTGGGGCCATATGCTCGTCTTTCAAGATCTCGACGGCAACACGCTCAAGCTCATGCGTCCAAAACACTGACTCTTGCTAGTGGCAAATCTCAAAGTCTGAAGGATCGTGGATCGGTGGATTCCACTTCGCCTCCGTGATGATCCGGATCGCTTCCTTCTGCGTGATCAAGCCCTGATCAATTTGCTTATAAAGATCGAGCTCAAGGTTCTGACGAAGAGCCTTGATCGACTTATGCTCTGGCCAAAGATTATCGCGATGGTTGGTTCCGCCGATCGAGAGCGGGATGAAGTGATCGATCGTGTAATCGCCCCGACAGCGTTTCGGAACGCCGTACGCTTCGTAGATGTCGGCTTTCTCACTACGCGAAACATTTCGCCTGCAGTAGGGGATGCGCTCCTCGTAACGGAGTCTCTCAAAATCTGGATCCTGAGGAGTGCAGAGCGAGCCGCTTGTTTTCTCTCGTGTGGGCACGAAGGGGAAGCGTAGCTGATCGGCGATCGCAAGCTGCGAAGCCTCGGCTTCAACCGCGTGCGAAGCGCAAGCTTCAATAGTCGGGATCGCGAACAAAAGCGCAAACGCGAGCGTGACGGAACGCAAGCGGTTCATAAGTCCTCCTTGGCTTATTGAGTTCGGGCTTGATTTGCTGAAAAGTCTGCCCCGAAATCAGCCTGGAGGACTACAAGATTTAATTAGTTACCTTGCGGAGTGTTGCCGCTCGGAAAAGCCACGAGGTTCGACCGATTCTTTTTAAAGCTCAAACCTTTGTGCTTCATGCCGACTTCTTCAACAGAAATGATCGAATAGATGGACAGATGCAGGCTGCGAACGTTTTCGAAACGCACGCGCAGCTGTTCCTCCACGGGATTAACGACCATTCCTTCCGTCTCGAAAATAAAGTCAGAAATTGAAACGAAGCTGAGTCCCAACGTTGAATCGCGAATGGTTTTTGCCTTGAGCGTAATAATCGCGCCACCTTGCGGATCGCGATAAGTCACGACGAAGCAGGAATCATCTTTTTTAGAAGCGGATTTAGTTGTCGACATGAGCCGCTTTTACACGCGGCCAGCCGCTGGCGTCAATTGGGTGCGAAAGGTTCTACGAAGCCGTAACACGCACCTATGCAACTTTTGCCTGAGAAGTCTTGGAGAGTGGAACGAGCAGTCGTACAAGCGGCATGTTCGAGACAGCCTCCGACGGTCGTTAAGAGAGTCACATCAGTGAAGAGTGTAGCCACCTTGAAGCAGCGTTTGGATCTGCTCATCGCGCTCGCTTGAGTCGATAGCGGTACTGTAAACCTCTTCAAGCTGGTCGATCATTTTGCGTTTCGCGTGACCTAGGGCTTCGTACAGATCGTTATCTTTGCCTTCGGCTTCGATCTTGTATTCGCCAACGGTCGCAACCAACGAAAGAGTATATTCAGTGCTCTCTTCGCCAGTCTCGTAGTCTTCGCCTTGTTCAAGTTGAACGAGGACGGCAACTTGAGATTCAGCGGAAAGATAGGGCTGAAGTTCGACAAGCTGTTGGTAGATGTGAGCTTTGAATTCGCGATCGTTTTCGATCGCCTTTACTGGATCCGTTTCAAATGTTTGCTCATATGACTGAGTGGTCGCATCCATGCTGCACCTCCTACCCTTCACTTTGCTTCCTAGCTAAAAAAAGTCAAGATGGCGGCCCCTCCGCGAGCGAGTTGTGTTCGTGAAAACGAACTTCGCTAAACAAATTGCGACGAACTCGTGTGGGATGCGTGTAGGAAAAAAGATATCGATTCAGCTCGTGTTAACTCAACCGCGGGAAGGGGTAGCGGAAGCAATTCGAAACCTCAACGGCCAGAGCGCGTGATCGCCCGCATAGTCGACGCCGACTCGCGGGGAAGCCGTGATCAAAGTGGGCTCTACTTTCTTTCCTCGCTCGATGAAAAGCTCCTCACCATTGAGCGAAAGTCCATCGCACTTGCGATCGATGGCGAGTGCTTCGCAGAGTTTTCCTGGTCCGTTTGCGAGATCTTTGTCTTTGCGGACTCGTCTGCGGCTCCGGATGAAGTCGAGTCCTTCAAGGGGTTCAACGGCGCGGATGAGAACGGCTTCTGGTTCTTTCTCGCTACGAGTGACGACATTGAAGCAGTAGTGAAGTCCGTAGATCAGATAAACGTATGCGTGGCCGCCGGGCAGGTACATCGAACGCGTACGATCAGTTCTGCGATCACCGAAAGTGTGACACGCACGATCTTCGATTCCTAGATACGCTTCGGTCTCGATGATACGTCCTGCGATTCGTTCTCCATTAACCACGTGGACAAGCGTGCAACCGAGAAGTTCTCGGGCCACAAGTGTAGTGTCGCGGCGATAGAAGCGGGGAGGGAGAAGGCGCGGCATTTGAGGAATTGTTGTAGACCCTCGCACAGTTTCACGCAACTTATGATCCGTGCGCGCGAGGATGGACAACTCGATTCCGATTTGATTACAGTCTCGCTTGCCCAGATCAAAAGCAGACGCGAGAAAGGTACACCCATGACAAACGACGAAAGCCCCCGCCGCGGATCCGGTCAAATGGAGTTCACCACGCCTACTGAGACTCCCGTTACCTTCGACAAAGAAGGTCATCAAACGCGACCTGATCTCGATCCTGGAGCACCTGTCGTCGATGTCAAAATTGATCCCAGCTGGAAGCGCGAACTCGTCGAAGAATTCGCTGCACCTTACATGCAGAACCTTCGTGCGTTCCTGAAAAAGGAGATCGAGAGCGGCAAGAAAATCTATCCGAAGCCGAACGAATGGTTTGCGGCATTCGACCATACGCCCTTCGAGAAAGTGAAAGTCGTCATCCTCGGTCAGGATCCCTATCACGGGCCCGGACAAGCCCATGGGCTTTGTTGTTCGGTTCGCCCTGGTGTCCAGCCGCCCCCCTCGCTTATCAACATTTACAAAGAGCTTAAGAGCGATTTAGGCATTGCACCGGCTGATCACGGTTACTTGATCAGCTGGGCGGATCAAGGAGTGTTCCTCCTCAACTCCGTTCTCACCGTGCGTGAGGGACAAGCAGCCTCGCACCAGAAAAAAGGGTGGGAAACTTTCACCGACAAGGCGATCCAACTTCTCGCCGAAAAACGCGAGAATCTCGTTTTCGTGCTGTGGGGAGCTTACGCGCAGAAAAAAGGTGCGTTCATCGATCGCAAAAAGCATCTGGTGTTGGAGTCGGTGCATCCTTCGCCGCTTTCGGCATCGCGGGGCTTTTTTGGCACTCGTCCGTTTTCCAAAATCAATCACTACCTCGAAAAGCACGGTCAAAAACCGATCGATTGGCAGCTTCCTCCGAAAAAGTCGTACATGCACTGAGCGCAAGGGCGCATGATGGATCGAGCTTGAGTTGCACCAGCGACGCACGATAAGTCAGAGCCAAATCGGCGTCGCCGCCGCGCAGTACCATCGTCTATGGAAACAGAGCATTTCTTGACCATTCCTTGAAAAGGGCAATTGAACCTGGGTAGAACGAAGAGTGCCCACCTTTTCTAAAAATGGGAGTCGTTCATGAAGTCGCTTTTGATCTTGGCGGGAGCCCTTCTAACACTTGGACAGAGCGCGCCCGCGTTTGCCGCAAAAACTTTCGTGTATTGCTCGGAAGCAAGCCCTTCTTCTTTCAATCCGCAGCTTGCAACCGATGGCCCGAGCTTCAACGCTTCGGCTTACCCGATCTACAATCGCCTCGTTGAATTCGAGCGCGGTGGAACGAAGATCGTTCCTGGTCTCGCTGAGAAGTGGGACATCTCCAAAGACGGCAAGACGTTCACGTTCAATCTCCGCAAGAACGTTCAGTTCCACACGACGGCTTCGTTCAAGCCGACGCGTCCCTTCAACGCGGACGACGTTCTTTTCTCCTTCAACCGCATGATGAAGAAGGATCATCCCTTCAATAAAGTGAGCGGCGGAACTTACGAGTATTTCGAGTCCATGGACATGGCAAAACTCATCAAGTCGATCGATAAGGTCGACGACTCGACGGTGCGCTTTACTCTCAATGAGCCGAACGCTCCGTTTTTAGCGAACATGGCGATGGCTTTCGCGAGCATCCTCTCCGCTGAGTACGGCGATCAGATGATGAAAGCGAAAACTCCCGAGAAGATGGACATCGACCCCGTCGGAACAGGTCCTTTCCTTTTCAAGAGCTACCGCAAAGATTCGGAAATTCGTTTCGAAGCGAACCCCAACTACTTCGAAGGCAAATCGAATCTGGATCGCCTGGTTTTCGCCATCACGAAAGATCCGACAGTTCGTATCCAGAAACTCAAGCGCGGTGAGTGCAACTTCGTAGCAGAGCCGCCGCCGGCTGATTTAAAAGCACTCAAATCCGACGCGAAGATTAGCGTCGTCGAGCAAGATGGTTTGAACGTTGGCTACATGGCCTTCAACGTTGAGAAAGCGCCTTTCGATAAAGTCGACGTTCGTCGCGCCGTGAACCACGCTCTCAATCGTGCGGCTTACCTCGATGCGATTTATCTTGGAAACGCTTCGATCGCGAAAAACGCGATTCCGCCGAGCATGTGGTCGTACAACGAAAAAGTTGAAGACTATAAGTACGATCCCGCTAAGGCGAAGGAGCTTCTCGCAAAAGCCGGCTTCCCGAATGGCTTCGAAGCGAGCCTCTACTTCATCCCGGTTTCTCGTCCGTACAATCCGAACGGCAAGAAGATGGCGGAGATGATGCAAGCCGATCTCGCGAAAGTCGGCATCAAGGTCAACCTCACCACTTACGAGTGGGCGACGTACCTGCAGAAAGCGCGCGCAGGCGAGCACCAGATGATTCTTGTAGGCTGGACGGGTGACAACGGCGATCCCGACAACTTCTTGAACATCTTGCTCAGCTGCGATGCCGCTAAGAACGGTTCGAACTACGCTCGCTGGTGCGATAAGAATTACGAGAAGATCATCGACCAGGCGAAGACGATCACGGATCAGAAGAAACGCACGGCTCTCTATCAAGAGGCTCAGAAAGTCTTCAAATCCGAAGCGCCTTGGGTGACGCTCGCTCATGCGAAAGTCTTCCGCGCGATGGATAAAAAAGTCGAAGGCTTCAAGATGAGCCCCTTCGGTAGCGACCAATTCTACGGTGTTGACCTGAAGTGATCGCGTTTGTTTTACGCCGGCTGGCGATCGCGATTCCGACTTTGATTGGCGTCTCGATCGTCGCCTTCTCACTTATCCGTTTGATTCCGGGCGATCCGATCCTCCACCTGATTGGTGAGAGGGGCGCATCGCCCGAGGTGTACGAAGCGCTCAAAGCGCAGTACGGCCTTGATCAACCTCTCCTGACTCAGTACTGGCTCTTCGTAAAAAATGCGGTCGTGGGAGATTTCGGAACATCGATTCTCTCCAGCCGTCCGGTTTCGGAAGAGTTCGGTGATCGGTTTCCCGCGACACTTGAACTCGGCCTTGTCGCCTTGTTCTTAGCGGTCATCATCGGCATCCCGATGGGCGTGATCGCCGCAGTTAAGCGGAACTCCATTTTCGATTACTCGCTCATGACCGCATCGCTCGTCGGCTACTCGCTGCCGATCTTCTGGTGGGGTCTGATTCTCATCTTGGTTTTCTCCGTAAAGCTCGGGCTCACGCCCGTCTCCGGAAGACTCGCCGTCGCCTACGATGTTCCGATTTGGTCGGGCTTTCTTTTGATCGATGCTTGGAAGTCGACCGAAGCATGGCCTGCTTTCAAGAGTGCGCTTGCGCACTTGATCTTGCCGGCCTCAGCTCTCGGCACGGTTCCGCTCGCGATCGTTGCGCGCATGACTCGATCTTCGATGCTGGAAGTTCTCGGCGAAGATTACATGCGCACGGCGCGCGCCAAGGGTCTTGCGAGTAAGCGCATCGTCTTCGTTCACGGACTCCGCAACGCTCTCGTTCCGGTGATCACGGTGATCGGCCTCATGGCTGGCTCCATCGTGACCGGTGCCGTTCTTACGGAGACAATCTTCTCCTGGCCCGGGATCGGACGTTGGCTCGTCGAGAGTGTCCTCGCTCGCGATTATCCCGTGATCCAGAGTGGTATCTTGCTGATCGCGGTGATCGTCATCGTCGTGAATCTTCTCGTTGATGTCGCTTACGCTTGGGCCAATCCGCGACTTCGGGGAGGGAAGTAATGTCGTTAGCTACTGATTCCCTCAACGTCGAGCCGCAAGCAGTTGCGGCTCCACCCTCGGCGCTCAATGAGTTTTGGTATTTTTTCCGCCAGAACCGCGGCGCCGTTATCGGCTTAGCGGTTGTTGTGATGTTCACCTTGATCGCGCTCCTCGCGCCGGTCATCGCACCTTATGATCCCGCACAGATTCACGAAGGTCAGTTAACGAAGTCGCCCATCTGGACTGCAGAAGGAACTTCGCAATTTCTCCTTGGCACAGATGATGTCGGTCGCGATGTTTTGAGCCGCCTCATTTACGGGGCTCAAGTGTCGATGCTCGTGGGCTTCATGGTTGTCGTGGTGTCGCTCACCATCGGAACGCTCTTAGGTCTCGTCGCGGGTTATGCAGGTGGCTGGATTGATGCGGCGATCATGCGCTTCGTTGATATTTTGATGGCGCTTCCTTCGATTCTCCTCGCGATCGTGGTCGTCACGATCCTAGGCCACAACTTGGCTAATGCCGTGATCGCGGTGAGTGTCACGGTTATTCCTGGTTTCGTGCGTCTCGTGCGCGCGCAGGTGATGGTGGAGAAGGGACGTCAATACGTCATCGCCTCCCGCAGCTTTGGTGCGGGTCCGATCCGCCAAATCTTCGCTAATATTCTTCCGAACTGTATGGCTCCGATCATCGTCCAGGGGACTCTCGGCTTCAGCGATGGTATCTTGAATGTCGCGGCGCTTGGATTCTTAGGACTCGGCGCAAAGCCGCCGACCGCGGAGTGGGGCACCATGCTCTCGGATGCACGCTCGTTTATCGAGAGTGCTCCGTGGTTGGTGACGCTTCCGGGTCTTTGCATCTTGATCGTCGTTCTCGGCTTCAACCTCCTCGGCGACGGATTGCGTGACGCCTTGGATCCGAGGCTTAAAAAATAAAGCGGCGGAGGACGATTTGTTAACCGTTCAGAATCTCAGTGTTTCGTTCGATACGCGGCGGGGACTTGTTCAAGTCATCGAGGATCTGAGTTTCCGCGTGGAAGCAGGTCGTACACTCGGAATCGTCGGCGAGTCGGGCTCCGGAAAAAGCGTGACGAGTCTCGCGATCATGGGGCTTTTGCCTCCCACGGCGCGCGTGACTTCGGGCGTGATCACTTTCGATAACAAGAATCTTTTGAAGAGCAGCGAATCTGAGTTGCAGGAGCTTCGCGGCAGTCGCATTGCCATGATCTTCCAAGATCCGATGACGAGCTTGAATCCAAGCTTCACCGTTGGCTTTCAAATCATCGAAGCGATGAAAGCTCACGGCATCAAAGGGGATCTGAACGCGAAAGCCCTCGAGATTCTTAAGCAGGTCGGCATTCCGGATCCGCAGATGCGTTTGAACTCGTATCCGCACCAGCTCTCGGGAGGCATGTCACAACGGGTGATGATCGCGATGGCGATCGCGTGCGAGCCCGAACTTCTCATTGCGGACGAGCCGACAACGGCTCTCGACGTG
>SYLX01000065.1 GCA_005808505.1 Bdellovibrionales bacterium | reverse complement strand
CTCGTTGATCTGCTGAAGGATCTTCGGCTCGATCGCTTTATTTGATTGGATCAGCCTCGTCATACACTGTTGAAGCGCACGCGCGAGGGTCTTCGCTTCTTCGACGTCTGCTGGACCTTCGGATTCCCAACGCGCAATCTCGTCTGCAGTTGCGCCGATGGCGACCCCTAGCTCCTCGCGGCTCAACTCCGCAAGCGAACGAAGATTTCGAATCAGCGGTGAAAGGGTCGCTTTGTCGTTCATCCGGGTACCAGTTTCCTTTTGCAGAAGCGGCGCGCAACCGGAGCGGCGTCGACGATTCTAAAATGACTTCGCTCGCTTGAGAGTGCGCTAGTGAAGACTCGCAGAGCAAGCGACCGGCTCGCGAAAGTGTTTCGATGGCCAGAAGCACACAAAGGTGCCTGGCACCTTTCGGGGATGCGATGCGAAACCGGAGCGGCGCCTTCTGCCATTGACTCAGCCAACAGCATGCCGCTTGCAAGCCTGCTCTGCGGACCTGTCCCTAAACCAATGCTCGGTGCCGAAAAGGCCGATTTATGTACGACGTACATTTCTAGGAGAGTTATGACAAACGCGATTCAGAAGATTGTTCTCAGTTTGACCACGTTGTTCGGAATTTTGCTCTCCGTCTTACCGGCACAAGCCGGCTATTACGACATCGGCGATGATGGCCGGTGCCACATCTTCTCGAACAGCGGGGTGCAGGGAAATCGTGTTCCGAAACACTTCTGCTTCGGCCCTGAGAAGTCGACGGGGCACGGATCATGTCCCGCCGGCACTCTTAAAAACCCGTACCCGGGCCCTGCATGCTGTCCAGCCGGCACACTCGCTAATCCGCACGGTGGATCGTGTTGTCCCGCCGGAACTTTCGGCGTCAAAGGGGGATGCTGCCCGGCAGGTGATGGAACTTGCGTAAACGGTTTCTGAAATAAGAGTCAGACCGAGAGATGTGCCAGAAGATTGGTGACCCCACCCCGACTTGAACGGGGATCCCAAGTTTAGGAAACTCGTGCTCTATCCTGTTGAGCTATGGGGTCACTGGGCCACCGTTATAAGCCACCGAAGTTTCAAACGCATCTGAATTTTCGGCTTCTGCAGCCGGAGATCCTCGCCGTAGATCGGGTCGGGTTGCTAGTAAACCCGATCTGTTTTAACGAACACGACTCGCGCTCATGTCCAGTCGTCGCGTATCCTATAGGCAATCGAACATTTCTAATGACTCGGCCTTTCCGCCGGGCCGGGAGTACGTCGTGTCGCTCAGATGGATTTTTGCGATCGCAATGCTTGTCACCCTCGTGGGAACTTCGGCTCAAGCTGCGCTCGAGTTTCCCCAAGAGATCGCCTACAAGTCGCTCGGTCTAACGGCCACGTCGGATTACAACAACGACTTTGATGCGATCGTGAAAAAATCCGGATACTCGCAGCTTGATTCTGAAGGTGCAGAGACGTTCAACAATCCGATTGCTTGGCTCAACCGCGTTTACGCCAAAAAAGGGAACGGACGAATCTTTGCCAAAGGCGGAGTCTTCATCGACGGCGAAATCGAGTACGGCCGCGTGTACCGTGCCGGCATAGGGATGTACATCGGTCACATTGAGGATCTTCAACACGGAGACCATGTTTTCTTCTTCGATGGACTCAGCGAAGAAGCTGCGGCCGAGTTCCTGAAAAAAATGTCGAAGGTGACCGAGCGTGGAAACGCTGTCGCAGGAGTTAGAAAGCGTGCGCGCTACGCTCGTTTGATGGTTGAACGTGCTTACGCTCAACAACAGGAAGAAGTCGCGACGGACGCACCTGCGCCAACACAAGAAGGAACGATTCCGAATCGATTCTGCGAATCAGCTCCTTCGAAAGAAGATCCGCTTTATAAAAGTGTGCCGCTGCTCAACAACGTAGCTGGCGCTTGCGGATCCGGCATCGTGAAAGGCCTCTGGGCGGGAACAGGCGGTTTAGTTGAATCTGCCTTCGATATTGGGAAGGGAGTCGTCTCATTCATTGGTGACCCCCGCAATATGGCCCAAAAAATCAAAGAAGGTTGGAACAACCTCTCCAACTTCGTGACCAACTTCGATTCGTTCGTTGGTCAAGTCATCAAGAACGCCGGTGAACTTGATCCTCAAGACAAGTCGGAAATTCTCTGCGAGCTCGTCGGCACTATCGGCGTCGGCGCGGTCGTCAACACAATGGTCAGCGGAGCAGGAAGTGCAGCCCTCGCTGCGCAAATCCACCGCATCGTCGACAAGATGGCCTCACTAGGAAAGCTCAAAACACTAAAGTCGGCACAAGCAGCTAAACAGTTCACTAAACAACGTGCTGATGCCACACGTGCCTTCGATGTCACAACCGGAACAAAAAACGCGAAAGTAAAAGCGGCCTTCGAAAAACATAGTGCCGCGGCAGCGAAAGCCTCTGCGACATCAGAGAGTGCGCTTAATGCCGAGCGAGTCTATGCAACGTTCGCAGCTGGCGATAAAATAAAAAAAGCAAAAGAAGTCAGCGACCGGATGAAGAAGGCGAACATGTCGATGAACCGCCTCTCGACGGTGGGTCAAGGTGCCCGTAACCTTGAAGGGGCGGCGAAATCTTTGAGACTCCCCCGTGACCTCAAAAAAGAAGTGACCGCGACTCTCAAGGACGTGAAGAAGCTCGAAAAAGAAATTACGAAAGCTGGCAAGGACTCACCCAAAGCGAAAGCGCTCGATGAGCGTCGCGAAGTTCTAGCAGTTCGCGTGCGTCAAGCGACGATGAAGATGGAAGCTCTCGGTGATGCGCTCGTTCCGCCTAAAGGTGGATGGACGGTTACTTCGCCAGTCGGTCCCAACAGTGGCGATAAGTTAAAGGCAGCTGCTGACGCCACGAAGGCGGAAGCGGCGAAAGCCGAGGCTGCAAGAAAAGCAGCGGCCGGCTTGCATGACGATGCGATTAAGGCTGCAAACGCGCCAGATATCGCAAAGGAGCGAGCGAAGAGCGCTGGTGTGACGGGATTCTACGGAGCTCTTGCCGCTTGCAACGCGACCGAAAACATTCAGGATAAAACGGGCTCGAAACCCAACACGCCGAACAACTCGGCACCGAGTGCGCAAGGCCAAACGGCGCAGTAATCAGCCATTAGAGTTTAACGTCAAGAGCCGCCCAAACAGGCGGCTTTAAAATGAATAGCGGACCGGGCAGTATGGAAGCTTCTTACCGACCGCATTCTCGAACCATCCCAAAGCATCTCGGCGCAGTGACCAGTTGTAGACGAGCACGTCTTCTTTATTCGTTTTCGGTGCCTGGATCTCAGGTGCCCAGAGAAACTCTTCGCCCTTAGGATTCCACTGCATATTGAGTTCGTGAACCGCCTCCGAATGCGACAAGAAAAATGCTTCGCAAGCTAATTGCTCCTTAGCCTTCGGCGACAAAATGTCATTGAGTTGATCGAAGGTCTCAAGCCAATCTTTGCGCCACTGATCGCCGCCGTACATGATGATTGGTGAGAAGTTCAGGTGCACCTCGTAACCGGCATCGATCAACCGATTGACCGAGCGCATGCGATCTTCAATCGGGCTCGTGCGGATATCTACGTAACGAGCAATGCTCGCAGGCATAATCGAGTAGCGAATGCGCGTGTGTCCCTTGGGATCCACGCGAAGCCAAGCGTCCTCATTCACTGTTTTTGTAGCGAAAGTGGCTTTGGCGTACTTCATTTCAGAAAAACGCTGAATCAAGTACTGTGGATGATCACAGACCATCGCATCGAGTGATAAGTCGGCATTACACCCGATGTCATAGGTCCAAAGAGAAGGATCGGTTTGATTAGGAACCAGCTTCGCTCCCAAGCGAACCGAATGCTTCTCGATCGCATCGGCAATCTGCTCGATATTGACGTAGAGGCTCAAGGGGTTTGAGCCACCTTTTCTGCGAGCGACGTAGCAATACTGACACGAACTTAAGCATCCGTTAGAAACCGACGCCGCAATGTAATCGGCTGAGCGTCCATTTTTCTGGTGAGACAAAGTGGTCTTCACGCCTAAAACCAAAACATCGTTCTTCGTACGGATCCATTGGCTTGGGTCGGCTTCAGCAAGTTCCGGAATTCTCCAGTGCTGGTCGACTTCGATAACTTCGGCATTCGGAAAACGCTCGAGGATCGCTTGAGCGTTTTGCTTCCAAGTTTCATTCTCCGCAATGCGACGTTGGTAATAGATCTTTTTGAAATCCACGCGGACGGGTGAAGTCACTATCATCTCCTAAAAAGCAATCGAGTGAAGGAGCTGAGTTTATCGTGCCTGCCGAAAACTTGCCGAGAGTGCAGAGCCGGTGCGAAGAAACCGGATTATGGAAAACTAATCCTGCGGGATGCAACCTAGAGAGACTCATCGCGAACCTATTATCGCTAGAGGAACGATGTAAAAATGCTGAAGCGAGCCACTTGTTAGATGAGACTACGGGCCTCAATACAAAGCTAAGTCGGGCGCCTGAGCTACCATCCAGAAGCTTCATATCCATCGAACGAAGAAAACTCAAAAATGGGGTTCTTAGAGCGAGAAGCTCCTTCAAGGAACTCGTCGCGCGTAGAAAATACTTGCCTCACACTTGAGCCTTTTGCGACTGTGGCCCCGCAATCGGGGGGACCAATGGGAGAACAAGCATCAATTCGATCTTTCATCTTTGGCTTTATGGCTGCCATCGCAACAGGTGCGATGCTTTTGTTCGGAGCCTGGCGAGCTGAGGCTTTCTTGAAGCCTACGCCGGCGGAACTCATTTTGCCGAACTCAGAAATCATTCTTCCGCCCCAAATCGATGCGAGCGAAATTTCAGGCTTCGAGCCAGAGTTCTGCGCACCGAATTCAATTTCGGGGAGTGTCGTTAAACTTTGTTTGGGTCATGCGAGGTTTCAAGACGCGATCACTGTTCGCGCCCTTCGGCTGCTTATGAAAACAGGTGAGGCGCTCGTCTATGTCGAAAAAGATTTGCCGGGAGTTGAGTTACTACGCCCACGGTTTGAAATCGTTGGGCCCCTTGGTCATGAAGCTCAGCTAGAAGTCGGCCGCGTTCATATCCAGGTCGATGACTCTGGCGAAATCGCGGCCGTCGCGCTCACAAGCCCTAGCTTGGGACAAGTGAGCGCCGTCCGATAGGACTCAGCGGAAGTAAGCGGCGATGATCGTCAGAGCTTCGCGCTCAGTCTCTTCAGCCGACATCTTCGCCTTTGTCGCTTTATCGCCGAGCTTAAAGAGTTTGGCGAACAGCGGCTCACCACCGACTTCATCAGCCAATTGAATGCGTTTATTGGAGGCGTAAACACGCTTCCACGCGCTTTGAATTGCGTGCCAGGCGGCTCCGTTTGTTTTCCACCAGTTCGCCGCATCTGCACACTCACTGTCATCGAGTTTGCGGTAAATGTTTTCGCCTTTCTCTTTCACGAGCGGCGTGAACGCACCGTTAGCGGACTGGCGCAACTTGATGTTGTCTTCTTCGTGGCGCCAGCCGTCGACTGTGAGCTGTTGACGGTTGCGGCGATCCATCACGTGGTAGTCGCTGCGCTTAGTAGAATCGCGGCGCGGAAGCGGGCTCCACGTGCGGCATTCCCAGTAGCGCTCAGAACCCCATTGAACCCACGGTGCTGAGCACTCGTAGCGGGGGCTATCATCGACTTGGAAAACGCGCTGAACCCAACGGCCTTGCGCATCGTTAGCGGAGATTTGCGTTTTCTCCCAAGTTTGGTTGCCGCGGTAAGTGAGAACCGTGTCGCCTTCGTATTGCCATTCTTGGCGCCAGTGCTTTTGCGGGCCCGCAGGAGTCGTCAGGATATGCTGGAGCTTAATTGAATCGGGAGTCTCTTCATCGACGATGATGGTCTCGAGAGCCAACGTCTCGTAGCGGGGAGCAAACTGGTAGCCAGGTTCAAATGAGAATGTCTCCGCGAAGTTAAAACTAACCTCGTAACAACCAGCAAGAGCCTTGATGGCATCGCGATCTTTTTGAACGTTAGAGCGTTGAGTCGACGGTACGGATGCCATGGCCGACTGAGAGATGAGCAAAGCAAACAAAATCCATAGAGCTCGCATGGAAATTCCCCCTATATTCGATTGCATTCCAATGGGTGGCGAGTCCATCAACAAAGCAGGGGAGAATCAAGCGCGATCTCGTAAATGGGCTCTCTTGTCGCTCGGGGAGCGAGAAAGAGAGCCCTACGTTCTCAGCTTCTTTTCAACACGGGCATTTCGAAGAGAGGTTTGATGGCCTCGCCTTCAACAAGCTTGTCGAGAGTTGGTCCCGAGATCACGACGACCGAAGACCGCGGAACGCTCTGCCCGCCGTCAGGCCAATGGCTCGTCAGTTGATCAAGGGCTTTGGAAGTCTCTCCCGGATGTTGAACCGCTAAGAAGAGGTTGCGACCGTCATGAGAGAAAACAGGCCCCGTCAACTCGGCATCATTCGGTGCCGTAGCGACGCGGAACGCTTTGCCCGCGTTTGGTCCGTGCAGAGGAATGTAGAATAACGAGTTGTTCTTAAAAGGAAGATATTGGCCACGATTCATGTCTTTGCCGCTGACGTCGGTCGTCATCCACAAATTCCCGCGACGATCAAAAGCCAAGTTGTCGGGGCAAGCAAACTGCGAGTCAGGGCCGCCCGCCGCAAACGTCGAACTTGTAAATTCGAGCGAGAGCGGATCGTTGTTCTTCTCTTCCAGCTTCAAGATCTCACCGAACATATTGCCCTTTGGCTGATTGTTCGTTAGCGTAATATAAACAGAACCTGTTTGCGGATCAATTTCGATGTCCTCGGGGCGAGCCAGAGCGCTTGCGCCGACCATCGGAGCCGCCTCACGGCAACGGATCAAAACTTCCGTTTGATCTTTGAAGGCCGCCTTGAGTTTTGGTTGGTCTTTGATCGAGAGCGAAATCCATTTTCCATTCGCGACATCAGCGGCGTAAAGCTTACCCGTTTCGAGCGAGCCGGGCTTATCCGCTATGAACTTGTAAAGGCAACGATCGTTTCCGTCGTCCCCGGAATAAACAACGCAGCGACCATCTTTGGCCACGCGAATCGTCGCGCACTCATGTGCGTAGCGCCCGATGCTCGTTAACTTCTTCGCCGCACCGGTGAGGGGATTCACTTCAACGATCCAGCCGTAGTGTTCAGGCGGGTAGTTGAAAAACTTCTCCCAGCCGAAAACGGATTCTTCGATCGTGCGTTTTCCTTTTTCGTCGTAAACAGCAGTTCCGTAAAAATCGTCGGTGTTTTCTTCGGCTGTCAGAACGGTTCCCCAGGGAGTGATGCCGCCGGCGCAATTGCCGAAGGTACCGACAGCAACTTTTGATCCCATGATCGGACGCTCAGAGATGATTGGAATTTTTGTTTGGCCCGTGAGTCGACGATTGTGAGGATCGTTTTTTACAAGAGCCCATTCACCGGTTGCGGGATCTTTTTTGATGCGAACAAGGCTTCCGCCGACCGAGAGTTGTTCTTTCAAAATTTGGCTGCGTGTTGCGACCGAGCCACGCTTACGACCACTCACGAACATCGGGACGTAAGATTCATGATTGGACCAAAGAATTCCGTCAGTCCCTTCTTCGTTCAGGCGGAAGAAAGCGAGGTAATCATTATTTGCGCCCCAAAAGTCTCCCTTGTTGTTGAGAGCGTCGTCCCAACGTAGGAGGATCTTCGCGTTGAAACCATTGGCAAGGCCAAGCGTATCGGCCGAAGAAGCGGCTAAGGGTTCAAAAGGCGGTGGCGCCGCAAGAACAGCGGGCGCAGTTGGATTGCTCGCGCAAGAGCTGAGGAGAGAAGCCGCAGTTCCACTTAGGCCAACGGCAGCTGCCGATAACCCCATGAATTCAAGGAACTCGCGACGCGTTTTTAGATCATGAATCATTAAGCACCTCGATGAATTGAGACCTTCAATTGTTATCGAGGGGCCTATGCCTTGTCATCAGGCAATGCAGGTCAGTAGTTGATCAAATGAAAAGCTCAGTAACCCGTTTCGAGGTGACCGCGATTTTCTTCGGCGATGGGCTCGCTCGTCATTCCGATGCCGTAGGGATCGCCTTCAATCCGTTGGCTCCACGCGGTTTCGTCATTTCCGAAAAGGGTAACCGATGTTCTGTTAGGTCCGTGGACAGCAAGGCCAAAGACTGTCACCAACAACATCAGGAGAAGCCAGAGCTCCCAACTCGGCGCCCACACTTCTAGTCCCATCAAAAGTCTTCGCAAGCGTTGGACGAGATTCAGTTTTTTCATCGCTCTCATCCTCTACATAAGCTCGGACTCGGAGAATCCGGTCCTGCGGTTCGAAAGATCTGTCGAGGATGAGTTCAAAGCCCGCGCCAACTGAAGAGCTTTGTTGAAAGCTCACACCGTGGATACGAGTACTTGATGGTGGTGTGAGTGGAAGTAGGAAGAGGCGTCGGGATCGTGCTGATCGCAACGGTATTATGGGAGCGGCATCCGCAAGAAAGCCGCTCCGGTCAGTCTTAAAGATTCGCGATGAGTGCGTTGGTGAAAGTCTCCGTATTGCCCTTACCACCTAGATCCGCAGTTCGGGCTTGAGTGTCGGAAAGAGTTTTGATCAACGCGCGCATGATTCGATCTGCGCGTTCGTGTTCACCAACATGGTGGAGCATCATCACGGCCGACTGAAGCAGTGCCGTGGGATTAGCCTTGTTCTGGCCTGCGATATCAGGAGCAGAGCCATGAACCGGCTCGAAGATCGCAGCTTGCACGCCGATGTTTGCTCCCGGCACAACACCAAGACCGCCAACCAAGCCCGCACAAAGATCGCTTAAGATGTCGCCATAGAGGTTTTCTGTCACGATCACCTCAAACTGCTCAGGACGAATGACAAGTTGCATGCAGCAGTTGTCGATGATGACGTCGCGGAATTGAATCTCCGGATATTCTTTGGCGACGTCCGCGCAAGTTTTTAGAAATAAGCCGTCAGTCAGCTTCATGATGTTGGCTTTGTGAACGGCCGCAACGCTCTTTTTTCCGTGCGTTCGCGCGTATTCAAATGCGTAACGTGCGATTCGCTCGGAACCTTTGCGCGTAATGCGTTTAATACTTTCCGCGGTATCTGCATCGACCTGGCGTTCTTCACCGGTATACAGATCCTCTGTATTTTCACGAATGATCGTAAGGTTCACTTTTTCGTATCGAGTAAAGACGCCCGGTAAATTTACGACAGGTCTCACGTTTGCGTAGAGATCAAACTTCTGTCGAAGCGTGACGTTGATGCTTTTAAAGCCTCCACCAACTGGCGTTGTTAGCGGCGCCTTCAGAGCAAGACCGTGTTGCGTGATCGCTTGAAGCGTATCATCTGGTAAAAGCGAGCCATGCTTTTCGAGAGCGGTAAGCCCGGCATCCTTTTCGATGTAGTTGAATGGAGAATCCACGGCCTGAAGGATTCTTAACACTTGCTTCATGATTTCGGGACCAATGCCGTCCCCAGGGAGAACCACTAAGTTTCGCATATGTCGCAAGGTACGTGTTTCACGAGGGAGAAGCAACACCAGGCGTGTGGATGTGGTTTTGCTTTTTCCATGGGCAAAGTCTGCTCCGAAAAATTTGTGGGACGTTTGGCTTTCGTAAATTCGAACTTGGACGAGCGGCAATAGCTAATTCAAGTTTGCAAGTGACCCATTTCGAATAGCAGACTAAGAGTCTAGCGATATCTCATGAGAAATTTGGCAGACTGATATCAAAGCGCTAAACTGATGTCGTCGCATTCTCGTCTCAATATGAGAGATGAAAGTGGCCGAACGACTCAACCCGGGCGGCGAGTGTCGGGCTCGAAAAGGATCGAAGAATGAAAGTCATGGTCGTAGAAGACGAACGCGATATCCGCGACATCCTCAAGAACTTACTCGAGGAAGAGGGATTCCAAGTCGTCGCTCTTGAGAACGGACTAAACATTCTCGAAGACATCCGACAAAACCAACCGGATCTTCTTCTCCTCGATCAAATTCTTCCGGGTAAGACGGGTGTTGAAGCTGTTCGCGAAGTTCGTGGAAGCGAGCAATACTCAAAACTTCCGATCATCATGGTAACGGGGCTTTCGGGGGAAGACGACAAGGTCAACGCACTCGACGTGGGCGCTGACGATTACGTGACGAAACCCTTTTATCCAAAAGAGCTTGCGGCACGAATCAAAGCCCTGGCTCGTCGCTCATCGATTATCGGTGAACCTGGAGCCGCCGGGAAAGATCGCATCAGCAAAGACGCGATCGTGATTGATTTCTCCGCTCATCGCGTTTGGGTTGAAGAGCAAGAAATCGCGCTCACGCTTACAGAATTCAAAATCCTTGCGGAATTGTTGAAGCAAAGTGGGCAAGTCCTCACGCGCGAAAAACTTCGCGAGCGCGCTCTCGGCAACTTGAACGTAACCGATCGAACGATCGACGTTCACATGGCGAGCTTGCGTAAGAAGCTCGGAGCTGTCGGCGGACAAATCGAAACCGTCCGCGGTGTCGGTTATCGTTTCGCGGATCGCGCCTAAAGATCTTCGGATCTTCCATAAGACAATCTATTGTTCAGAATTAACCGATCTTCTGACCAGCCTCCGCGCAGGCCGGAGCCGGGGAGGATTTCTCTTCCCCGTCCGTGACAGGCAGGTAACGTTGGTAGGTGATTGGCTCTCTAGATTCCACGATTGTGGTTGAGCCGGCGGGTCGTCTTCGCGACGACAACCTTCTTAAGAGCAAAGCCTAGACCAGCGAAAGTGGGGCCAAAAGTCTACTTTCCCCTGAATCATCTGCGACTTAGCACAGCTGAACCGATCGGAATTTTGACTCGATGCATCGTCAGGGACAGAACGGCTCTGCTTTTCCGAACCCATTTTCGTCCGAAGCTGTCTAAGATTGAGACGATTTCGAAAAAATGAATCTTTTCGATAGCTTGAGCTTTGATGTTTCGTATTGAGACTGTTTTCACGGTCTTTGCCGCAAATTGGCAGCCAAAACTGAGCTTGAGACCTCAACCGTCAGCCTTCAGAAATCCAAAGATCTCGATAGTTTACAGAATGAAGGCGGCCTGACGGCGGGGCCCGGTCTTTGCGATAGGGAGATTGTGGAGGTCGCAGTTCACATGCTCCGAAGTTCCGTCGTTATATTCATCCTAGGTTTGGCTGCCTTCGGCCTTCAAGCTTGCGGACTCCGTCCCGAGCCCCAGGAGTCGTGTAACTTCGTGCAGAACGGCGATCAGCAACGTGTCTCCTGGGGAGCACAAACTCCGGTCCTCCTCTACATTCACGAGGACTCAGTACATCGCGACTATTACGAGGCGATGAAGTCAGCCGCTGAGGTTTGGAATAAATCGGTAGGTCGGGATGTTCTGAAAATTGCCGGCGTCACGCGTAAAGGCCCGAGCAACGTTCCAGATGGTGTGAACCTTATTTCGTTCCAGCGGGACTGGGATGGCGATCCTCTCGAGCAAGCCCGCACGACAATCTGGTGGGCCGGCGAGAAAATCTATGAGGCCGACATTAAGATCAATGAGCGGTTTAAATTCTTCGGCGGCAACACTCCGGAAGCCGACAAAATCGATATGCAAAGTCTGATGATCCACGAGTTCGGGCACGTTTTGGGTTTGAAACACGTGGACGTGCCGCCAAGTGTCATGGTTCCGACATTGGCGAGCGCTTCGAGTTCGCGACCTGAATCCGGATTTCGACGCAAGTTGAGTGAGATCGACAAGAAATCAGTGGGTTGCGAGTACTGAGGAGTTTGGATCTAGACTGGCCCGAGGTTTGTACCTCCATGAGGTCACGCCAAACCGCGAGGCGCGGTAAAGCGTGCCACGGCGAAAGTCGAGTTTTCGTGTGATAGCGTTTTTGTGAGCCCGCAGCTCCTTGACGAGCCGGCGGGAAGTCGCACCTTCAAAGACGGCGAGTTGCGCCGCTGAAAGTGACGAGACGAGCGCTAGGAATGCCCTTGGTTTTGGAAAAAGGTTCTAAGCGTGAACCGCCCAGACTATCGGCGAGAAATGTAAGGTAATTTAAGTTGAGACGCGAAAGAAGCGCTCGATAGGATTGAATCTAGCTGGAGAAATCCGGTTGGGCGTCGGGCAAAAAGCCTGTGAGCGCAGACCCAATCACTGGGCCAGAAAGCGATGAGGAGAGACCATGTTGACAACGATTGCGACCACCGAAGCATCGCTCGCGGTAAATTCCTCGCTCGACGACACTCGCTCTGCGGCGGGTGCAGTGGATTCCTACGGTGAGCTCAGCCGTGATCTTACGGATACAGCGTCTTACGAAGCCGATGTGCTCGTTCAATTGAAGTCGAACATCGCGCAGCTTGAAGATCTTCATGCGCGCATGCACTTCATGATGAACGAGCTTTCGTATCTCTTGCGAAAATCTTGAGAAGCTTAAGCTTTCGAATAGCCTTTTTTGGGAACGATCACCGTGATGTTCCCGTCTTCATCGACTTTTTTAATCACCTTCTCGGACTGAACCGGTAGGTCGAGGCGGAATTCCTGACGGTATGTTTGGTAGGAGTTCGTCGACACTCGGCTGCCGTCGTCAGACGTAAATCCATCTTCGTAAGAACGTTTTGCGCTTAGGGTGATCTTGTCGTTCTTCACTCGGACGTCGACTGAGTTCCGTTCGTGAGGAGACACTCGGGCGGTGAGGACATAGGCTCCAGGCTTTTCGCTGATGGATGCTTCGAAGGATTTCAGCCTGTAAAATGGATCGTCTTTGCGGGAGTGCTCCACGCCAAACCGCTCATCGAAGCGCTTCTTCTGCTTGTAGAGTTCTTTTAGGTAAGTCTCTTGCTGGTTGCGAAGAGTGCTCTTATTCGTCTTGTCGCTCACATCGAAGCGCTTTTTGAACTCTTCTCGCTGACCTTCAATCGTTTGCGAGATGCGATCGGCTTCGAAGTTCAACCGCTCATCAGATTCTTTTTTCATTCTCGCTTCGCGAGTCAAAACGTCGGCTTCTGCGCGCTTTAATCTTTTCTCATTGTCGATGTCCTGACGCTTGCGAAGATCTTCGAAGCGCGCTTGTCGTTGGCGAATGTCATCTTCACCTTCGATTTGGAGACGCTGGGATTCAAGAGAATATTCAGTGCGCATCTCTTCGTTCGTACGAAGATTTTTGGCACGTGTCTTCTCGAAGTCCTGCTGATTCTTTCTTTGGACGTCGTTGAGGCGTCGGTCGCCGTCGCGCTGCTCGTGGTGAACAGCATCGCGGTATTTCTTTTGGATTTCGGTGATCGAGCGGTTTTTCTGTTCGCGCTCTTTTTCCATTTTCGTTTCGCCGTCGCGCTTGAGGTCACTGAGCCTTCGGTCAGCTTGATCGCGAGTTTCTTTGAAAGTCGAATCGTTGCGGTCACGGAGTTCGTTGATGGCGCGCTTATGGCCGAGTTCGGTGGCTTTGAGATCGTCGGACGCTTTCTGTTTTGCCGCCGTGATCTGCTCATTGCCTTTGCGCTGAACAATTTCGATATTTTTATTCGTCTCGTCGCGGGCTTGGTCGCGGAGCGCGTTTTGCGTTTCGACGAAATCCTTGAGTTTGACCTGCGTGTCGCGCATGGCTTGGGTTTCTGAGTTTTTGATGCTCGCGATATTTCGCTGCGCCCGTTCTCTTGCGGTCGTAATCTCTTCGCTCAGCGAATCGTTTTGTTTTTGCGCACGTCGCTTAAGCTCGCTGTAGTTTCGGGAGTACTGCTCACCTTCGCTCTTTAAGCGCGAATCATTTTCGCTGCGGATGTTCTCCACGCGCTCTTCAGTCGAACGACGAATGTGATTGATCGCTGCTTGGCCAGCTTGGTGCACTTCCTTTTCGCGACGTTTATAATCGGCGCGCGTGGATTGCAGCTTTTGCTCTTGCTCTTGTTTCAAGTCTTCGAGCTGGCGTTGGTTTTCTCGCGAATTGATCGAAAGATCCGACATGTTTTAAATTTAACACGGAGAGACGCACGTGCGTGACCCCAGCGTCGCGTCTGCGTTGGTTCTGGTCGTTAGTAGGAGCTTATTGGGGCGGGTCCTTGGGGTTAGGACAGAGCTTTTTAAAGTCTCCTTGGCGTCCCCAGCACATCCAAGTGTCTTGGATGACGATCGATTCCGACTTTTTCAGGTGGTAATAGCCGGGATATTGAATGTCGTCGAGAGTCGAGAGAACCGTTCGTGTTTGGTTTAGCGCCGGATCGGTGATCGCTAACAAGTAGACGCGATACTCAGCATACGCGAGCGATGGAGCGAGGTACGCGAGAAGAAGAATTGCCGTTAGGAGGTCACGCATGAGCTTCGTCACGTTGTACTCTTCGGCCAGGAGAGACCTGGCCTTAACCCGTGCGTAAACTAGGACGCGCGACGAAGGTCGCGTCTAGTTGGTGAAGAGCGGAATCAATGTCGAATATTTGAGTGAGCGAGAATGGTGTTTTCCACCAAGTGGAAATAAGCCCGCACGAGAAGCTCGTATTGTTCAACCGGAAGACGATCAAGGTAAGACCGTTTTGCATCGAGAGACTTGGCGTCGAGGAGTCCCGTGAGAAGCTCCTGAACTCGTTTCATGTTCTCCTCGGTAAAAAACTTAGAGGCGTCTTCGGGCACGCTCAGGATGCGAGCGATGTCTGCATGGTCGAACATGAAGTGAAGGCCTTGGGTGCTCTGGTAGAGGAGGTATTCAATTTGGCCTACGTCGTCGACGTCGAGCTTCGTGTGATCAGCAGTCTCTTTGGTTGCTGGTTTGTCTTCACGATTTCCGCCGCCGCTTCCCCCACCGGTTCCACCACGTCGGTCGCCACGCTCGCGTTTCATTCGCCACTCCTTAGCGTTTAGTAGAGCATTTAGAAGAGCAATCAGAAGCTTCTGAAAACATGTTGTAGCCAACAGAGCTCGTCCTTAAACCCTGTCGAACCCTCCGTCGAATTCTCGTGAGGAAGTTGCGCTCCGAACTCGACTCGCAATTGGTCAAGGTCAGTGAGTGCGTCTCAAAATGAGATGGTCCCCTCAAGCTGCATTGTGGGCACCGCACTTGGCCTTGGGCAAGTCAATTTGAGCTGAAATTGACATGGTGTTGCCGAACTCGTACCATTTTTTAAGAGGGGTCGCGCGTGAATGATCCGCGTATTAATCGCTCGTTAACGAGCCCACTTAGCGCCCGCCGATTCACCGGAGTAAGCCCCCGGCGCTGTCTCAATTTTATTCGTCTCAAACTAGGATTACGAAGCACGTCTTTAAGCTTTGGAATCGCTTTTTTCCGTACATCGACGGTTTGTTCTGATGAGTTTTCTGGTGCGTTTTGGGGTCGACGTTTTGGAAGCACTCGGCTTGCCAAAACGGAAAAAGGACTCATGTTAAAAGGCATCGTCAAGGATGGTTTGAATCGAGTGCTGACGGCAACCAGCGCTGGTTTCAGGACCGTCCTGGACGGATCGCAGAAGAGGTGAGGTTATGGGAAAGCCAGCTGTTAAACGCGGAACTTCACGGAGGGAAGAGTTGATGAAAGATCAAATCGTGATCGACGAGACGAGTGGTCTCGTGTTCTCGACAGAAGATGAGCTTTACGATCACTTTTTGCCGCAGATTCAGGCGCTCGAGAAAGAGTATTTCACAACTCGCTCGGATGAAGACATTCACGAGCGCGAGTTCCCGAAATACGAAGGGTTGCTGAATCAAGTTCTCGATGATCCCGATGAGATCTGGGAAGACGCGACATCCATTCACGGATTCCGCGTACGGACTTACGTCGGTCATTACACGGCATCGGAAGGTGGAACAAGCGAGCAAGTGTATTACGTCGCTCTCGCATATGCGACGAACGACGTACCGAGCTTTGTTTATCTTCATTTCCCGTCGTCGGATTTAGGACTCGTCGACCGTTTCCGTCGAGGGAATTTGATTTATGATCGCGTGCTGAAAGAAGTTGAACAAGGTGCTGTTGATGGTGATGCGCTCAGCGAAGGCGATGATCTAGCCGTCGGGCTTTATCGCGCCATGCTGACTCTGCGGAGCGAGAAAGACATCGCGGAAGCCGAATTCAAAACGTACGAGCACTTGCGCGAATCAACGATCGAAGAAGCTGATGAGATTTGGCGTTCGGTAGATCTGACGGGGAATATTTTGGTCACCTTCATCAAGGAGTACGCAGATGAAGGAGCCGAAGGATTGCACTATGTGGTCGTCACGATCGAGGATACGCCCTCGAGCAGCCATGCATTGCTTTTCTCGTTCCCTTCAATGGACACGACCCTGGTCGATCGATACCGCCACGGCGAAAACCTTCAAGCAGAAGAAGTCGTGCAAGAAGCGAGTCACTAATCGAGTTCTGATTGATCGCTAGAAATGCGAAAGCCGCGGTTCACGCCGCGGCTTTTTTTATGGGTGAGTGTCT
>SYLX01000064.1 GCA_005808505.1 Bdellovibrionales bacterium | reverse complement strand
CTCTCCGCCATTTCTTTTCCCTCAATCGACACGTACCTCCATGTACTCACCGCCATCGCCCTTCGGGCGAACGCATCTCGCTTGGCGGAGGTCATTGAGGGAAAAGAAATGGCGGTATCGGGGCTTCGGACTCGATCGTCGAGAGTGAGAATCACGCAAGCCTCAAAACATGCCGGTGGCATGTTTTGAGGCTGTGCAAAGGGTGTCGCAGCAGAGGATCGAAGATCCGTCGCAAGACGCACTTACGACTTCGTTGGCGCTCAATGCGTCGGCGGAGGAGCCGACAGGAAGTTCCGTCCGAGCGACCTCAAACGACTCAATCCAAAAACAACAACGTAACCAACCTCAAAAAAAGCTGGTTACGTCGGCATCTTGCATTAATCTAAGTTTGTTTAAAGCATGACGAAGTTGATTCGGACTACTTCAAAGTCTGACTCGTGTATTTGCATTCATTCCGCACGCAACTCAACTCAATGTACGTCGCTGGAAATTGTTCCGGATGTGTCTGATGCCAGTAAGTACTCGAACCGTCGATCTTGATCGACCCGCCGTTTTTCAAAATGGCTTGGATGAGTGGATTCGACTCATCATCGGTGAAAGAATGCTCCACGGAAGTGAAATCCGGTTTAGTTAGCGCGTAATAGCCCGTGTTGCATGAGAAGGAAAAAGTCTTTTCATACACTTCCTTAAACGACCGATCACCGATCGGTTCTTCACCGCTCAAAGAGATCTGGCAATTGACGGCGAAGTCACCGGCTTTGACTTGCTTTGAGTAAACGAATCGAGCGTCTTCAACGCCGCCGTAAGACTGTCCATTGCCCATCCTAGGAAAAAAAGACTCCTGCACGGGAACATCGATCGCGTCAAAGAGCACCGCCGCGACGTAGCTATTTCCGTTGTGGTAAACGCTTGAGTGGACAACCCTATCAGCGGTGCGAGGCAGTTGAGGGAACCAGTAACCAACGTAATCATAACCAGTACTTACGCCGTGGAAGTTCGGTGCAGCGGACGCGGTCAGAGGTGATAGAAGGAGTAAGCTCAAGAACAGTTTTGTCATACTTCAATATCCTTTCTCTTTACTAAGAGAATTGAAAGAGTGGGATATAGGCTTATACTCAAGCTGCTCAAAAATTAAGCTAAGTCTGTCTTACATCGTAGGTAAGCTGAGCTTTATCTCGTAAGATTCAAATCAACTTCGCAAGCTTCCCCAATGACATCTTCCAGCCAATCTCGTTTTGTTCAGCCGAGACGGCCTCCGGTAGATTCTCATGAGTTGCGATCAACTCAGTTCCTTCACCGTCAGAACACAGCTCCGTTGTGATAATCATCTCGCCCATAAAGTCCGAGTTAGTTGTTTCAAAGGAAATGACTTCAACGATTTTCTTGTTCGGAATCAAAGTTCGAAAGTATCCGCCGTAAGTGTCAGTGTTAGTCACGGTCTTCCCGGACTCACTAATATCATCGTAAGAAAGCGAGATGCGAAATCGGCCGCCTGCAGCGGGATGAAACTCGTGAACAATCATGGTCATTCCATCGGGAACTCTCCACAGCGGAAGCAGCGTCACATCCAACAATGCAGAGTATACAACAGCTGGCTTCGCATCGAATCGAACTCGGAACGTTTGTTTTCTCATGCTGGCCTTCCACTTCTAAGTCGATATCAACGCTCAAGATCCGCGTGATGACAACGATTCACTCAACCAACGCACTTTGAAATGCAAACAAATCCTTCAAATCCTCAACCGGCGCGCTTTTGCGGGCAACCATCAAACGTCCAACTTTTCACGTATTACAAAACCGTCACTAAGGCTTGGTTAGAGATGACCGATAGCTCTCCTGGTAACGCGTGTTTGATTTCAAAGGATACCCATGAGAACCATCGCAATTTTCGCAGCACTGATATTAGTCACAACTGTTGCCGAGGCTAAAACTTGGATCGGACTCGACGCCGGCTACCAGCAAACATCAAAAGACTCTAGCCTCTCAGAAGTTGACGACAAAACCGGGTACTTCGGTTCGCTCGTTATCAGCCATACATTCTGGATCATCGACAAGGCTTACGCATTTGAACCCAGTTTGAGCTACTACGTCTCATCGCTTACTGGATCGACTTCCTGTTGCGGGCAAGGAACCATCGATACGCAAGCTGTTCTTGCGGAACTTCCGCTCCTTTATCACTTCGGAGCCACCGGCGTTCGCCTCCGCCCCGGCGTCATGTTCGGAGATGACCTCAACTTCAACATTCTTCCTGCAGAGAAGAAAAGCGAAGTGCGCTTCGCCATCGGGCTCGACGCTTTCCGCAAGACGGAGTGGTTCGCACGGGAAGTTCGCTATGGCGCCAAGATTTCTTCCCTTCCCTCGGATTCCGCATCGCTCATGGCAGGTCTCTTTATTCAGGTTGGCTTCGGAGCAAATCCCGTTGAACCAATACCTGAGGCTCCAGAAGAGTCAGTTCCAACTTCTGAACCCACTCCTGCTCCCATCATTGAACCAGCGCCTACGCCGGCTCCGGTCGAAAAGTCTCTCTCGTCGCATTCAGTTGAAGTTGTAGGTAACGACGTGAAGGTCACTCTGCCAAAAGACCGAGTTCGCTTCGCGGTCGGCCAAAGCACGATGAATGCGGAAGATCAGGCCTTCGTCGATCGTCTCGCGAAAGCCTTCATTCGAGTAGCATCACAATACGACTCTCTCCTGATCGTCGGTCACAGCGACAAGACGGGCCGAGTTGGTCCTAACTTGAAGCTCTCAAAAGATCGCGCCGAAGCCGTGGCTCGTCTCTTCCGCAAGACGGGCATCAAGAGAAAGCCAATCAAAGTAGAAGGACGCGGTTCGAAAGAGCCTCTAAAAGAAGGCGATTCAGAAGAAGCTTACGTCTGGAATCGTCGAGTCGAAGTCTTCGCCGTCAAAGTGAAAGACAAAGAAGTTGTCGTGCGCGAACTCACCGAAGGAGTTGAGAAATGATGAAGCCACAGTCGATTTTAAAACTTCTGGTCGCAGCGAGCCTCGTGTCTTTCATCGCGTGTCGTAAAGATGTGAAGCTCGACAATCCTTCGGGCCTCGCTCCTGACACGGTTGCACCAACGGTTCCTGTCAGCACTGTTACCGTCGGTAGCGTTACATCTTCGGGTGCGCAGTTCTCCTGGACGGCAGCAACTGATGGAAAAACCGCATCATCGGCTCTCAAGTACAAGATCGTGAAAGCTTCGAGCGCAGCGGCCATTGATACCATCCAAGAAGCAGACGCCGTCGGAGCTAGCGATGTTGTCATGGATTGGGTACCTGGCACCACGTCGAAAAACGTAACTGGTCTCGCAGGATCAACGACATATCATTTCGCGGTCCTCGTGTGCGATGCGGCCGGGAACAAGACGCTTTACTCGCTCACTAGTTTCACGACGCTCACTCCTGACCTCATCGCTCCTACGCTCACGTCGACTACGGTGGCGACTTCAAATGTGAGTGATATCGATTTGGATCTCTCTTGGTCGGCGGCATCGGATAACGTGTCCATCGCCTCGCACTTGAAATACAAGATCGTGAAAGCAACAAGCTCCACTCTCATCGACACGATCGCGGAAGCTGACGCTTACTCAGCTGGTCTCGTGATGGACTGGGCTTCAGCGACAACGTCCTACACGGTTTCAGGGCTTACGCCTTCAACTGCCTATCACTTTGCCGTACTAGTGAAAGACGAAGCTCAAAACATGACGCTCTATTCCCTCGCGAGTGCCACGACGCTTGCCCCGATCATTCTCGATGTGACGAAGTTCACACCAGCGAATACGGATATTGAGGTCGACTTAACTAAGCCAGTTGAGATCACGTTCAATGCTAAAGTGGATCCAGCCACCATCAACACGACAAACATTGAGATCTCGCACGGATCAACTCCGATCGCAGGAACTTTCTCTTACGATGCGCCCACAAAGAAGGTGACCTTCACGCCCGCGGCTGATTATCCGCAAGGTGCTGTGATCACCGTAAAGGTTAAAGCGAGTATCCTCCGCGTGAACGGCGCAAGCCCGTCGACGGATCGGACGGCTTCCTTTACGACTCTTGATCTTTCTAGATTGATCGCGCTGTGGCGCTTTGACGGCAACACGGATGATTCATCGGGGAATAACCGACATCTCACTCGCTTCAATACAACCTATGATACATCGAATAAGTCGCAAGGTTCTTCGAGCATCTATCTCAACGGAACAAATGCCTATTTAACGGCGGGAGTGTTGAATCTCGGAAGTACATTCACCGTTACCGTTTGGGTCTATTTGCCGAACCCGGTTAAGGCGAGCATCAACACACTCATTTCTAACGGACTTCCGGGAGTGGATAAGAACGGATTTAAGCTCTTCATCAACACTTGGATGACATCTGACTTGGCGGTCGTGACTGAGGCGGGGAACGGAACCCAAGGCGGACTTTTGAAGACTGCCGACAACTTCGTATCGACGGGCTCGTGGAAACACTTTGCTTTCGTCATCGACAAAACGCAGACACCTGCGAATCGTGCGTTGATCTACTTCAACGGCACTTTGTCGACGCAAACCTATTCTGGAGCTAACGGTTCGACCGCATTCCAAAACGATTTCTCCACCAACGCCGTGACAGACATCGGGCGGTTTCCCGATTCGACGTTCTATTACAAAGGCAATATGGACGACTTCCGCATCTACAACGGGGTACTCCCGCCTGGAGATATCGCGAAGATCGCGACTCAAGAATAAAGACTTATACCTCGGCCGTTATGAGTATGCGTTCTCGGAAGTTCATGTTCGCTCAAGTTTGAGGCTGTAGGCCCTATAGCGATTGAGCCAGCAAGCGAGACGAATGAAAATGGAACGGCCTTTCCAACTTTGCTCCCAGCCGAAACCGAGAAGAATGTTTCCATAGGCTTCGAAAGTTTCTGCTTGGATGACCGAGGCCCCCATCCGCCTACCGAGTTCGGGTAGGACCCTCGAAATCAAATATCTGGTACTTGCCGACGAATTCGGTTTCGACTGATCTCTTCCTATCTCACGCAGCCTTAAAATTCGTCGGCCGGAATCAAATTCAAAGACGAGTGCTGCAACGGGCTCGTTGCCTCTTGTGCTTTGGTTACGTCGTTTTAAAGAATCAAAAATCTGTTTCCGCGCTCGCGAATTGAATACCGCTGCAATTTCCCGAAACGGATTACGGAAGATGAGATCTCGTATGTAAATAAGCGAGCTTGTGTGCACCTGCAGGTAACTTTCATTCGGTGAGCAAATAAACACGTAACCTGTCTTTAGACCTTCAGTCGCTTTCGAGAATTCGGGATGCGCGATATTATTAAGACAAATGACTTTCATCGACATCATCCCGCACGACGATAACGGGTCGCTTTTCCCTCGCCAGTGCGAAGGAGCGACCCGTTCTCGATTGCCCACGCAGACAAGCGATGAAAGCCAGACTTCGAACAGCCTAAGCGTTCGCAGGCTTCCTGAATCTTGAACTCGCGTCCAATCGGAAAGACGTTCTTCAATTTGCTCCACTGCGCTTGCGAAGGCTCAAGGGGAGCTGCCGCCATCGACATGCGAATTCCAAAGCCTTCACCGAGAGATAAGCGGTAGGAGCCTTTGTTCTGTTCGATCGTGAGGGGCACTTGATTCTCGCTCGCCCATTTTCGCGTGCGCGACAAAAGCTGGCGAACACGAAGAGGGGAGGATGCGATATCAAAATACTCACCCGGATAGAGCTCAGAGAAGAGCGAACCGATATTACGAGGCACGTAAAAATCACGGATTAATGCCCCGATCACTTTATGCACCATCCTGCCGCCTTGAAGAGCTTCGCCTCCATCGAGTTCACCTGTTGCGAGATCTACGCAACGGCCGGTGCTTTCCCCAAAGATGAACTCCGGGTTCGGTGTGTGTGCGACCTCTTCTCCGATCCGCGCCCGATAAGCGGCTAACGGAGTTCCGTAGTAAAGATAATCGAAACGAGCGGAATCAAACTCAATCTTGAGAGAAAATAAATCAGCATCGCGAACGCTTTCCCAGTGCTGGCGCTGAAAAGCTTCTTTGCGAAACTCCAAAAGTGGCGAAGCTGATCCATGCTCTGTCGCCGCCATCAGCGCATGCCACTTCGCGATCAAAAGTTGATCGTAGCTTTGCGCTTGGCCAAAAATTCCCGAGGCTCGATCCAAATCTAAGCGAGCTTTTGCGAAATCGCCGCGAAGGATCTGCATGCGTCCTCGCAACTCTAAGCAGTTGCCAACAAGTCGCTGAGAGTTCAGTGATGTGGCCGTCTCGATGCACGAATTGAGAAGCGTTTCAGCAGCGTCAAATTGCTTAGTCATCAGATAACCAGAAGCTAGGTTCACGCTCGAAACTAGCTTTGCGTACGGCTCAAGAGGTTGAGCTAAATACTGCTCCAGATATCCGTTTGCCGTTTTGTACTCCCACATCGAAATATGGCAAAAGCCTTGGTAAAGCAGCGCTTCTGGCGCTTCGACAGGAGAAACCTTCGACAAGAGTTCCAACGCTTCGGAGATCGAACCAATGCGAGAGAGGAGAACGGCGTATTCACATATCTCTCCCGCGGTAGCGGGATCAAGCAAAGGTTTGTCGGAATGAATCACCGGGTGCAGTAATCGGAGTCCCATTGAAATTAAGCCGGCTCTCCGACAAACCTTCGCAAGTGACTGCCGATGAGTCCGGGGAACTTGCGCAAGCGTAAGGCCTGACAAAAGTGCCGTGACCGAAGAGAACTTACCCGCGCGGATGAGTTCATCACATCGTTTGAGCAGCGCACTGTAATCTGCAGTTGATTCGGTCTGAGACAAGCCAAATCCTTTCCTAAACAAATCGGCATTACACGCATCGGTGGAAGCACGATGTAAGTTGACCGCCGTGACGTGCTTGAAGCGTATCTGTTTCAGATTGAAACAATTCTAAGCGGAATACGCCCCAAAGATGTCACTCGGGATTCTGTCGCGGAGGGAGGATCCTATGTTCAGAGCTGAGGGAGTCGAATGCTTGCAGGCCTCTAGACCCCCTTCATTTAGCTCACGACTTTCGAGTTTTTCTCGGTGAAAATTAGGACGTGGGGTTGGAAAAAATGAAGAAAGTTTCGGCAGCAGGTTGGATGGTTTTTACTGCAATCCTTGTGGTTGCTTTCCAAAACTGTTCCTTGCCTGCATTTACGGATTCGGCATCTTCAGTTCAAGCCCAACAATCGGGTGACTCAAGCGGCCAACCTTATGATGGAAAAATCTACGTCGAGGCTGGTCTGTGCCCCAAAGATTCCACCAATATTCGCTCACGCATCGTTCTGGATACCAAGACTACGGGCCATGTCGTACGCGAGGATTGCGAAAACATCGAGCCTCGCCGAATCACCTCAGCTGAATTTACCGTTGAACCCGTTCTTTCATCACAACTTACGTATCGTCGTCCCGATGGGCAGTCGGTGATCTACTTAGCTGAACGACCGGCGATTCTAATAGCTCCGATGTCTAGCTGGTATTACCAACTTGCGGGGGTGGTTGGCCCGCGGACCGAGAAGGTCACCAATGTTGATATGTTCTCTCACACGGCGGCTTCGATTCAGAATTTAAAGTCGAGCGGAAGCGTCGTTCTCTGCAACTTCTCCGCGGGGACCGTAGAAACTGGACGCCCCGACGCCTCATCGTTTGTGGCAGCAGATCGTGGAAACACGGCCGATGTCGCAAGTGAGCAGTGGTTAGATACTCGTTCGGCCAACGTCCGCCAAATCATGCTGAGCCGACTCGACCGCGCTCGCAGTATTGGATGTGACGGAATTGACTTTGATCGAGTTGATGCGCATTCCAACAATTCGGGATTCCCGCTTACACGCGCCACGCAAACGGAGTACAACCAGTTCCTCGCCTTTGCCGCTCGCGATCGCAAGCTTCTCGCTGGCCTCAAGAACGCTGGTGATCTTGTGAACAATCTTGTGGATTCGTTTGATCTCGCCATTGTTGAGCAGTGCCATCAGTACAATGAGTGCGGCCAGTATCAGCCATTCGCTCAAAAGGGTAAAGCGATCCTCGCTATTGAGTACACCGGGCGCTCAACAAACCAATGCAGCTCCTCTAGTTCAAGCGGTATCTCTTTGATCTTTGATACAGCGGCACTCAACGGTTCGAACTACCAGACCTGCTTGTAGGTCGACGTCAGGACCTTTGACCCTTTCAGTTTAAGCGAACGCATTTGTACGCCGATGGGTTTGCGTGAAAGCGGCTTCTAAAAATCAAAAAAACCAGAAAAGACAAAGGCAAAGCACCGATTCACCAGCGTTGAATTTGGTCACCAGTGCTTCGCCGGGCGAGACTTCGCGAAAGATCGACTCGTTGACGTCTCTTCGCGGAATCGCGGCCTTGCTCGTGATGTTCTTTCACGTACGCTGGGCCTTCGTTGAAGTCGCTTCAATTAACATGGACCTCTTCGCAATTCCCTTTGCGAGCAAAGGCTATCTTTGGGTCGACTGCTTTTTTCTTCTATCTGGATTCGTACTCGCTCATCGGTACGGACGAGAAAAGATCTGGTCAGGTAATTTTTTGAAGTCGTTCTTCGTCGGGCGCTGGGCGCGCATATACCCACTTCATTTTGTCACGTTCGTGTCGTTCTTAACGTACGTTGGCGTGACGAAGGGTTTAGACGTTTTTAATGGTCACGGCCTTTCGATCACGGCGAATTTTCTTCTGATTCATAATTGGGGCTTCGTTTTCATGGAGCATTGGAATTATCCATCATGGTCGTTGAGCGCCGAGTGGGCGGCCTACCTTCTTTTCCCGATCTTGATGACGGTTGTAGCTTTCGCCTCTCGAAGACTCGCACTAGCGACTTCCGCGTTGGTGGCTTTGCTTTTCACATTTGGCCTCTATGTGTACGGAGTCCACAAAGGATCGATGGACTTCATGCACGGGAATGGCTGGATCCGCTGCTTGTTTGGGTTCACGGCGGGCCTTCTTCTTTATCGCATCAGCCAACTCACCGAGGGAGTCGCAAGCCGACGATGGTTTGATTTTGGCGCCCTCGCGTTTTTGATGGCGCAATTCCTCATGCTTCAATTCATGAAAGAGGAATTCGTCTTCGTTCTTTTGAGCGTAGGTTTGATCTTTTGCCTGAGTCACGCCGAGGGACCCATCACTCGAGTCCTAAACTCCAGACCGCTCCTCTATCTTGGTGAAATTTCTTTTTCGATTTATATGTGGCATGCGCTCTTAGGAAAGATGTTTCAAGATTCGTATCGTGCTGCCGGATTACCTGCACTCTCGGTTCCAGTTTCCGTTGGACTATTGATCGCACTGATTGGCGTGATCTTGGTGGTGTCGGCTTTGTCGTATCACGCAATCGAGCTGCGTCTGTCGGTAGCGCTTCGTAAAAGATTGAGCGCCCTCGTTTCCCGGTGAAAGAGGGGCTCGCAAAGGAGCCCCTAAAGATTACTGCCGTGTGGCTGAGAAAACTTTTTCACCCGCTGCGAATGTCGCAACGACGTTGCGATCGTCACCCAAAGTCATCATCGCAAAAAGCTTATCGTGGAGATCTTTAGCTCGCGAAGTTCGGAGTCCCTGAAGCTTTGTTGCTGAATAATTCAGGACAACGAAATCAGCTTCTTTGCCAGGTGCGAAGTTTCCGACTTTGTCTTCAAGCGAAAGGGCTTTTGCGCTCCCCATCGTCGAGAGATAGAAAGCCTTGAAGGCCGAGAGCTTTTCTTTCTGAAGCTGCTGGATTTTGTAAGCCTCGTTCATCGTTTGAAGCATGGAGAAGCTCGTACCGGCACCGACGTCCGTTCCCATGCCAACCTTCACGGGGCGTGCTGGGTTCTTTGCCGACTTCAAGTTGAAGAGCCCCGAGCCAAGAAAAAGGTTGGAAGTTGGGCAGTGAGAGATAGCTGAATTCGTTTCGCTAAGTCTTTTGTACTCAGGCTCCGTTAAGTGAACGCCGTGAGCGAAGACTGAACGTGATCCCAAAAGACCATTGCGGTCGTAGACATCAAGGTAACCCTTGGCTTCCGGAAAGAGAGACTTTGTGAAAGCGACTTCGTCGAGATTTTCCGAAACATGCGTGTGAACGTACGTTGTCGGAAATTCTTTTTTCAAACGACCGGCCGCTTTAAGTTGATCGCGTGTCGATGTGATCGCAAAACGGGGAGTGACGGCGTAGAGCAGACGACCTTTTCCGTGCCACTTCTGAATCAGATCTTTTGAATCGTTGTAGGCCGAGTCAGCCGTATCGCGAAGAAAGTCGGGAGTCGTGTCGGGATTGTCCATCAAGACTTTTCCCGCCACCATGCGGAGGTTGAGCTTCTCAGCTTCCTCAAAGAAAGCTTCAACGGACTCTTTGTGAACCGTTCCGAACACAAGAGCTGTTGTTGTTCCGTTGCGGAGAAGTTGGCTCAAGAAAAACTTGGCGATCTTGCGCGAGTATTCTTTATCTTTGAATTGGCTTTCCGTGGGGAAGGTATATTTGTTCAGCCAATCCAAAAGCTGCTCACCATACGCCGCGATCATTTCGGTTTGCGGCATGTGAATGTGCGTGTCGATGAATCCGGGAACGATGAGTTGCCCGCGGTAGTCCTCAGTGTCAGCTCCTTCTGGAAGAGCGACCTGCCCCCAAGCTCCAGCACGAACGATTTTTCCACCCTCAATGACGAGTGCTCCGTCTTCAAAGTATTCGTAGCTCTTTTCATCACCAACTACGAAGGGATCTTGAACGAAGTGGAGGATGGATCCGCGCACGACTCGCGGCTTTGTTGAAGCAGGTGCGCGCTCAACGATGTCGGCTTGAGTTTCTGAATGGACCTGCTTGTGCGAACAGCTTGTCAACGCAAGCAAGAGCGCCGAGCAGATGGCAAGAAAAGAAGCGCGCATGAACCCTCCCTTGGGTTATGAAAGATGGTTCTACTTCATCAGTTTGACTAAACCCGCTCAAGAGATATTCAGTTCCAGAAGGGAGCTTGGTCTAAGGCCTAGAGACTCTTCGCAGGATCTGCTAGTGTTCCTCTTGCCGTTCATACGGCCCGGACGAGACGCGCCGTACCCGGTTAGGACAAGACGACGCACTTCAAAAGGAGTGTCGTTATGTCTACGGCGTGGATCGTTTTGTTCGTTGCAGGATTGTTGGAAGTTTGTTGGAGCATAGGTCTTAAATACACCGAAGGTTTTACGCGACTTCTACCGAGTGTCTTCACGCTCACAACGCTCGCCGCAAGCATGTATCTTCTAGCGAAAGCTGCGCAAACCCTCCCGATCGGAACAGCTTATGCCGTGTGGGTAGGGATTGGAGCCGTCGGTGCCGGAATTCTTGGTATTGTCTTATTTAAGGAGCCCGTCACGTTACCGCGGCTCCTTTTTCTCGGCTTATTGGTGGTATCGATCATTGGCTTAAAGCTGACCGCACCTGCAAATTAAGCTTCTACTTTTCTAGAAAGTGCTGCGGCAAGTGCGATTGAAATGGCAGCTAAGGTCGCGGGTGCTGCGGGCGCAATGAAGAAATTCGTCCAGCAGATGCCCGCATAGAGAGCCGTACCAACCGTGAGTGCGATCATAATTCCGTTGAGCTCACGCAAATTCTGCGGAGTTCGGTTTGAGAGAATCCATAGGATGATGCCAATCATCGCGAGATGAATCGTCATCATCACACTGTAGCCAATATAGAAGTCATGGTGCGAGCGCATCGAGCCCATCATGTCGAACGTGAAATTCTTCATCGCTTGGAAGACCTGAATCTCTGGCTCGCCATGAGTAACCGGCTGAATGAAAGTCGTGCTGTGACCAAGAAGAATGAAGAACAACGAAAGCGAAGCAATGCGAAGGCAGATTTTGGGGCTCATGATGTCTCCTTTGTTGGTCCCAGTTTCAGGTAGAACCCAGAGATCGTCTTGTAAAAATCGGAATTGGGCGTTCAGCCCCGGTAAAAGAGCGTTCCGAACTCATTCTCAAATTTAGCGTAGGAGAGCGGGGCTAAACCCGTGAATCGACGGAACTCCTTAACGAAATGAGCTTGGTCGTAATAGAAGTCGTAGATGTGATCCCGGATGAATTCTGAGTCTTTCCGAATCGCCCAGTTCTGAAAGACGACCTGAAACTTCTCAATTTGAGACAAAAGCTTTGGGCTAACGCCAACGGCTTCATCGAAGATTCGATTCACGTAACGAGTGCTGTATCCCGTGCGTTTCGCAAGATCAGCAACCGTAATAAGGCCGCGGCTTTCGCGAATCGCGTTGATTGCGTAGGTCGCCAACTCTTGCCGAGGACTCGCCTGTTGCACAAACGACAGCAGAAAGTTTTCGATCAACTCTCTTGTCTCGTTGAGCGTCCTTGCATTCAGCGCACGATCCATCAAAGCACGCGCTGACGGGCCGATGATCTCTTCGAGCGTTCCGATGCGGTTCTTCATTTCGCTCATATTTAAACGAAAAAGGCTTGCGGCTCCCTGTGGATTTAACTCGAATCCAAATGCCGTGTGCGGTTCGGTGCTGAAGATGCCGACGGGATAATCATGAACACCGGTCAGGACGACTTCACCCGCGACGGCTCGATGGATGCGCCCGAGATCATCGGCAATCAGATCACCTTTAAGAACGAAGATAAGTTTAGGGAGACCGTTCGGAACAGTCGTGTCGTTCTGAAGACGCGGGATCGGCACGTCGCTCTCAAAATACCAGTGCTTTCGAATATAACTTCGGAGCAGTGGATTAGTTGGTGTGAGGTGCTTGAGCTTCATTGATAAAAACTCCCGACTCGTACCTATTGTGACGAGTTGGGCGTTAAACGGGAATCCATTTGTACTTCCATGAGCTGAGTTCTCGACTGAGGTTGGACTTGGCTGCCTCAGCATACTGCGCCCGGAAGTAGTCTAGTTTATAGAGTGAGCTTTTCATCATTTTGCGGAGCAGCTTTTTTCTTCGGTAGTAGAAAATGGGAGTGCTTACGTTTCGATATTCATGCCTTACTCCTTGAACGTAGACGTCATAGTCGAGTGGATTCTGGCCAAGGATGGATAAGTCGATGTCGAGGAGAACTTGGGTTTCCTTATCCATTGGTTCTGTTGCCAGATGGTGAGCTGTGGCAAGGATCATCTGACTCACGCGCTCGAGCTTCGAAGCGTCACAGCCCTTCAAATCTTGCTTCATTAATTCAGCACTCTCAGCCTCATTGCGTTTGGATTTCGGTTCATAGATTGCGTCGTGATACCAAATCGCCAGCTCAACAAGATCGCGATCGAAGTCCTTGGCTGGAAAACGATCAAGCTCCCAAAGACAATGGGAGATGTGTTGAAGTGTATGATAACCCCGAATGGGAGATTGATACCGGTCGATCAACTCTTTCGAACGAACGGCTGCATCATCATGGTTGATTCCAGCTCTTGTAAGCAGCCCAACGAGTCGCTCTTTCAGAGAGGCCCTACGCTTTTCACTGAGTAACGGAGGCCCCTCACGTCGCCACAGAATAAAGGTTCGATTTTCCGTACTTAAACTTGCTTCAATCGAATTTTCCCAAGCGACATCTGGGAAACTTTTCAGCCAATCAAAGAAGCTCGTCGCCTCCGATGAAGCAATACGAAAGAGCCCATCTGAGGAAACAATGAAGAAGAATAAGTCTTCACCGAAAGGTCCGGATTCATTCGTTCTTGCAAGAACGAACTCAACTGTCTTAGGAGTCAGTTGGCTGAAGTCGATGGTCATAACCACCTCCTAAAGCCATTGTGAACCCCATAGATTGGGCGTACAACCAATCTATGGGAAGAAAAAGCGAACGTGAACCCCGGCGCAAAGAGATCCTTCAGGCCTTCGCGAAAGTACTTTCGAACCACGGATACGCCGGAGCGACCGTGCAGGCCGTGGCGGCTGAGGCGGGGCTTTCTCCCGGCCTTCTTCACCATCACTTTCGCAATAAACAAGAGATGTTAGAGGAACTCTTCGGCCACCTCGTCGAGCTCTTTCGCGCTCGCCTTGATCAGCAAGAGAATCAAGATGTCGGCGCATACATCAACGCGGCTCTCAAGCTCGATAGGGGATCGGACTTAGGGTCCGCTCGATGCTGGGTCGGAATTTTCGCAGAGGCACTTCGCGAGCCTGCTTTATTCGAAAAGCTTAAGCGGTATTTAGAGCGCGAGATTGGAACACTTTCATCGCTTTCTAAAAAACGCCTATCTGAGCATGAGAGCAGTGCGCTCCTAGCTTACATCTTAGGAGCACTTGTTTTCGGTGCCTTTGCGCCTCGTAAAACGGCAGGATTCGCCGCGCCAGGTGCCGAGATCTTTGCACGCGCTTTACTATCGCCGAAGAGCTCGATTTAACGATCGTCTTCTCGATCGCCTTCAACGAACCCGATGCCTGGAATCAGGCGTAGCTTCTGCTCCTGAACCATCGCCGAACCTTTCACGTACGAAGCACCGGAAGAATTGTACTTCTTGATGGAAGAGGCGAAGGCTTCTTGAATCTGCTTTCGTTCGCCAGGTGTCAGCAAAGTCGTTGCCGACTTTCCGATGATAAGGTCAACGGTGCCTTCATTCATCTGCGCGGAACGCATATCGAGGCCAAAGGTGATCTTCTCAAGTTTTTTGTAGTCGACTTT
>SYLX01000063.1 GCA_005808505.1 Bdellovibrionales bacterium | reverse complement strand
CCAACTCCGGCCCCCACGCCGACGCCTACTCCTCCTCCAGGAGGTGCGCGGAGAGATGCTCGAATCTTCTTTAGCGGCCACAGCTTGCTCGATTATCCGATGGGACCGAATATCGTGAACATCGCGGCGAGCTTCGGTGGTTCTGCAAAATACAATAACCAGGTGGTTGGCGGCTCGAGTATCCGAGTGCGGACACGAGGAAACAGTCCCGAAGGATCGAATCAATACCAAGGGTATCTTACTGGTTACAATCGAGATTGGAGCACGGGACTCAACATCATCAATGAACTCCGGAATCCCCAGACGTTGGGCGGAGACAGATACGACACTCTAGTCGTCACGGAACGCCACGATCTTGTGAACGCCATTTCCGGCGAACACACGGCGAAGCACCTACGCCACTATCACGAGCTCTTTCGAGAAGGCAGCCCGAACGGTCAGACTTACTTCTATCACCCTTGGTTATCGCACAAACGAGAGAAACTTTCCGAGTGGTTCACCTATGAAGGCAGAGCACAACAGGCCTGGAGTTGTGCGGTCACTCGTGTCAATCATAGCTTGGCTGCCGAAGGACGAAGCGACCGGATTCGCGAAATTCCTACCGCGACGGCATTGGCTGAACTCGTCCGCCAAGCCACAAACGGCAACGTTGCGGGAATTACGGGATCAAGTCGTGATCAAACGCTTTCTCGGCTCTTCACCGATGATGTTCACGTGACCCCTGTCGCGGCTTACTACAACGCGCTCATCGTGTACGCGATTGTTTATAATCGATCACCCGTTGGCGCCGCGGCGCCTCCGGAGGTCACGCCGACTCAAGCCACGTCGTTGCAAAACATTGCGGCGCAGTTTGTTGCGAACTACAAAGCAACGTTCGCGGCGCCCACACTCGCGCAATGTTCACAGATCATGTATGAGGCCTGCGATTACTTTTGGCGCTTTGACTGGATGTACGCAAACAACCCGGCGCAGATTCCTTACTGTCGCGAACGCTTCACGCAGCAAAACAATAGTAATCCGCTGTACTACAACTCTGCGACGGACTCGAGCTACTGGCTCACACCGGTTCCACGATAATTGACTAGCTTCGCTGGTCAGCACTCGCTCCGGACCTTGTAAACCCATAGGTAGACAAGTTCCGGAGCATCTCAGTCTCAGGCGTTCTCACATTCCCTTGTAGGCAAAACCCTTCTTTTCAAAAACGTCCTTGATCTCTTTTCGCTTGTCGCCTTGAATTTCGATGCGACCGTACTCATCACCGAGGATGTGCGTTCCTCCGGATCCGCATTTCGCTTTGAGTTCCTTTTCGAGGGCCTTCAGAAACTTTCCTTGTCGAGGCAATCGATCGATCACGGTTACGGTCTTGCCGCCGCGGCTCCCCGTTTCGATACGGAAAACGGCGGTCCACTTCTTCGACTGGACAAACTCATCGGTATCTTCAGATTTTGGCGCCTCACGCCCTTTTCGATCTTCAACTTTCGACTTGTCCTTTGGATCGTCGGACCAAACTAACCTGTTTTTGAAGTCGCTCATTTTCTCTGTCCGTTCAGTATGGCTGCTGCAGAATTATCTCGGCAGTCGCGTGTGTACAACCAACGCCGCCACGCGTGTCACCAGGCCACCAGTTGTAGCAGCGAGCGTGTGGACAATAGCGCTGAGGAGGGGCCGTCGTTGCATATTGAGTTTGGCCATGGTGGTAGCCTGACAGAAAGCGCACTAAACGCAAACTCATGTCATTAAGTTGTCGAACGCGAAATTTATCAACCTGGCCTGTTTGAATGATTCGAATTGTGCCATGAAAGAAGCCCGTTGCCGGATCATGTTTGGTGAGTTGAATTTTGGCATCCGATCCGCACCACTTACCTGTCATTGTACCGAGCTTAACTTCGCTTCCTGCGTGAGCCATCGTTGCAAGTGCAATTGTAAACATGAAGATGATCGCTTTCATTCGAACCTCCCGGTTGGCAGGTTGTATCTCACCGTCAATCGTGGAGAACAAGCGCTTTTGATCGGCGCTTCCTGGTCGTTGGTCCAACCTGTTCTTTCGGTGATTCACCGTGACGAAAGCGAGATTCTCCCATTACGCTAGATGAATGCTGAACATTCGCCATCGCTTCTTTGCTCTACTCGTGCTCGCTATTGCGCCGCATGCGTCAGCCTATCCGGGCTTTGTTGGCTACGGCTATACTAGTTGCGCCACTTGCCACTACAATCCGCAAGGCAATGGCCCCCTCACCGACTACGGTCGCGCTCTCTTTGCGCAAGAAATTGCGTCCCGTGCGCTGATTCCTGCGAGCGTGAGTGACGAAACGCTTGCCGAAAATTCGACTTTTATTCCAGGTGTTGGCGCTGAATCTCGCTTCAAACCTTCACTCAAATATCGCGGACTTTGGTTTCAAGTTTCGCCCAGGCCTCCCAGCGGAGCGACGAAGTGGGTGAATATGCAGCAAGATCTCAATTTAGTCGTTCACCTAGACTCGGCAGCGCAACACGTAGCCTCTGCAACAGTCGGCCTACTCGGCGAGAAAAGAGTCTTCTACAAGAATGGCAACGACGACTCACTCTGGTTTCCAAGAGACTATTTCTTTCGGTCGTTTGTTTCTAATTTTTCCTTCACTCTCGGACTTGTCGATAAAGTCTTCGGAATTCGCACGGCCGATCACACCGCTTACAACCGAAGCCGGCTCGGCCTCGGTCAGAACGACCAGGTGCATGGGATCGTCACGCAATGGACGAATGCCAAATGGGAGATCGCCGGACATCTCTTCGTGGGAAACTATCACCGGATCGAAGAGGATAGACAAAAAGGATTTAGTCTATTGGTTGAAAACGAAATCGCGGAAAAGCATCGGCTAGGAGTTTCGTACATCGACTTCGCGACCTCTTTCGTGAAATCGCGCAGGTTCGCGATTCACGACCGTCTCGGTCTTCAAAAATTCCACGGCTCGAGCCTCATGTTCGAGGTTGGCTTAAAGCAAGACGAACCTCTCACGGCAGGCTCGACCGAAACCAGCGGCTACGGGCTGATAGAAGGCATGTTCAATCTCGCGCGAGGTTACAACATCCTCACCACGGTCGAGGGATATCAAACCAAACTTAGCGCCGACGGCGTACGCGCGACGAGGTGGTCATTCGGACTTCTCACCTTCCCATGGCAACGACTCGAAGCCCGTTTAGGCATCGTCCAAACAAAAATTTTCTCGCCCGTCGAAGCGAACGCCGACACATGGGCCGTGCAGGCGCAAGTCCATGCTTCGCTATAAACTGTTGCTCCTTATTTTCTTGTTCATTTCCTTCGACGCTCAAGCGCAAAGGTCGAAGGTGCGCCCTGCAAGATCGAAGTGGAGCCTCGCGCTCGGCGATCTGAATTGGAGCGAGCCCATCAAGCTCACGCAAGACGGCATCGAAGACGCAGGAACCGTCAATTACAACGGATTGCTTTTAGGAATTGACGGTTCTCTCCGATGGCGTCGATGGGTTTTTGGCAGCGGACTGGGACTGGCAACGGGAAAAGCCACGGCCGGTCTTTACTCTGGAGACCTGACTTTCGAGGACGGAAAGAATCGAAGCTGGCTCGGTGCCTTTGCGCAACCGTATGCGTCCTACTCGATTCACCGCATGCTCACCCTTGGCGCAGGAGCTATTCTCCTGTACCGAAACGGCGACTGGACTCCTGCAGATTCGTCACTGAGAGTGTCGCTGAAGAGCGCTCTTCAGATTGGTCCGCAAGTCACGCTCCGTGTAGATGTCTGGCCGCAGTTGAGTTTGGTGCAAACCCTCGCGAGTCTCGGTAACGATCACACGCTTTGGTCGTTTCGCATTCAGTGGAATTTTCGACGTTAGGGCATCTCGTCAATCCACTTTTGGATCGTGGAAAGCTCGGCGCTCGTGAGACCTGGGGCGCTTTGAGGCATGTTCTTTGGTCCGCTGCCGCCGCTCGATCCCGTCAATCTGAAATAAAGCTTCGACGTGAGCGCCGAATTTTTCGCAACTAAACCATTGCTCACGTAATACGTCGCTCGCGCATTTCCCCACGACGAATGGCAGGAGGCACACTTTTGCGCGATGATCGATTGGGCGGGAGCAAAATTGGGATCGCTCACGACACCGTCACTCGGAGCCTTTAGATCCGGCGAGAGCGTCACAGGTATGCCATGTTTTTGCCCCATGACGTAAACCATCGCTCCAATCTCGTTGTTCGCAAGGGAACGCGAAAATACGTAAAGTTCTTTTATTTCGATAGAAGAACTCGCCAATGTCGGCCCTAAAGAGAAGAGACGGTTCACTTGATTCGGAGGAGAAGTCGATCCGGTACTGACAACCGTCTTCTCTAAGCTTCCGTTCACCGAAAGCGAAATCTGAGTTGCGTCGCCACTGAAACTTGCGGCGACGATCATCGCATCCCCACTGGGCAAAGCCGTCTTCGATTCGTAATAATCCGAGGGTGAGTTCCAGAATCGTCCTCTCACGTACTGTCCGTCAACACTGAGATCGAAGGCCTGGTTTTGCATGTCGCTCGGATGAGATCGAAAGATTTCCCCGCGAGAAGTCGGCTTGAGAACCGCTACGATCGCAAAACTCGAAGTCTCGATGACATTGCTAAGAGGCGAGCTGAAGAAAAGTCCATTCGTCGAAGGAGCTATCTTAATCCAGCCCCCTACTGACTGGCCAAGCGTCGCGTTATCAGGTGTGAGATCCGTCGGCGAAGTGAACGCCGTCCGCGTTGCCGCGAGGTTCGTCAGCTTCGCGATGGCGGGCGAAGATCCATAAACAACCGATGTTGAGCTATCAATCTGGAGAAGATTTGCGCCCGATGCGATCAAAGTGGAAGCCGTTTGCGCGTGACTGGCCGTACTACCGGAAGTCGTGCCACCGTAGGTTTGCGGATCAAGCTGGCACGCGAGTAGCCCAAGAAAGCAACCTAGTGCGAAGATTCTCATAAAACTTCCCACTCCGGATCCTCGCACATGACGAGCAGAAGCGCGCGATAGCGATCAACGAGTGGAACGACGGGGCTATCGTTTTTCATCTGCGTATTGAAATTGCGATAAATCGTCAGCTCCTCCGGCTTGATTGCGCGTGATCGGAAAAAAAGCGCATGCATTTTCGTAATGATTGTGTCGTTCAACTCATTCAAAGTCGTGGCATTCGCAAGGCCACCAATTTTCTCGGCGGCGGCGAAGACGGACATATGAGTGGGAAATTGGTAGATGTCGAGAACGTCTTCGCACGCACGCGATTTATTGAGCTGCCGCAGAGCCGAGGACGCAAGTGCGTAAGGAGTGTTTGCAGCTCCTGCCGAATCCATCCCTAGACTGCCGCAGTCGGCGAAAGTGTAGCTCGACCATGGGTTACAACCCGTTCCGAAAAGCTCAGAGTGAAAACCTACCCACTTCTCCACCGCGGTATCCAAACGATTTTGTCCGCTAGAGACGGCATAATAAGTGCTCGAGCGAAAAACCCCGATGAGAACGGAGGTTACGAAAGTTTTTCCCGCGAGGTTCCCGCTTTTTTCAAGCGCAAGCTTTGAGGAGGGCGCCGGAAGCTCGGGGTGACCGTATGACGGTGGTGGCTGCTTCGATGGTTCCGTCTGACTCCCACCACTGTTCGCATTGGACTTCAGTAAACCATCGAGGCCCGTCAGGCCGCAACTTGCCTGCGTGAGTAAACAAAAAATGAGAACCAACTTTTGAAAACTAAGCACCTGACACCAACTTTCCTTTTCCATATGGAAGAAGGAGCGTCCCGTCTGTGTTGAGTGTCACAAGCGGAGCCGCCAAGTTTTGCCAAGGGTTTCGGTCGACATCGGTGAGTCCGTACACGGTCGAAGTCAGTGCGATCGGCGAAGGAATCCCCTTTTGGTTATACCCGGGGATCGGCACGCCGTAGCCTTGAGTGACGTTCAAATTGTTTTGACCCTTCGTCGAGATGTTCCCGACGACGTAGGGCCCGCCTTTGATGACGCCCGAGAAGATCGAGCTGACCATTTGGTTGAAACCGTGATCAGACCCGTCTTCAGTGGCACGAAGAGTACGACCGAAATCACCTGTGATTTGAACGATCGTTTGGTCCCATTTTCCGGCCACCTGCAATTGAGTCTTGAAACGCAAAAGTGCCGCGATCACGCCGCGGAAAACGAGACTCTGGTAGAGCACGATCGGGTACGCGCCGGTCGTGTGCTGATCTTTGTTCTGCGGAATCGACTGCGCGGCTCCTGCGGTTGGTGTCTGCCAAACGCCGTCGAAGGATCCGATGTCAATTTCCGCTACGGTGCTAAGGTTGTTGGTCAGGACGTACTCTGCCAGCGCTAAGCCTTCTGCGAAATTGGCGAGTGTCATGTTCGCCCGACACTGCGCAAGGTCGACGCCGACGGCAAATGTCCAATCTCCTTTTAAACCGGACAGACGGTACTTCGACGAACCGTCGGACACGACCGAAATCGCGCCCGAGTTATCGTGCCTTGCCGTAATGCCAGGAATCGCTGACTCGCGCATCGCCGCTTCCATCACCGAAGTGTAGGAGGCTACATTCATCGTCCACCACGAAGTAATATCGGGGGCTCCGCGAGTGAACATGCTGTAGGCGTCGCTCATCGTTTGGCTAGCGATCGTGCCTGCTTTGGAATCAGCCGCAATGTTTCGGAGCTGCGCGCGCATCGCCGAGATTGTCGAGCTGTAACGATCGCGTAAGTCGCGCGAATAATTTTGCGAAGCTTTTTTGATGATCGGTTGCAGGAGCGTGTTCAGTGGGTTGCCTGTCGAACCGAGTTTGTTCAAGCTCAACGACTTTTGGGAGGCGAATCCACCGATGCGATTCGGGAACTGCACGCCTTGAAAAGATTTGTCGGATTTGTCCATGAACAAACCGGAAATCGAAGGTGCGCCCGCAAGCGAAAGCGTTTGGATCGCGTTATTGAACGGATGTCCGTCCATTCCCGAACCGTAGCCCCGAACCACGAGAAATTGATCGAGAAAAGCATCTTGATCAGCTGATGAAAAGGTCGAGAACAAGTGCGGAACCTGATAGCCCCGATAGTTATAGGTTCGGTACTCCATGCCCGTGGCTTGTCCAGAACTGTTGTACGTGAATGCGGTTCCGGCTAGCCCATTAAAAGCCATTGGCGGATCGTCTGCATTTGTCCGCAGCCAGTGGTCGAATTGAATACGGATTGGGCCACCAAATAAATTCGCATTAACGTAATTACGCGAAGTCAAAGTGCCGGCTGCCTCGGCCTGAGCTTGATAGAGAAATTGTGAAACGATATTCGCAAACAGAAAATCCATCGGGGTCGAGGCACCGGCACCCGAGATCGACATTAGCTTCAAAAGATCACGTCGGTTCATGAGCTTTTTCACGTGCCAGCTCCCGAGATCTCAAACTTCCGATCACGATAAATCGGCAAGTCGATGATCTCTTTCAACGTTGACTTAAGCGATTGATGATCTCGCAACTTGGCTCCCAACTTTTCCACCAAAAGGCGAAGTTGCACTTCTTCCGGCGTGATCGCTTGCATCGCGGCCGCCCTTCGCGGATCGCCGCGATCATAAAGCGGAACAGAAAGACCGGTGAAATAATGCAAATACCGCTTAGCCGCGCAGTTATAAAAATCCGGGGTCGATGACAGCGCTGTTCCCATCTCCGCGATTGAGTTGACTGGTTGGTTAATCAACTGTCCGGTCATGCTGCGGAAGTAGAGGCGACCTGTGGGATTTCTCAAATGAAAGTTCGCTACCGGTGTCGATGACCAAGAGTATGCCGTGGAGGTTGTAGGCGTGAATTTTCCCAGCATGTAACCACTGAGGACGCCGACAGTCCCTCCGCGCCCCAAAGTGCCAGGTGGCCGGTTGAAGTCGGTGATCGCAACGAAAAAATTGCCGCCAAGGGTAGCTGCTTGGTCCATCGTTGCGTGGCACTGCAGACAAGTATTTGAATTTCGAAAAGGCGGAATATTGGAAGCCGTCGACGTCACCAAAAAATCTGGCAGCATGTCGGACTCTCGCAGAATCGGCAGATCAGCGCACAAAAAGCTCTCGAGCGCACTCTTGATCCAGCGACGCGGAAGTTTATCGGCCCCGTTCATTTTTAAACCGCGTTCGTGGCCGAAGTTCGTCAGTACGTAAGATTGCAAACCTAGAATTCCACCACCTGAGGATTCAAAAAAGTTGTAATCGACTTTTACGTTCGGAGTTGCACGTGCGTTCTCCTGAAAGGTCGTCGTGAACCCAGGTACGAAATTGACGACGTTGATACTTTGATTCTGCGGCTTGATCCCCGTGAGGTCTCCCACTTGGATCGGGGGATAATCGACGATGTCCGAGGTATCCGGGTTCGAAAAAAGGTAAGCTCCTTTAGTGAAGCTGACGTAAGCTTTGTCCCACTCGGGGCCTCCACGAGTGCGACGAATGATCGTACTGTTGGAAACCGCAAAACGATCCCAAATACGGGCCTTCACGTCGGCGTTCTCGGTACGTAAAGCGATAAAGCCGCTATTGTACCGCAGGACGTTTTCGTATCTGTCCCCTGTCAAGGCATTGAAAGTCATCGTCAGGGCAGCTTCGGTTCCATCGAGAACATCCCAAGCCGCGTATTGGTAAATAGGATCGAACGCCTGAATCTGGTCGATCGTTTGTGTTGGGAACCACGTGCGATGCATTTCGTAGAGATTTCGTAGAACTAACAGGCCTTCTGGATCGGTGACCGAGTAAGTTCCGGAAGGTAGATCCGCTTTATCCAGAAGTTGTTTACAAGCCGTATGTGGATTTACCGATCCGCTCATCAATCCCGGTCGCAAAGCATGATCGTATGGAAGAGCGACACCCGTCAGATGCGCGTAACAACGAGCAAAGAACGCGAGATTATCCAGCGGCTCAGCCGCGGCGACCCGCGGTCCGAGAGCGATGAAGCAAAATAGAAAAAAGGCTGTCCGCATAAGCTACTTATCGGCGGCTAGCGGCGTGGACTTTATCGGACAGTGTCTCAATACGAAGCAACTTCGTTCGAGCTTCATCAGTGATCGCGGCAAATTCCCATCTGACTTGCTTCTTTTGAGTAGAGCATGAACAGAAGCTTTTCGTGCTCAGCTTTGCAGCCGAGTTTGAAATACGTGATGATGTTCCCGTATTTGTTTGTGACAACCATCTCGCCTGTTGCGAGATCGACCTTATTGAAGTCGCCGTTCGGCAGCGGGTAGACGACCGTGTTCGTGTCCCCGTTTTTTTTGACCAACTTCTGTGCGCCGGCTTGATATTCCTCAGGGGTGCGAAAGCCCAGCTCGTCTTTGTGCTTCTCAAAGTGCTTGAGCATGTTCTCATCCGTGCGAAATTTTACGTTGAGCGCTTTGTGGGAGCTGGGAACGTCATTCTCCAGTCTGAAAATTCTTTCGACCGTTTTTTCATCGAGTCTTCCATGCTTTTGGAGCTCCTGAACCATGCGCAAAGCTTTGGTACTCTTGCTTAGCACCGAGACTTTCTTTAAGAGCTCGGCGATCTCGGCGCTCGTCTTTGCCAATGCCGCAGGCAGACCTAATCCGCCCGCGAAGACCGTCATTGCAATTTGACCAACTTTGTTTTCGGCGAACTCACAGACGAGCGCCTGCGCGAGAGCTGGTACCGTGGCTAGTAGCTCGCCTAAAGGCACTACCAATTTATCGTAAATCGCCGGGATCATTTCACGCGTGACCTTGATCGTTTCTGAAATCTTATTCCAGAGTTCGCCGGTGAAGGCGCCTTTGATCGTGGCACCGATCTCAGTCGCTGTATTCACCTGGCGCTCGATGATCTTCGAAATCGAGAAATCGCATTTCCCGATCATCTTTGTAAGGTCTGCGAGCTTCAGTCCATGATTGATGCGCGAGAAAGTCTCGATCTCGTTACTCTTGACGATACATTTCTCGTCTGCCGCCAGTGCACGCGGAACCAGAAGCGAAAGAACGAAACTGCGCTTCGAGAACTTTGATTCACGCACTTCACGTTCGAGTTCATCCGGCGAAAAACCTTCTGCGTAAACAGCTTCGGTGGCCGAGTGAAACAGAAAGCCCTTGTGATAAGGAACGATTTCATTGAGGTACCCAGCCGTGAGAGGCTTGAGGTTGCGAAGTTTGACGATCATTTTCGTGGAATGGACGTCGAAGCTTACGCTCGCCGTCACCGGACCGAGCCTTTGGTAAGTCAGATTCCCATCTGCTGCGACATTCGCGCGAGCCAGACCGGCTAGACAAATTACGAAGACCGCTAATAGAGGGATCAGAAGTGCCTTCATCTCCATGATTTCTCGGAAAGAAGACGGACTGACTAAATCTTAGAGCGCGCAAAACGCGACCACGGGTGATGATGGTGGTTCAAATTGAGGCGCTCGAAGCCAATTCACTTCTTAGCGCAAGTGTCTTTAAACTCACCGCTCTCGATCGAATCGCAGATGTCGTAGGAATTCTCCGCGGTGAGGAAGCCGGACTCAACGTCGTTCATCACGGAGACGATTCGGAATTCGCACTTGAAGAGGAGATGGTCGAAGATTAGCGTCAATTTCAACTGACGCCCTCACACTTCAATCGCTCCTCTCAGTGAGGTTCAGTAAGAATCTTGTAGCCGATAGGGATCGAAACCCCCGGTAGTCTTCGGACCGGTCGAAAGTCCATCGAGCCACGCCAAAACTTGCGCGCGGTTCTCGTTGATGAACTTGTAAGAGAATGCGTGCGGCTGATTCCCCTCGAAAACGGCACGAATGCAGGCATGCTTGAAGTCGTCTCGACCCACCTGATTGCAATCAATGAAATACGTTTTAATGGTGAACAAGAACGATGCAAGCTGCGGGAATCCCGTCACCGTCTGTCGCTCGAGGCGCATAAACAAATTTGGATTGAGAATTCGATCGAAGGGTCGGTGCCTCTGCGCATCCGGTAGATCGGGATGGCGATTCAAAATCGTGTCGGTCCGAAAGCTAATCGCAGCGATCCGCTCGAGTACGTGCGGTGCTTTGATCAGGCTCTGCACCATCTGTGTCATGTTCGGAACGATCTTGTTCATCCGCGGTACACCTCCGTGGAGAGACGCGAAACTCTGCTCGATCGCGGACTCTGCCGACCATCCGTTCGGGTGGAAAAGATGAACGATCGAAGAATAATCCCGATTTCCGTCAACGGAGTGAAGAATCAAATCCTCCGAAACCTGCATCGCGATCGCGTCGAAGGCATCGACGTAGGGAATCGCGAGATCCGTCTTCTGCTCCAAAAGCCGGTAACGGTCGTCGAGGCGAATCTCGTTCCCCGTCAAGAAGCACTTCAATAGACTTCCGTCGAACGAGAAGTAACCCGGGTAAATAGCAGTCAACTCGTCGACGAGACTCGCGATTACGGGCTGCGGATCAACCTTCCGAGAGTTTTGGTAGTACTTCGAGAGACGCTCATTGCGTGCCCGGATTTTCGATGCTCGGTACCGATGAAAGAGCGAGTCAAACTGAAAACGGCTGTCTTTCTGTGGATCACCGTAAGCCGGCAACCTCTTGAGCCCCACGCCCGAGGGCTTTAGCCCGTCTCGCAGCGGAAAATAATCGAATGGATCATTTTCGGTGAGTTCAATTGATCGAGACTTCTGCGACATTCACTGCCCCTGACTGACCGTAGGTACCGACGGGCACCATCTACCAGCGCGAGGCTGTCATCAAGCGCGTCGAGGGGTTTGAGAAATCTTTCGTTAGGGATGCACCACTTACCTGATGTGAAGTCGAACCTCTAATGTAAGATCTATGAGCGCGCATGGAGTTTCAACCGCTTTTACCCGGCTGAAGTACCGCGATGCCGTGATTCCAAAACAAGCTTCGTGCGCGCGAGCTCGTCAATCGCGAGGCTAACTGCCGTGAGATTCTCGCCATCAAGATTCGCGTCCCACTCATCGAGCAAGACCGCCTTCACGTCCTGCAGTTGCGAGATCTCCGCAAAGACCGCTAGAAGCCTGTTCCCGTCGGAATGAGTCTGGAAATCCCGTGTAAATCGCAAGTCACCGAAGCGCGATGGCAGCAGGAAAGCGTTGTCTCCCCAAGATTTTTTCAACGCCGCCAGCAAGGT
>SYLX01000062.1 GCA_005808505.1 Bdellovibrionales bacterium | reverse complement strand
TCTTTTCTGACCGGGGGATCAAGGATGTTGGCGGACCGTCGAACTAAGATCGTAGCGACCATCGGACCTGCCACACGTTCACGGGAAAATCTGAGAAAAGCCATCAAAGCGGGCATGAACGTCGCCCGCTTGAACTTTAGCCACGGCACCCACGAAGATCATCTTCAAGTCATTCGCGATCTGCGCGAACTTTCGGCCGAGATGGGTGCTCCCTTAACGATCCTTCAAGATCTTCAGGGTCCTAAGATTCGCGTAGGTCGCTTTGAGGGCGGCTCCATCGAACTCAACGATGGCGACAAAGTCGTCATCACAACCGATAAAATCCTCGGAAAACCAGGTCTCATTCCTACGGACTTCGTGGATCTTCCGCGCTCTTCGCGCCCTGGCGGCCGTATCATGCTCGATGACGGTTTGCTCGAGCTTCGCATTGATCATGTCGAGGCGAACAATGTTCATTGCACGGTCATCTTCGGCGGAACGCTCAAAGACCGCAAAGGTATGAACGTCCCGGGTGGCGAGCTTGCGGTGCAATGTCTCACTGAAAAAGACTTAGTGGATCTTGAGTTCGGTCTCGCAAATGGTGTCGATTACGTAGCCCTTAGCTTTGTTCGTCGCGGGGATGATATTCGTGAACTTTGCGATATCATCAAACGCAAAGCACCGGGAACTCGAGTGGTCGCTAAGATTGAAATGCTTGAGGCGCTTGATAACTTGGAAGAGATCGTGCGCCTCAGCGATGCGGTCATGGTTGCGCGCGGAGACTTAGCCGTTGAAGTCGGTCAAACTCGTCTTCCGCAAATCCAGAAGCAAATCGTTCAGCTCTGTAACAAGATCGGCTGCCCGGTTATCACGGCGACTCAGATGCTCGATTCAATGACGGAAAACCCGCGCCCCACGCGCGCTGAAATCACCGACGTAGCGAACGCCGTTCTGGATGGTTCAGACGCGCTCATGCTTTCGGCGGAAAGTGCGAGTGGGAAGTATCCGTTCAAGTGTATTCAAACGATGCACGACATCATTCTCGAAGTCGAACGCAACGGAGATTACTACTACAACATGTCGATTGAATCCGAGTTCTTCTCGGTGGCCGAAGCAATTGGCGCAGCTGCTTCGCTCTCAGCTTTAAAGCTGAACGCATCGGCGATCGTCTGTCTAACGACGTCGGGACGTACGGCGCAGATTATTTCAAGCTTCCGGCCGAAGGCTCGCATTATCGCCGTTACGCACATTCTCCCGACGTTGAATCGTCTCGAGCTCGTTTGGGGCATCCAAACGCTCACGATTAAGCCCTACACATCGTCTGACGATGCCATGCACGAGATTGAGGAAATGCTCATTCAATATGGTCTCGTAAAAACGGGCGATAAGGTCGTCTTGACGCTCGGAGTACCTGTCCTAGAGCGCGGCAAAACCAATGCCCTTCGCGTCTACACGATCGGCCGCGAGGACGTGAAGCGTCTTCAGGAAACCGAGCTTCCGCTCCGTTGTATGGCGGGCGATGAGCTCGGCCACCGAGTCGAAGCGCACACTCGTCCCGTCACTACGGATCGCGTATAGAAAGCGCGGGCGCTCAGCCCGCGGTCTCCCTATTTCGACTTAGGTTGATCGATCTCCGCGAGAACTTTCGCAATCTTGTGAATGTTGGACACCCAATCATTCACAATCAGCTGATTGCCGGCCGCGTACGGTGTCATCTCACCATCTTTGGACGGCAAAATACGCAGCGTTTTATTGATCTCTTCCACGCTTGCGTTCTTCAATTGAAAAACCATCGTCACCATGCGCTCGGGCTTCAGTGGCGGAAGCTCGCGAAGAACGGGGATCAAGCTTCGTTGGATATTGCGCGTGCTCGCTACGACCATCGTGTCGCCCTGCTCGCTAATAGCGAACTGATTTAGCGCTAGGGCCGTGGAAAGTAGATCGAATGCTTCTGCTATCGAAACGTTCTTTTTACTTAAGATGCTGATCTTTCCGCGCACGCTCGGGTCGATCACGAACTTCTGCCCGGAAACGTTTGAATAGGTGGTCAAAACGGAGGTGATCTCCGCGTTTTCGAAATTGAATTTGATTCCTTTATCGGAGTCGGACGCCGCGCCTGCAGGATGAGTCGCAAGAAGGGCCGTCGCTAGGAGAAACGCAGTTGATCGGATCATAAAACCTCCTGAGGTTGGACTCAGGATAACCGATCTCTTCGATGCCGGAAGTCTATTAAAAAGATTTAATCGTCGCGCTGGATTTCTTTAAAGGCGTGAATCAGTTCCCAATAGGGGTAGATTGGTTCGATCTCTTTTAAGGCGAAGTTCAGAGCGAGACCGCCCTCAATTGAGATTTTCTCCGGGACGACTTTTTTCTCGGTCAGCGTGTTGATGTCATCCGCGCTGAAGGGAAAACTCAATTCGCGAACGCATTCGGTTTGCATCTGCGTGAGATTCACGCGGACTTCGCCTTTATCGTTCGGAGTTTCCTTCTTTCCGAAGTGAATGAGGGCGCGAAGCGGCTTCAGCTCTTTCTTCTCGATCGTGTATTTCTTCTCTTCGCTCTTAAAAAGCCAGTCGTTGTAGTAGTCGACGAAGTCCATGACGAAATCGACGTTCTTGAGCGTGATCTTCGTGCGTCCTTCGCCGAGATCCTCGACGGTCATGTACTGGTAGCTTTGAAGCAGCTCCATCATTCTTTGCATTTTTGCGGTCGGCATTTGAAAAACTTGAATCGTGTAGCGGCGCAGAGTTCCCGCTGGGACGTTAATGCCTTCATTTGTTTTCTCGCCAAAGCGCGTGGCGACGAGGCCAAGGATTGCCATGAGGCGAGTGACCGTGTGCGGAGGAAAATAGGCAGTTTCCTCTTCGCTGGTCTTTTCGAGATTTTTGATTTTCTGGTTGGCGGATCGCAAGTGATTGTTCACCGTGCGAACGATCGCCTTCAGCCACTCCGGAAACGTCTTGAATTGAGCATTGAGCGCTTTAAATGGGAGCTCGATAATGACGGCATCGCCGATGGCGCGAGCACCCGCCGAGCGGGGCTTGTTATCGAAAAAGGCCATCTCTCCCAGCATGTCGCCGGGTCCGAGTTCCGCGAGCGTAATTTCGGAGGAGCCCTTCGCTTTTGTGATCGCGATCTTGCCGGATTTGATGACGTACATCGCATCCGAAGGATCCCCTTCGCGGAAGAGCAGTTCGCCTTTTTTGAGGTTCTTTAATCCGCTCAACGTTCTGCTCGCCGGTAGAGAGGGCTGTGAAGAGAAGAGGAACTAAACCTAGTATCTTCAAAACCCTGAGTGAACGCTAGCGAACTTCGAGTGCGGAGGGTTAGGACCAGACGTCAGTCGTGTCTCGGATTAAGGGAGAGCACTCGCTCCCCTTAGTTTTCATCGCTCACGATCCAAGCGAAGTCACACGTCCATGGGGCGTGCGTTTGGCGCAATCTCGACAGGTGCTTCGGTTGCCTTGATGACCGCTTCTGGTGTCATGTCTGGCGCCCATTCTAAAAGCTTAAAGCCTTTCCCGTGAACCACGTCGAGAACACCGTAATCAGAAACAACACGGTTGATACAACCTACGCCCGTGAGCGGCAGCGTGCACTTGCGCAAGAGCTTCGGTGTGCCGTCTTTAGCCGTGTGTTGCATGGCTACGATCACGCGACGGGCGCCCGCGACGAGATCCATCGCGCCACCCATTCCTTTGACGAGCTTCCCCGGAACCATCCAGTTTGCGATCGAGCCGTTCATATCGACTTCCATCGCGCCAAGCACGGTCAAATCGATGTGCCCGCCGCGAATCATCGCGAAGCTGTCAGCCGAAGAGAAGAAGCTTGCGCCCTTCACGGCCGTGACGGTTTGTTTGCCGGCGTTGATCAGATCAGCATCGACCTCGTTCTCGAGTGGGAATGCGCCCATGCCCAAAAGCCCGTTCTCGCTTTGAAGCATGACGTTCATCGACTCGGGGATGAAGTTTGCTACAAGCGTCGGGATGCCGATGCCTAAGTTGACGCAAAATCCGGATTGAACTTCGCGCGAGATGCGCTTTGCAATTTGGTCTCTCGTTAGCGGCATTTGAAAAAATCCCTTTGCTTAAACTTTTCTTGTTGTGCGTTGCTCGATGCGCTTTTCAAGGCTCGGTGCCTTGAAGATCCGCTGAACGTAAACGCCGGGCGTATGAATCTCGTCAGGATCGAGTTCTCCGAGCGGCACGATTTCTTCAACTTCCGCAACCGTGATTTTACCTGCGGTCGCCACCATTGGGTTGAAGTTGCGCGCAGTTTTGCGGAAGACGAGGTTTCCGAATGTGTCCGCCTTCCAGGCGCGTACGAGGGCAAAGTCACCGGTGATGCCCATTTCCATTACGTACGGGCGACCATTGAACGTCCTGGTCTCCTTGCCTTCGGCGACAAGGGTGCCGACTCCCGTAGGCGTGAAGAACGCGGGAATGCCGGCGCCACCTGCGCGAAGTCGTTCGGCAAGAGTGCCTTGAGGGCAAAACTCAAGTTCGAGCTCGCCGCTCAAGTACTGTTTTTCGAAAGTCGCATTTTCACCAACGTAGCTAGAAACCATCTTTTTGATCTGGCGCGTGTGAAGCAAAAGTCCCAGACCGAAGTCATCAACGCCTGCGTTGTTCGATACGCAGGTCAGCCCTTTTACTCCCGAATCGCGAAGACCTTTGATGAGGTTCTCCGGAATCCCGCAAAGGCCGAAGCCTCCGACAAGAATGGTCATGTTATCGGCAACGCCTTTGAGCGCGTCCGTTACGCTACCTACGACCTTGCTCATACGCGCTCCACGATGACCGCAACCGCTTCGCCGCCGCCGATGCAAAGTGTAGCGAGACCGTAGCGTTTATTGTGGAGTTGGAGAGCGTGAACGAGCGTCGAAAGCACACGCGCACCGCTTGCGCCAATCGGATGGCCGAGCGCAACGGCTCCCCCGTGGACGTTTACTTTCTCGTGCGGGATTTTCAAATCTTTCATCGCCACCATCGCAACGGCCGCAAAGGCTTCGTTGATCTCAAAGAGATCGATTTGATCCACCGAGAGACCGGCTTTTTCGCACGCTTTCCTGATGGCTCCTGTGGGTGCTGTCGTGAACCACTTCGGATCTTGCGCGTGAGTCGCGTGCGCAACGATCTTCGCCAAAGGCTTCGCGCCAGTTTCTTTAACGGCTTGCTCGCTCATGAGAACGATCGCTGCCGCGCCGTCATTGATCTTCGACGCATTTGCTGCCGTGATCGTACCGGCTTTATCGAAAGCAGGGCGAAGAGTTGGAACTTTCGCGAAATCCGTTTTTACAGGATCTTCGTCCTTATCGACGACGACGGTTCCTTTTTTGCCGGCGATTTCTACAGGTACGATTTCGTTTTTGAAGTAGCCTTCGACCTGTGCCTTCTGTGCGCGCTTGTACGACTCGATCGCGTAGGCATCTTGCTCTTCTCGTGTAAACGAGTTTTCTTTAACACAGAGTTCAGCTGCCGAACCCATGTGCCAGTTGTTGTAAGGATCCCAAAGGCCATCGTTGACCATCGAATCCGTCAACTGCGCGCCACCCATGCGGAAGCCCGCGCGCGAATTCGGAAGAAGGTGAGGAGCCTGAGTCATGTTCTCTTGACCGCCGGCAACGACAACATTGGCACGTTCAAGTTGGATCGAGTCGGCGGCGAGCATGACGGCCTTGAGGCCTGATCCACAGACTTTATTGATCGTCATGCAGGGGACTGATGTCGGCAGTCCTGCGAAGATGGCAGCTTGGCGCGCCGGAGCTTGGCCAACACCCGCAGTGAGGACTTCGCCCATGACAACTTCGTCGACTTTTTCAGGAGCGACGTTTGCCCGCTTCAGAGCTTCTTTAATGGCCGTTGCGCCGAGGCGAGGGGCAGGAACTTCTGCGAAGGCGCCCTGGAAAGACGCAATCGGCGTGCGAACAGCGGCCGTGATAAAGACTGGTTTCATTTCCTACCTCCGTTAAAAGACAAAAAAGATGATTCAAGTTTCGACTACTAAACGACCACCAGGCGAGACTCCGGGCGCTTGGCTCGTGCGCAAGGGCGTTCGGTTGTCTGGCATCCCGAGAGGGAGCCTCATAACCACGCGCGAAAGTTCTACAGCTTGGCTTAGGTACGGCCCAAGAAAAAAGGAAATACCATCCGAAGTCAATGGCTTGCGTATTCCTCATCTCCGGGACCTACCATGTTCGCGGAGGCGATGAGCCTCCGGCTAACCTCGTAGGACAACGGCTTGCGCGCGGTCCAGGCCGCAGGGCCCGACCTTGACAGTCCGCACTAGGGCCGTGTGCAATTAAAGTTGATTCCGAAACTCGAAATGTAAAGTCACTGAATGCACTCTTGGCGCTCGATGGATCGAATGAAATCCAGATCGCTCCTAGAGCGAAAACTCTCCCCAAAAGGTTGGGTTTATAAAGGGCACTCGAGATGAAGACGCACGATGCGTCCGTTATCGAATGCCGCTGAAGTGACAAAAGATCTGTAGCCCCGAAGCAGGTTTTAAGGGCTATGCGCGCAACCAGGAAGGCGGTGCTCGATGAAAGCAAATCTCCATGTCCTCAGCTTTTCGGTGACTTTGGCATGCTCTCTTTTTTCAGTTCAAGCTGCCGCCAAGGAAACTCGTTACAATCCTTATCCCCTCGAAATTGCCACGACCGACCGACTCGTTGTTTCGCTCGCGAAAGGGACTGTGAAGCTCATCCCTTTGGCCCCTGGTAAAACGCCGTCGCTGTCAGCTAAGAAAGTCGTCGGCGATAAAGCTTCGGCGGAAGATCTCGCAAAATTCGAACAGCTCAGCTTCGTCGTGCGCCGCGATGCCAACGTGGTCAGCATCGAAACGAAGGGGCCCGATACGAAAGAAGCGTGGGCTCAGTGGATGAAGGCGGGATCCCCGGAGCTCGTGCTCGAAATCGAAGCTCCCGTCGTACCAGCGGAAATCTGGGTACGCGAGGGTGCCGTGAGCGCCCAAAACTGGAAAGAATCTCTTATGGCATCGGTCGTAACCGGAAGCGTGAAGACCGCGCAAACCGAAGGGGCTTTGCGTGTCGGCATCCAGCGCGGTGAAGTGAAAATCGAAAAGCATCGCGGCCCGGCTGAAGTCGATAGCTACGGCGCAAAGCTGACAGCTAGCGAGATTGAAGGCGATCTCGATCTGAGCAACTTCGGCGGCGAAAGCACGCTCACGCAAGTCAAAGGGACGATCGGAGTTCGCACTCATGCCGGTGGTCTTGCGATCAACAAATCGAGCGGATCCGTTGACTTCATGACGGGCCGAGGCGGCGTTCAACTTGCCGGATTCGAAGGGCCTGTTCGTGGGCAAACGGATCAGGGGAACGTGAGTGCCCAGATCGAGGGTGAAGCCGAAGTAAACATCGAATCGAACCAAGGCATCGTTTCCGTAAAACTTCCCTCGGACTCTGGCGCCACCGTTCGTTTACAGACCGAAGAGGGCTCTCTTGCGCTACCGGAAGCCGTACGCGCCCCGGCTAGCGCACAGCAAAAAGTCTTCTCGAGCCGCCTTGAAGGCGACGGACCCAAAGGTTCGGTTCAGGCCAAGAGCAAATCGGGTACCGTTCGTCTGCGTTTCTGAGAATCAAATGGTTTTAGCTATAGGCGCGGGTTCCCGGTAAACGGGGGCTCAGCGTTAGCGCAAGGCTTGAGCTATGCTCGCATAACTTCGCGAGAACGTTCGGGGTTCTTCCTGAAAGCGATTGACTCCCATCGGAAGTTCAATCAACCATAGCGGCCTATATGCAGAAGCTTAAAAAAGCCCTCAAAAAGTTCGCGAACCAGAAGTTGGCGCATCTTGGCAATAAACCCGCTCAAGCCGCAAAAAAGGCTGGAACGGCCAAGAAGAAGACGCAGCCGGTAGCGGCTTCGAAAAAACCCACGGCCAAAAAAAACGCCCCGGCTCCTAAGAAGGCAGCTCCAGCTCCTAAAAAAGCTCCGCCGCCGACGATCAAGGTAAAAGCTGCGGCCAAGCCTGATCCGAAAGATCAGAAGAAGAAAGCGGCTCCTGTCGAGGCGCCGAAGGCACCGGTAAAAGCTCCTGCGAAAGTGGCTGAGAAGGCTCACGACAAAGCTTCTGATAAGGCGCTAAAAGCCGACAAAGCCTCAGAAAAATCGAACGAGAAGACGACCGAGAAAACGCCCGAAAAAGTTCCGGTCAAGAAAGCGGCGGTTGAGGCTTCTGCGCCGGAGAAGAAGGCTAGCGAAAAGCCCCAAGAGGCTTCATCGGATAAAGCAAAAGCCAAAAAGGCGCGTGAAGACGTCGCGGCCGTTCAAGAGGCTGGCAGCGATCAAGATGAGATTATCCTGACGGATGCAGAAGGTCGCCGCTATTGCCGCGTTAAAGATTGCGACCAAGCATCAACAGTCGATGGCTACTGCCGTTACCACTATCTTCTCTTTTGGAAGAACATCCAAAACCGTAAGAAGATCCTCTCCGAAGGTAAGCTTGAGCGCTACATCGAGGAGTTAACGGCTCGTTATCCCGATAAATATCTTGAGCTCTTGCGCAAAGATTTGCGAAGCGAGAAAGACTTCACGGCCGCAATCCAGGAACTCGAGATCGACGACTCAGGAGTCGATAACGAATTTGAGGATGAAGCACAGTCATACCTCGAAGAAGTTCGCGGTATGGGGAGCGAATCCGGCGGCGAACGCGAAGAAGACTTCTAAGCACGACGATTCAGCTAAGAAGACTCATCAATTAGGTGGTGTCACTTATGTGGCTGTGGCACCAACGAAAAAGG
>SYLX01000061.1 GCA_005808505.1 Bdellovibrionales bacterium | reverse complement strand
CGCCACACTGACTTTATCTACTCCGTCCTGAGCGAAGAGCACGGATTCATCGGAAGTGTTACGACGATTGGTCTCTTCGCTACCCTCTTCATGCTCGGAGTTCGGATCGCGTCGCAAGCGCGAGATAAGGCAGGTGCCATCTTAGTTGTCGGCATCATGGCGACGTTGTTCTGGCATCACTTCATCAACATCGCGATGGTGATAGGCCTTCTGCCCATTGTCGGTATCCCCCTGCCACTTTTGTCGTACGGGGGATCGAACATGCTGACCACGATGGTCGCTCTTGGCTTGGTCTCGAGCGTCTCCTACCGCAAACACATGTTCTAAAAAATCAGGAAGAAAAAAGCCGGCTTCGAAAGCCGGCTTTTTTTATTTCAAAAGCTCGAGGAATTTCGGGCTCGAAAAATTCTTATCAAGATCCATGATCGGCGCGCGAACCGTGCCAAGATTGACCGGACTCTCTTCGGGTTGATCGATCAAGGAAGCATCGGCCAACATCTCTAGCGTAATAGGACGATCACTGCGAATGATGAGACGCTCAGCTGCCGTGAGCTTTCCGACCGTGTTCCGCATCGGTAACTGCGCCTTGTACCAAGCATGTCCTTTATCGGTGTCTTTGCAGCTCTCAAGCTCTTTACCCGAGGCACCCCAGCGCTTTTCCGCGCAGTGATAGGGATCAAAGCTTAGCCGGTTCAATCGCGAAATCACTTGCTGGAAGGAGAGCGAAACTTTTTTCCCGACTGAGTTCGTGTAAGCAATCTTGCACGATTTATCGATGTCCGTAAGACGCTTGCGAAGAGCCTTCACGTAATCTTCCGAGCTACCCTCGAACTTGACGCCTTTGACACCTTTCTTCGCCTCGCGGTATTTCGAGACCGCGACCTTGATGATGTCTTCAACCGCAGCTTTCATTCTTCCATCTCGGCTGGGCGTTGAAGTGTCTTCCCACGGCTGGGTCGCCGAATAGATGTTCTGCGGAAGGGTCGCGGGATGCGGCTTCAAATTGAGGTTGTGCTTTTTCGTGAGCGCAACGTCGACGTCTTCCACGCGTTGCTGGAACTCCGTGCACAAGGACTGCATCTGATCAGCGACTTCTTCGTCAGGAGAGACGGTTGTCCCCGATTGCCGGAGCGATCCCGCCAAGTAATCAAAGAAGTTTTGTTTTTTGAATCCGTCTTTCCATGCGGTGGGATCCACCTGAGTTCCAGGTGCGATCGATGAGCCCGGACCGAACCACTGCTCCACGGACCACTTGCCCGCTTTGAAAAGTTCAGCATCGGTTGTTGCACTGATCTTTCCGCCGTAGAGGGCGCCGTCGGCCGATTTCTTCGCGCCCGTCACCGTTAGCGGACGGAAGCGAAAAAATCCGAGCCCGTGATCAGGACGCGACCGATCGAGAGTGGCGGCTTTGATTTCTTTTTTTGAAACCGAACCATCGGGATGCGCGTCGATCATGTGCACGGTTCCCTTTTTATCGACATCGAAAACAACGTACGCGTGCCCAGTTGAATGAACGACCGTGCCTTGGCGAATGCCGTCGCGATCGAGCTTCACGGGATAAAAATCAGACAGATCGTATTTCGGGCTGAGAGGTCCTACGCGAAGCGTGCGGGTCGACACGGTATCGAGAATCGCTTCGAGATATTCTAAGAAGTTGCGCTCGTAGCCAGGTCCTTTCACGAGCGTTGAGCCGCCGCGACTTTCAACACGGTTGCCGTAGGGAGAGTTATCCAAACGCGCGTTGACGAGATCACCTTCGCGATTGGCTTCCGACGAGTACGGTGCCTTGTTGAGCGTGATGTCGTCCACAAACTCCATCGGTAGGCCACGGTGGTAAGCGAAGTACGCTCGCAAGAAGTACGGAAAATCCGCGCAATCGGAATAGAGAATAACTCCAGGCGGATCATCGGAAGCGAACATGTTCGCTTCTTCGCTCTTCATGCATTTTTTTACGGTGTTACATTTTTTCGCCTGAATCGCGCGCCCCAGTTGCGCCACGAATTTACCGAAGTCTTCTTCGTCTTTATCCGTCCAGGTCGGACGCGTAATGTACATGGCCATATCAGCCTTTGGCTGACGACGGAATTCTTCAACCGCTGTCAGCTCTTTCCCCAGTTGAGGCTGGGGTGCAGGTTCTGTTTCGTCGTAGCCCTCGCCTTCCCGCTCGTACTGATCATAATAGGGGTCGTCGTAGCGAGGATCGTAGTCGTCCGGGTAGCCTTGCGCCTCAGGCATCTTCACTGGTTGTTTTGCGGGCTTCTTAACTGGTTTTTTTGCGGGCTTCGGTGGAGGCGATTGTTCTTCGGGACCAAAAATGAAATCCCAGAAGTCGGCGCGCGCCGGCTGCGGCGTGAGCACCGTCGTGACCGCCACGGTCGCGGCTACCGTGAGGAAACAAATTTTTGTCTTCATTGATTTCATCGCGCGCTCCTCCCGAAATCGTGATTCCGGTGCGCACGTGCTGTTTCAAATTCTTAGCCAGCTGATAGACAAACCAAGTAGGTTTGGCGATGAGTCCGGCGTCGAAGAAGTCGACGCCGGTGACAAGTTCGCGCTCCAAGTTTTGGAGGCAAGAAGTTTAAACGTGCTTCTTCAAGACCGCGACGATGTTTTCTTTAGGATGGTTGCCGACGATCTGGTCCACCTGCTTACCGTTTTTGAAAAGAATCAAAGTCGGAACGCCGCGAACGCCGTAAGTTGTGGGCGAATCAGGATTCGTATCGATATCGACTTTCATGACTTTGAGTTTTCCGCCGAACTCAGCGGCGATCTCTTCCAGTTTCGGAGCAAGCGCGCGGCAGGGTCCGCACCACTCTGCCCAAAAGTCGACCAGAACCGGCGTGTCTGATTTCAAGACGTCGGTTTCGAAGTTCGTATCGGTCGTGGCTTGCGTGTGCGTTCCCATTCAGTCTCCTTATGACTTTCCGAATAGCTTTCCCTATGACTTTGCGTAGCCTCTCAGGGCTAGCCCAAGGTCTTAACTTAGGGCGGCGGATTTGTCGACGCGAACCTCACCCCGCTCTCCAGCCTAACAGAAGGTCCAGTTGCGCTCAACGAAGCGCATCATCTGGTCGGAATTCATTCAATAGCGCTTTGCTTCATGCCGATAGGAAAGCGATGCAGAAAGAGGAACTGAACATACTCATTGTCGACGACGATCCCACTCTGGGAAAGGCTATGGCCGAGGCGCTCAGACGCGCGGGCTATAAAGTCGCACATGCGGCGAAACCTGACGAAGCGCTTTCGACGGCGAAGTTCCAAAACTATCAAGTCGCGATCATCGACTGCATGCTCCCGAAGATGAACGGACGCGACCTCGCAAAGAAACTCAAAAGCGAAGTTTCGGAATCGATGGTCATCCTGCTGATGAGCGGGATCTACAAAGACAAAATTTTCGTCCGCGACGCCCTCCAATCCACGGGTGCGGTGGCCTTTCTGACGAAACCTTTCGATCTCGATCATTTCATCGCGGAAGTCGAGACGCACATCAAAGATCTCCTCGACGTGCCGATCGCGCCGATGTGGTCCATGATGGCTAAACACGACATCTCCCCGAAAGAGCGCATGCGCGCCGTTGATGAAATGGACATGGTCCATGGCTTCGAGCTGCCGTGGGTTTATAGTTTGTTGATGTACCCGAAAGTGAGCGGTCACCTCAACATCATCTCGGCTGATGGAGACGTTTGCGGCGTGGGCTTCCTCAACGGAGAGATCGTTCAAGTCTATCAAGAGGATTTGAAATCTTACTTCGGCGTCTTGATGGTCGAAAATGGTTTCATCTCGCAAGCTGAACTCGATGAAGTCATGGCGGACGCAGGGAAATCCAAAAAACTCGGCGAGCGTTTGGTTGAAGCCAACCTCCTCAGTCCCCACGCGATCGAAGTCGTGATGGAAGAACAGCAAGGTCTGCGCTTAAGCAAATCGATCAACAATACATCCGTGAAAGTAAACTTCATCGAAATCGACGACATGCGCATCAACGCGCATACCGATCGCACTGCTTTTACAGATCTGCTCAACGAATGGATCAACTCTAAAATTTCGGTTCAGTGGCTGAAGTCGTTCTACACGCCTTGGATGCGCCACAATTTCCGCAAAGGACCTGATTTCAGCCCGCACCACCGAAGCCTCACGATCCCCGTGGTGCAACGAGTGCCGAATGTCCTAAACTTCCTTTTGGAATCCGAAACGCTTGAGCAGGCCGCCGCGAAAATGTCGAATCAGGAAGACGATTTCTTCCGCGCCATGCACGCGCTCGTCGTCAGCCGCATGATTCGCTTCGGTGAACCGAACTCAAAGTCCGACTACGATGCCCAGCGCGAACGACTCAAGAAACTTGTCGCGGCTCTCGATGAACAAAACCATTTCGAACGCCTCGGCGTGAACTCGAAAGCCAAAGAGTCGGAAATCAAACGCTCCTATCACGAGCTGGCAAAGGTGCTTCACCCCGACAAGATGAGCCAGGATGCACCCAAAGACGTGCGCGAGCTCGCAAAACAAGCGTTTGAGCGCATCGCGAAAGCTTACGCCACTTTGACGGATCAAAAGCTGCGTGAAGACTACTTGATCGAACTAGAAAAAGGTTCGGCGCAAGCTTCACTTCAGGCCGAGCAACTGGCGGATACGGCTCGTCCCCTTCTCACCAAAGGTGACTTCACAAAAGCTCGCGATCTTCTCGAAGAAGCCATCAAACTTGCGCCTCCTACCACGGAGATGCGTCTTCTCTACATGTGGGCGCGGATGAAAGTGGCCGGTGCCGATCGCGATCTGCGCGTGCACCAGTGGGTGAAGGACGAAATTTCAAAAATTCCGCCCGAAGAACGGCATAATGCTCTGTTCTTCTTCGTTCGCGGACTCCATATGAAGATCGGCGGCGATATCGACGGCGCTCGCAAGAGCTTTGAGCACGTGATCAGCGATGCTCCCGACTTCATCGATGCCCGACGTGAGTTGAACACCCTCGCCGCTGCAGCCAATAAGCCCGTGGATTTGTTGAAAGGTGATCTCAAAGACGTGGTGGGATTGCTCTTTAAAAAGAAAAAATGATCCGCGATGAAAATTCGCTTCGAGACCGAGGGCGCCGCGAGCGCCCTTATTTTTTCGTCTTACCCCTTGAGGCCTCATCTTCGAAAAGAACTTTCACGAACTCACGGCGTTCGCGATCCAACTCCTCAAGCTTGTCTTTATCTTTTTCAGCCGCTTTCTTGAGCTCGCGCATGGCCGCTGCTGCTTTTTCACGCGGAAGAACGTTATCGAACTTCTCTTCTTCCATCGTGTTTAAGAAACGATCGTAGCGATCCGAACGGATCGAGCGCGTCGTGGAGGCTTGACCTGGTTTCTTGGTGGGATCCCACTCTTCTTCGCTCTTGGCCCAAGGATCTTCGTCAAGGACTGAGGGCGCGGTCGTCTCGACCGGCGTGTTGCGAACGAAACGGCTCTCGACGGGAGCAGGTGCCTCACCGGTGACGTGCATGAGCTCTTCTTCTTGCGGACGCACGGTGCTGATCTTTTCGTACTTTGCGAGAAGCGAAGAAGCATCGATCCCCGCAAGCTGACTCATGACTTTCAAAAACGAGGCTGACTGAATGGGGAGCACGACCATCGCGTCGACCAAGGTCTGGCCTTCACTCGTCAGTGTCGGCGCATTGCCTAGGGCGTAGGTAAGTGCCACACGAGGAGCTGGAGTTTGTTTTTTCACGCGTGCGGCCACGCGCAATCCGTCGACAACGCGGCCTTTTGATGTGGCGATGACGATGTCGGGTTGAAATCTCAAGAGCGCATCGTTGACGAGAATGTCCTTGCCGAGCGACAAAACGTCGAATCCCACGCGCCGCAAGAGATTCTCGAGCGCGATGAGATCGGTGTAATCTTCGATCACCAACATGATCTTGCGCATGCCGCCGTGCTGCTCCCCTTGAATCCAACCTCGAAATAAAAACGTCCCGCGCAAACGGGCCCCTTCCAATCATAGCGGGTTCGAGCCGAGAATCAATTGGACGAAATCGAACAAGACCGTTCGCCATTCGAGACAGGCCCGAGGATCACCTTGCGCGGGGTCGGGGCCGTTGATACAAGAATCGAATGAAAGTAAGTGGCTTCACCGTGATTCGAAACGGGATCCTCATGGGATACCCGGTTCTTCAAAGCATCAAAAGTATTTTGCCGTTGGTGGATGAATTCGTCATCGGCATTGGCCAAAGCGACGATCAAACAAAAGAGATGATCCTCGGATTGAACGATCCGAAGATTCGTGTCTTCGATTCCTACTGGGATACGCAAAAAACCAAAGGTGGATTGATCCTCAGCGAAAAAACGAACGAGGCTTTGGACCGGTGTAACCACGACTGGTGCTTCTACATCCAAGCCGACGAAGTCGTGCATGAGGCCGATTTGCCGGCGATCTGGAAGGCGATGGAGACTCACGAAAAAGATCCTCGCGTGCAGGGTCTACTTTTTAAGTACATCCACTTCTACGGAAGTTACGAGACGATCGCGACCAATCGAAAGTGGTACCGCAACGAAGTGCGCATCGTGCGCAAAAGCACGGGCATTCGCAGCTTCAACGACGCGCAAGGTTTTCGCGTCGGCGGCGAGAAGCCTACGGTAGCCGCGGCCGGGGGCCGAATTTTCCACTACGGCTGGGTGAAACCGCCGAAAGTCATGGGCCAAAAAAGCAAACTTTTGAATCGTTGGTGGCACGGGAACAAAAGGGATAACGAGTTTGACGATTTCCAGTATGATCGTCAGTACGGCTTGAGAAAGTTCGAAGGCAGCCATCCCGCCGTCATGCGTGAGCTGGTCGAAGCCCAGGATTGGAAGTTCGACTTCAAGCGCCGCCTTGGCGATTGGACGTTCAAAGATCTCAATCTTTTAGCGAGCGACGTTTTCGAGAAAACCTTCAAGCACCGGATCGGCGAATACCGTCCTTATCGGTTGGTCAATGACCGTCGAGCAGACTGACGGAATTGATATACCGATTCAAAGAAAATCGGTCACGAATTGAAGAGTTGAGAGCATGATGCGCGCCTTCTTGATGATCCGTTACGTGCTTGGAGAAATGATCCCGACGTTTCTTCTCGGCGTTCTCGTGTTCGTGTTTATCTTACTCAGTCTTCAGGCACTTCGCCTGACCGAGATGGTCATCAGCCACGGCGTGAAAATCACGACCGTTGGTTTAATGATGAGTTATCTTTCCATGAGCTTTTTGCCGATTCTCTTTCCGATGAGTCTGCTCTTTACCGTGTTGCTGACTTACAGTCGCCTGAGCGCTGATTCGGAGATTGTGGCGTTTCGGGCGATTGGGCTCAGTATGAGTTCGATCGTGTTCCCGGCCGTCATCTTGAGTATTTTGGTCGGCATTCTATCTTTGCAGACTTCGTTTCACATCGCTCCTTGGGGCAACCGTCAATTCGAGATGTTGATCACGCAGATCGGCGCCACGAAACCGGGCGTTGCGATCAAAGAAGGAACGTTTTCGGAAAGTTTTTTTGATCTCGTGGTCTACGCAAATCGAGTCGATTCTACGACTGGCACGCTGAGCCAAGTCTTCATTTACGACGAAAAGCAAACGCCGCTGACCATCATCGCGAAAGAAGGTCAGATCCTCACGGATAAGGACCGCCCTGGGCACAGTGCGCTCATCCGTCTGAAAGACGGAAGTTTTCACAGCACATCCCAAGGTCGACACACGAAAGTGGATTTCGGCACTTACGATTTTCATCTCTCCAATCCGATGACGGAGTCGTTTGCAAACAAGTCTCCGCCGAGTCTTACGATTGATGAGCTTCGCGCTAAGACCAAAGATAAAGCTCTCAAACTTGAGCAGCGGCTCGAGCTCGAAACCGAATTTCAAAAGCGCATCGCAATTGCGGTGGCCTGCCTCATCTTCGCGTTGATCGGAGTCGGTCTCGGTACGGTTTCGAACCGACGAAACGCGAAAGGTGGCGGCACGGTCATCTGCATCGGTATCATCGTCGCCTATTGGATCGTCTACGTTACGGCGGAAGGCGCTTCCCGCCAAGGTCAGCTGATTCCCGTCATCGCGATGTGGCTTCCGAACTTTTTGTTCGCGATCGCGGCGACCTTCTCACTCCGCAGAGCTTGGCGCTAACGCGAAAGATCGAGGAGCGAGACCAAATCTTTTGCATCCCGTATCGGAAAGCGATTCTCAAAGAGGAGATCGACGGTCCCCGCCCATCGCGGATCACCTGGCGTATTCGGAAGCACGCAGACGCTTTTATCGAGTTCGGTGGCAAGACGAGCCGTCATAATCGAGCCGCTCTTTCGGCGTGCTTCAACGATAAAAACCACGCTCGCGAGGGCCGCAATGAGGCGGTTTCGCCCTTCGAAATGAGTGCGCCGAATTTCCTGAAAAGGCGAGTAAGGACTCACCAGTGCGCCGCCGCTCGCAAAGAGCTCGGTCTTCCAAATTTTCCACTCTGTCGGGTAAGCGGAAGCCAATCCCGAAGGTAAGAAAACGGCGGTGGGACTTTTTGCACGAATTGAAAGATGGTGAGCTTTTTGGTCGATTCCGCGTGCTCCACCGCTGACCGTGATGATTCCGGAGCGCAGAATTTCTGGCAGGTGAAGCTCAAGCCAATTCAACGCGAAAAACGAAGGCTCACGGCTGCCGACGACCGCGAGACAACGCTGCGACTTCCAACAGGCAGCTCCTTGGACCGATAGAAAAAGCGGCGGAGGATCAACGCGAAAGAAGGCTTCTGGATAATCATCGTGGCCCGGAAAAATGATCGCTGCGTCGTTATCGGCACACCACTTCACCACTTCTCGGGCTTCTTGGATCTTCCGGGGACTCGCAAACTCGAGTTTACGTGATGGAGCTTGGAGCGAGAGAAAATCATCAACGCGGATCGATGAATCCGTAAGAGAAAGAGCTGCGAGTAGCTTTAAATCTTCAAACAAAAAGGCCTCCCCTTTTCGGGAAGGCCTCTGCAAGTTCTAATCTCATCTCTCAGTGGCGGAAGCGCACTCTCACTTGAGTCACTCTCCGGAAAACGTCCGCCAAGCGGCATCAGTCTATGACTTGTGAATCATCTTCCAAATCCTTGATTTTCCGGGCACCGCCAGGCAGCTTTCCTCCCGTCAAATCGCCCGTGTAGATCGGCTCCTGCGATTCGAGAACGATCGCCGAGGCCACCGTCGGTTCGACTTTGAAGATCTTCACTAGGCCAATCGATTTCTTCATGTCTGGGTAACGAGAGTTTTCTCGACGAACCCCGCGCGTTGATTGCACCGGCAAAATGTCGCCCACGCTCAAGCCCGCCTTAGCTCCACCATCGATATAAACGACCGAATTTTCGCCGATGATTTTTCTCGTCTCGTCATATTCCCCACCAAGAATCGGGAGCTCGGTATTCAACATCGTCCCAGTCCGCCCGTAGTTGGCTTTCGGAAGCGGTTCGTCCGAAACGATCGAATTCAATCGAATCGGGTTCACGCTACTGATGACGTACGCACGGTAAGTTCCCGATTTCCCATCGATCGCCTCATCGATTTCGATTTCACCGCCGACTTCGATCACGGGCCCCACCGAACCGATCAATCCTTGCTTCACGCTTCCGCGCGGAAAAAGAACAGATAATTTTTTGCCCTTTTGCAGAGTGCGAGACGTTTTTACGATCACCGATTGCCCGATACTTGCGACATTCTCCCCGACTTCGATCTCGTCGATCGTACCGAGGCCTTCAGGTTTGCGATCAGCTAAGTAATACGCTGGGTTCACGTTGGCTACCGAGCGCAGACTCGGCATCTTCACGACGTCGATTCCCGTGATGTCGTAACGTCCTTCGTCCTTGATCTCTCGCGAGATGAATGAGGCCGGAAGTTTTTTGAGGACAGGGCGCGATCTCACGCCGTCGGGGATGTCGGGTTTTGAAATCAACTCTTCAAGCTCGATGCCGTCACCAGAAGCTAATTCGTCCGCCGAGAGTTCTTTCAAGGCTTGCTCGCGGTAGATCGGCTCTTGACCGGTCACTTGCTTGAGAACGTTGCGCTCGATTTGCTCAACGGCTTCTTGAGAGAGAACATCGACCGTGGGCGGAGCATCTTCTGTTCCAGCAAGGAACCGAATGCCTTGACCATTTGAGATCACGTGCGGGTTTTCAAGCTTACTGTTTTCTGCCCAAAGCTTTGACCAGTAGAAACCATCACCAAAGAGAGTTGAGCTGATATCCCAGAGCGTGTCGCCCGATTGCACGACGTAGAGATCCTGACGACGCGAACCGATGATCTCACTCCACTTATCCGGAGGAATCGGTTGGGCGTTCTTGAAGATCCGGTACATGCGCTGTTCGAGTTGCAAGTTCGGCTCATCACCGAACACACCACCGGTAGAAGGCGTTGGACGTGAAGGCTCCGCAACCCTTTGAGGTTGATTTCTCGGCGCGGGCGCTGGCTTTGGTTGCGATTGCGCAGGAAGCGGTGCTGGTTCAGAAATCGCTTGTTGAAGCGGAACCTCTTGCGCCGGCAAACTTTGTTGAGCCGGTAGCGCTTGCTGGGCCGGCAGCGCCTGTTGAGGCGGCAAGGTTTGCTGCGGAACAGCTTGTCCACTGGGAGGCAGGCCACCCATCGCATCAAGTTCAGCGTCGAGCGCATCTTCGAGATCTTGCGCGTAGACTGGAGAAGCGAGAACCATGGGGCCCGCGAGTATGAAGCGCAGAATCAAACTTTTTTTGTTCATCATCAAGACTCCCGCCGTGGTGCGCTTCCGGCGCTCATCATATTTAAGAGACGCTCTTCAACGGTCGCCTGCGCGGCTTCGGGACTGCCCGGATAAAGACTGCGGACGCGTTTGAGGAGTTCGCGCGCTTCGCTCAGTTTCGAATTACTCGTCCGCAGGATCATCGCTTTGGCAAAAAGAGCCGAGACGGCTTTGTTGCCTTTCGGGTACTCGCGCAAAACGCGCTCCATGTAAGTCAGGGCCCGCGCGTTGTCTTTAGATTCGTAAGAAAGCAAACCCGCTACGTAGAGCGCATTGTCGGCGTAAACGGAATCTGGATAAGTCTTCAAAAGAATTTGCAGCGTCTTTTGGAGTTCCACTAGATTGTGCGAGCGGTAGGTCTCGAGAATCTTCGAGTAAAGTCTCTGCTCGCCAGTGACCACGCCGCGCGCACCCGTGATCGTTTCGGGTTCGGCCTGACGCTCCAGTCTTTGCGCCGTGGCTTGGTGCTGTGCTTGCGTTTGAGGCAGCGCCTGGCTAGTTGCGAGAGCCGGGTGGTCTAAACCAGCCGTCGGAGAGAACGGCACTGGAACTCGGGCCGCTTGAGCCTGCTGCTGAAGATCAAGCGAAGCTTGTTGCTGAATGCGGCGCTCTAAAACGAGGTTCCGTTCACGCAGCTCCTCGATCAGCGATTGCTTCCGCTTGAGATCTTTCTCCAAGGCGCGAAGACGAACGCCTTCCTGCCCTGCCGTTTTTTTCTTAACGACGGGAGTGCTGCAACCGGTGAGGAAAGAAGCAAGCGCGACCAGCGCGAGTCCAACGAGATTCGTCGACTCGATGCGGGCACAAATCCGTTTGTGACCATCTCGATGCATAAAAACTTCCTGTTCTCTTCATGTTAGATGATGAAGACCCCGATGCAAATACACCGGACCTGCAAGCCAGTCTTAAGACCGTCTCTTTGATGCGAATCTGAAATCTGCCACGATCTTTCCAACTGCCCGCCATATGGGCGCTCAACATGTGAACATCTCTATATACTTATCCACATCGAATGTGGAATGACTTCACTTCTAGACCTTAGACCCGCCATCCGATAAGGGTTTCAGCGGATTGCTGAAGACTAATGCAAGAGATAAGTATCCGTAATACCTGATATATTCGAACTTTTAGGATCATCCTGACACTATTCTGTCAGACATCTTAAATCCGCAGTTCGGACGCCTTACAGGATCTAACTTGAGTCCCTTCGCTACAGAGTTCGGCGCGTGGGTTGCTCAAACAGGCGCTGGTGTTGGTTCTTATCGTTTTCTACACAATTGCCGTGCAAGCCGGCCTCAGAGCGATGCCTAATTTGGTGGCAACCGCTTCTGAACCGGTTCATGAGCTGTGCCTTTCGTTCGCACCCAAGGGGCGTCACTACGAAAGTTACGCTGCCATTGTTTGTGGCAGTTCACTCCCCTTCCGGAGCGAGTCGAGGGGCGCCTTGGTGCAGACGGGGCTTCTCCACCTCATCGTCGTCTCGGGCTCACACTTGATCTTACTCGAGACATTCTGTCAGGCCTTACTCAGGAGGATCCCGCGTGCCTCGATTCTCCTCTGGCCACTTTTACTCGTTTTCGTTTTTGCGAATCGACTGCAGCCGCCCGTGCTTCGTGCTTTTCTCCAGCTTCTTTTGAAACGATCAAATCAGACGTTCAACTTAAGCTGGAGGCCCTTCCAAGTCATCACGGCCTCAGGCCTCGCAACACTCTCCTTTTGTCGCTCTGAAAACGATCTCCGCTCGCTTTCCATGAGCTGGATCGCAAGCCTCGCGCTCTCGATCGCGGCAAAGCCGACGCAAGCTCACCTCAACGAAGAAACCTCGTGGCTAACGAATTTGCGTGTCTACTTACTTATGATCCCGGCCCTTCTCCCGCTTGCGACGCCGCATCCTGTTTCAATCGCCTACAACACCCTGCTGGCGCCCGTTTTCGGCTGGGTGCTTTTTCCTCTCGCCCTCGCTGCCTTCGTGTTTCCGGCGAGCGCAACGCTTGTTGATCGCGCGTGGGATGCCTTCTACACCATCCTTCAATTCGCCAGCCGTCTTTCACCGGAAGGATGGGCTCGATGTGAGGTCCCAACGCTCGCTCTTTGCGTTTACCTCGCATTTCTTTCCGTGCTGCTCTTGCGCCGCGAACGAAAGGATCTCGCGTGCGCGTAGGTCTCGTCCTCTTTTGTTTAGCTCTCAATCTCGTCTACGCTCGTAAGATTCATGTGGATCCGTCAGGCAGGACCGAGTTCATCATTTGGAACGTGGGCCAAGGTTCGTGGGCGACCTTGCGCCAACTTGAAAGCTGCCATCATTTCGATGCGGGAGGAGAACGCAATCCATTAAAGAGAATGAAGCCCCACTGCCAAACGGTTCCTAATGTAATGAGCTTCAGTCATTGGGACCTTGATCACGTTCGATTTGCACCGCATGCCCAGAAGACTCTATCGAGCACGTGCGTAGCGCACTGGCCTGCAGGTCCCCACGCAAAGTATAAACAAAAATACATGAAGGATCTGTCCCCGTGCGCCAGCACAGTCCAGCCGGAACTTGCCGAATTGAAGCGAGCGTCCAAAGCCCGGTGGCTCAAGCCTCAGCGAGCCTCGCCAAACGCTTCAAGCCGAGTTTTTGTGCTCGCGCGATCGATTCTTTTGCCGGGTGACAGTACTGACGCTGAGGAAAAAGCGTGGGCCGTGAACGAGGATAGATTGAGCGGAGTTCGGTTGCTCGTACTTGGTCACCACGGGAGCCGCACGTCGACGTCGGAAAAACTTCTGAAATCCTTGCCGCAATTGCGGCAAGCGATTGCGAGTGCGCGGTCAAAAAAATACGGCCACCCTCATAAAGAAGTGGCCGATCGTTTGAAGTCATTTGGGATCGCACTCCTCCGCACGGAAGATTGGGGCGATCTCCGCTTCGAAATCAAATGCTATAAGGGCGGTAATCCATGTTCAAACTCTTCGCAACCGGCTCGTAAGTGACGTGCCCGTTGTAGACGTTGAGTCCTTTAAAGAGCGCAGGATCTTTTGCGATCGCGTCTTCCACGCCAAGTTGCGCCAGCATCGAGCCGTAGCGGAAAGTTGCGTTCGTGAGCGCGTAAGTCGATGTGCGAGCCACGACGCCAGGCATGTTCGGAACGCAGTAATGAATAACGCCAGCCACTTCGTACGTCGGATTTTGGTGGCTCGTCGGACGGCAAGTCTCGATACATCCACCTTGGTCAACGGCAACGTCCACCACCACTGAGCCCGGTTGCATTTGCTCGATCATCGCTTTCGTCACGAGCACCGGCGCTTTCCAACCGGTAACGAGAACGCCGCCAACTACGAGATCACTTTCGATCACCGACTGCTCGATGTTCGAAGTGTTGGAGTGAAGGACCGTAAGCCGCCCTTGGAAAACGTCATCAAGGTACTCAAGTCGACGTTGGTTCACATCGAGAACCGTCACGTCCGCGCCGAGGCCAACCGCCATTTTCGCCGCGTTGATACCTACGACCCCGCCGCCGATGATCGTCACTTTGCCGCGTTTTACGCCGGTGACTCCACCGAGGAGAATGCCTTTTCCGCCGTGATCTTTCTGAAGATAGAAAGCACCGATTTGCGTCGCCATGCGGCCGGCAACTTCCGACATCGGAGTGAGAAGCGGCAAACTTCCGTCCGCATTCTGAATCGTTTCGTAAGCGACCGCTTTGACTTTTCGCTCAGCGAGAACTTTCGTGAGCTTCGGTTCAGCCGCCAAGTGAAGGTACGTATAGAGAATCTGATTTTCACGAAGGAGTTCGTATTCATCCGGAAGCGGCTCTTTCACTTTCCAGATCATGTCCGCTTTTGCGTAGAGTTCTTTTGCGGAGCCGACGAGTTTTCCTCCCGCTTGTACAAACGCTTCGTTCGCAATGCGAGAGCCGAGGCCTGCATCCTTCTCTACGAAGACCGTATGGCCTTCTTGGACGAGTTGCTTTACGCCGGCTTCCGTAAGACCGACGCGGCTTTCACTGATTTTAATTTCCTTCGGGACGCCGATGATCATGCTTCAATTCCTCTCTGATGGCCATTTGGGCGGGCCCTTGGGTGGGCCGATCGGCAAGCGCATGGCGGACCAGACGGAGAATCAAGCCAGCTGCTGCGCACGCGTCACTTTGAGTCTGCGCGGGCGATCACAGCAAAACTTCGGAACTGATGCAAGTACTCTAGGTTTTTACCGCAGGTTGCCGCCGTTGCGGAAGGTTGGCGTCAAACCTGTGGCGGACGCGAAGGGAGAATTGCCTGAAGCGATCAGGAACTCCTCGTTGTACGAGGTTGAGGCGAGATCTTCTGGTGCCAATGCGCCTAACTCTACACGGCGATAGGCATCGCTAGATTCCAGAATTTTTCTAACTAATCGGTTCATCACATCGTGACCAGCTTTGTAGAGCACGACATGCCCCATCAAGGGCATCCCGAGCGTCACCAAGTCTCCAAGGGCGTCGAGCATTTTGTGGCGAACGAACTCATCAGCAAATCGAAGTCCTTCAGGATTTATTACCGAGTCGTGATCAAGGACAACGGCATTCTCAAGGCTTCCGCCGCGCGCAAGACCCTTGGCGCGCATGGCTTCAACGTCCTTCAAAAATCCGAACGTGCGGGCGCGGGCGAGGTCTCTCGCGAACGTCGTTTCATTGATATCGAGATCTAATTGTTGGCGGCCAATCGAGGGATGCGCAAAATCAATCGTTACGGTGATCCGCAGGCCGTTATAAGGCACAACGTACGCATGCTTATCGCCGTCGCCGTAAAAGATGGGCTGCGTGATGTAAGCGTACTTACGGGGCTCGTCTTGATCGATCAAGCCGGCGGCCAGAAGGCCTTCCATGAACACGGCGGCGCTTCCGTCCCCGATCGGGATTTCGGGGCCCGAAAGTTCAATGAGGAGATTATCGATGCGAAGAGCCGCGAGTGAAGACAAACAATGCTCAACCGTCGAAACTGAAAACGCAGCACCACCTAAGACCGTCGCAAGTTGCGTTGCGCGAACATGTTCGGCACTGACATGAATATGGGGGGCTCCGGGAAGGTCACTGCGAACAACGTAGATTCCAGTGTTCGCAGGAGCGGGCCGGAAAGTTAACGAAGCCGGTGCGCCAGTGTGGAGACCAATGCCATCGATTCGGACTGGCTTACGAATTGTTCGCTGCAAAAACATGGAGGATTGCCTTTCCCATCGTTCGGTAAACACGAACTTACTGAAGGAAGAGGCAAGAATTGGGCCACGAATCGTATTGGGTAGGTTCCAACCCTCACGCCGGACCATAGATCATAAGTTATCAGAATAACTATGGATTTTATCCAAAGGCGGAAACAGGATTTTGGTCGGGCACCCATAGAATCCGTCGTCTTCTCGCAAAAGCGTTGCAAAAAGGTCACTGCGCCTGTGGAAAAGAAGCAACACACCCTATCCCTGCAGGAGTTCTTGGTTTATCAAAAAAGGAAGCGAGCCGAAGAGAGTGAAGATGCCGCTGAAGAATCGATCCACATCATTTTCCCGTCTCGGATTGAGGGCCGGTCTTTGTGCCGGAGCCTGGGCCTGTCTCACCGCTTCTGGTTGTGCCAGCACCGAAACCCGATTGGGGACTGAACCGGAAGGGGCCGCTGAATCCGCGCGTCCTCACAGCGCCGCCTACGCTGCTGATGGTTTCACTTACAGCAAGGAACAAAAAGTCCGGCGCGCAAACGATTTCCAGTTCTACTTCAAGCATTGCTCGCTCGACACCCCAAGCACATTTTATTCGAAGACAAGTTACTCCTGCTCCCTGCCTTGATGCGCGTGTAAGTTTGGCTGAACGAAATACAGTCTGACGCTGGCACGAGGACCATTCTCCTTGCGGGCCTTTGGTCAATCGCGTAAACATCCGGAACCTCATCCACATGGCACAACAAGGTGGGCTCGATGCATTTGATTTTGATCACCTCTTTGGTTCTCGCGGTTGGTTTTTCAGAAGCTCAAGCTTCTCAAAAATCGTTTGAACTGAAGTCCGTGAACAGCACGGTTCTGGGTTTAACGACCAGTCTCTTCCAGGCAGCTCCACCAGCTCCGCTCGAGATCCCCGCCTGCACCGAAGCGTTCGTTATGGATTACGTAGCGGCAGCGAATCAGATCAACATCATCGCGAATTACGCCAAAGTCGGCGAGTTGCCGCCGAACGTTCCCGAAGCATTCGCCGCTTGCGAGAAGCTTGAAAAGACTTTCCCGGCTCACGTTTGTAACGTTCCCGCTATCGGTCAAAGCGCCAAGACGGATGACTTCGCCGACCTTTGCAAAAGTGTCCGCGAACTTCACGGCGACGGCGCTAAAATTCCCGAAGCAAAAGACGTATCGGACACGACACCTCTCTCCAAAGTTGAAGCCAGCCGCCTTTCGATGAAGGTGATTAACGCGAAGGAACTTCAACGAGTCGCAAGTAAGCCTGGGCTCATGTTCGTCATCGATGGACGTGTTTACGATCTTCCGGAATCGCTTCTCGTTGAAACCGAGATTCGATGCATGGTCGGACCAGTGGGACAAGGGAAAGCGTCATTCGCTGATGGTCAGGCTCTCCAAGCCGCAAAGATCGAAGAAGGATTCAAATCGGGTTACCGGCACACGCGTGTCTCGTTCGCAGGCGCGGCGTTTACGCTGGAATGCGTGAGCCAGACGGGCGACGGCCTCTCGCTTGGAGGCTTCAAAAAAGCCTTCAACGGTTTGATCGACGTACAATTTCAGGCGCAATTTCAGGCGCAATTTCAGGCACAAGTTCAAAACTAATTTCGCTCTTCAAAGAAGACGGTAGGAAAAGCGGCTCCGAAAGGGCCGCTTTTTTTATTGGCTTAAGCCTTCGAGATGCTCTTTCGCGAGAGCGGTGACGATGCGGCCGCGCGGGGTCTTTTGAAGCAGTCCCTCTTGGATGAGGAATGGCTCATAGACTTCTTCGAGCGTGTCCTTCTCCTCGCTGAGCGCTGCCGAAAGCGTTTCGATCCCGACCGGGCCACCCGCGAATTTTTCGTGAATGAGCGAGAGAATCTTACGGTCCATGTCGTCGAGTCCGAGATGATCGACTTCGAGCTGATCGAGCGCGTAGTTCGCGAGATCTTCGGTGATCACTCCGTTCCCTTTGACCTGCGCGTAATCGCGCACGCGCTTCAACAAGCGGTTCGCAATCCGCGGAGTTCCGCGACAGCGCTTGGCGATTTCACCTGCGCCACCTTCGTTGATCTTCGTTCCCAAGAGCTCAGCGGAGCGCATGAGGATCGAAGTGAGAGTCGGACGATCGTAGAACGAAAGTCGCTCCACGATGCCAAAACGATCGCGAAACGGTGCATTCAGCAACCCTGCGCGCGTCGTTGCTCCGATCAACGTGAAGGGCACGAGCTGAAACTTCATCGAACGTGCGCCGAGGCCTTCACCCGTCACGATATCGATGTAGTAATCTTCCATCGCGCTGTAGAGATATTCTTCGACGACGCGATTGAGACGATGGATCTCGTCGATAAACAAAACGGAATTTGGCTTCAAACCCGTCAAGATGGCGGCAAGATCACCTTTCTTATCGAGCGCAGGGCCCGAAGTCGTCTTGATGTCGACGCCCATCTCGTTTGCGATGATCGTTGCGAGCGTTGTCTTCCCGAGGCCGGGAGGCCCACTGATAAGAATATGATCGAGTGCTTCATCGCGCCCTTTCGCGGCTTCGACAAAGACTTTGAGCTTCTCCTTCACGCGCGTCTGACCTGCGTAATCGTCGAACCGTTGCGGGCGCAAACTCTGCTCCCAGGCGGCTTCACCATCGCGCTTGTGGCCGTCAACTACGCGCGGAGCTTCTTCCACAGCGTCGGCCGGCTCAAACGAAATCTCTCGCGTGTACTTGGACGTCGCCTTTGATGCGGATTTTTTCTTCGAGGATTTTTCTTTTAGTGTTTCCATGAGCTACCTCTATTCCCAACTTCTAAGAAAGTTCTCAGAAAGAACCCGAAAGCGCCTGCAGACCTTGGCGCACACCTTGTTGGATTTCGATGTCTTCTGGGAGATCCGCCACCACTCGCTCGGCATCTTGTAAACGGAAGCCGAGATTCACCAAGGCCGAGAGCACATCGGCTCTCGCTCCCGTGAAACGAGGGAGCGCTGGTTGTTGGCCGGCCGCGCGTTTGCCAGAAGTTTTTTTCGGCTCACTTTCGGGTGCGAGCACAAGTTTACCCTTGAGCGCGAGGATGAGTTGCTCAGCCGTTTTCTTTCCGACTTTCGGGAGGTTCGACAAACTCTTCACGTCACCCGCTTCGATCATATTCGAGAGCTGCTCAAGGCGCGCGCCCGAAAGAATCTTGAGCGCCATCTTGGGTCCAACTCCATTCACCTTGAGGAGCGAGAGGAACATGCGTTTTTCGAGCGACGTCGAAAAGCCAAAAAGCGTGATCGCGTCTTCGCGCACGTGCGTTTGCACCCAGAGCTGCACGTCACCGGCGGCGTTCTCGAGTTCAAAAAGATCATCGAGCGTATTGGTCGAGCAATGAAGCTCGTACCCCACACCCTGAACGTCGAGCGTGATCGCCTCTTCGCTCCGCTCTTTGATTTGCCCTCGCAGATAACCGATCACTGCCCCTCCAGTTCCGCTTTCTGTCTCGTTTTACTCAACTTGCTCTTCTGGGTAACTGGCCGCTGCCGCGCCACATGCGTCTGCACTTCAAGATTGCGCGCATGATAAAACGCAAGTGCTAAAGCATCACTGGCATCCGCTTGCGCACGGCCTTTAAGTCCGAGTGCCGCAAACAAAATCAGCTGCACTTGCTCTTTGCTTGAAGCGCCACTCCCCGTGATGCCTTTTTTCACAGCCCGCGCCGCGTACTCCGCGATCGCACATCCAGAACGCACGGCCGCGGCAACGGCAACTCCGCGAGCATGGCCGAGCTTGAAGGCACTGTCGGCGTTTTTTCCCAAGAAAACTTTTTCGATAACGGTCACATCAGGTCGGAGTTTCTCAAGCAGAACGTCGAATTCTTCCGAGATGATCCCGATCCGCTCGTTAAAAGGGAGTGTCGCCGGCGGCGCGATGATGCCGCAGCTGACGAGCTCAACCCGCTGTCCATCCGTCCGGACGGCGCCGAAGCCGGTGAAGAGGCTTCCAGGATCGATCCCCAAAACGACCTTCACGCGTAGGCTCCTGAACTTCGTCGCAGATTTGGCTCCATTAAACGATCAATTGAACCTCGCCTGGACCTAGATTTCAAGCTGGAAAGGGTTTGAGTAGGTTCTGAAGAGCTGCCACAATAAACGGCGATGGCCGCAATTTCTCCAGAATTTATCGAGCGATACCAGATCGAGTACGAGAAGAATCCAAAGTCGCGGATCTTCGCGCCACTTGCGGAAGCTTATCGCCAAATGGGCCTTCTCGATGAGGCCAATCGCATCTGCTCAAAAGGCGTGCAGCTTCATCCCGAGTTCGCCGGTGGGCGCGTGGCTTTTGCCAAAATCCTCGTTGAGAAAAACGAAAAAGAGAAAGCGCTGACGCAGCTTGAAAAAGCGGTGGAACTCTCGCCAGATAATCTTCTCGCTCACTCGCTCCTTGGCGAAATCTTGCTTGAGCTCCGTCGTCCGAAAGACGCTCTTCGCGCTTTCAAGATGGTTTTGTTTCTCAATCCCAACGATGAAAAAGCACTCAAAGCCGTGCGCAAATGGGAATTCCTCTCGGCCGACGAATACGACGACGAGCTCTTCAAAATGCGCCCGGTTTTCCAAGCGGAACCCGCCGAACCGATCGAACCCGAATTGGCGGAGTCACGCGCACCGAATGATGCCGTGCAAGCTCTCACGGCCGAGTGGCGAACGAAGGAATTGGACCGAGCGATCAGCCTTGCTGATGCATTTACGATCCGTGGCGAGCCCGAGAAAGCTCTACGGGTTTTGAAAGATGCGCGAGACAAGCTCGGACCGACCCCTGAACTCGATAAACGAATCGGGCTTCTCGCAAAGCGAACCCAAGCTTACGAAGAGCCAGCCGAGATGGAAGTCGATGGGGCGATCGAACCTGCGTCCCAGGCTCTGCCCGATCCGGAAGTTGCGCGTAAAATGCAGGTTCTCCAGACTTTATTGCGTCGAATCAGCGAGCGCCGTGCTTAGCGGGCTCAGGGGTTGACCATGAGCTTCAAATCTCAGATAACTTGAAACTTCAAAGATCATAGAGCAACGGCACGGGTTGCTTTTCTTTTTTGCTTTTTGGCTAAAGGACATTATGTATCAGCTTTCTGATTTCAAAAAAGGCTTAAAGCTTCTTTATGAAGGTCAGCCGTACACCGTTACTGACTTCCAACACGTGAAGCCCGGCAAAGGGAACCAATTCACACGTTGCAAACTAAGGAACCTGATCACCGGCCAAAACCGTGAATACACGTTCAAGCAAGGTGAAAAGTTTGAAGTAGCGGATGTCTCGACGGTCGAGATGCAGTTCCTCTACAAAGATGACAACGGTTACAACTTCATGAACCAATCGAACTTCGAGCAAATCACGCTGAACGAAGACGACGTTGGTGACGCGAAGAACTTCCTGATCGAGAACCTTGATTGCGTCATCATGACGTTCAACGGAAAAGCGATCGGCGTTGATTGTCCGAATTCGGTTGTCTTGAAAGTTGTTAAGACGGACCCGAACTTCAAAGGCAACACCGTAACTGGCGCAACGAAGCCTGCCGAACTCGAAACTGGCTACGTCGTTCACGTTCCCATGCACATCAGCGAAGGCGATATGCTGAAAGTTGATACCCGCACGGGCGATTACGTCGAACGAGTTAACAAGTAAGTAATGAGCAGCGACCCGATCGTGGTCGCTCCTAGACCCTGCTCGGTCAAGATGAAGGCGGCTTCCCAAAAGGAAGCCGTTTTCTTTTTCCCTTATCGCGAGATCAAGGAAGTCTAACCTAGCGATGAGCGCGCCCCCCGAAGTACGAAGCTACTGTTGTTTTTTAACAAGGAGCTTTGTCATGGTCCGAAATTTACTCGCCACCCTCGTTCTCGCCACAACCTATGGAATCGTTGCTTGTTCGTCGCCGTCAGAGGCGCAATCGGAAGTTCAGTCGGAAACGGCGGAGCAGCCCAGCTCGGAAGTCGATCCCGCGGCAGCTCTTTTTCCCGAATCGCTCCTGAAAGAGTTTCTAACCTGGAATCCCGTGACCGAGGGCGATCGTGCGTTCCCGAGCGAAGGGCATCAGGGTCAAACGGTTCGTGTTTACTTTAACCAACTCGCAAGGCCCGCCTATGAAACACAAGACATCGAATCCATCTCGTTTGCGCCGGGAAGCTTGATTGCAAAAGCCGTGGTTGAGGACAGCTCAACCCCTGCCACTCGTGCGCGTCGTGTGTACTTCATGCGCAAGATGAATCCGGGCTACGATCCTGCGAACAACGACTGGGCTTACGCGTTTGCAGATCGAAATGGAGACAAGTACACGTACAACTCCCGCCAAGGAAAAGTTGGTCTCTGCATCACTTGCCACGTGGCCGAGAGCAAATTTGATTTCGTAAGGACTGTAGAAGTCTTTCGGAAAGACCGTGAGACATCGCCCGTCGCAAATCTTTTGCAGTGACCATGGCGCGAGGAAGGTGTCATCTTACGAGCGATGACATCTTCCATTCGCCTGCTCACCGCCTCCGACGCCGAAGCTTACTTCGAACATCTCTCGCGCCACATGGGCGAATCGGGTCGCGACGGCGACTTTATCTTCACACCTAGTGACGGTTACGATCGGCTCAACAAACCAAAAGAGCTCGAACGTTTTCGCGAAAAGTGGGAGCTCTCGCTAGACGAACCCGGCTGGACACGCACATGGGGAGTCTTTGTGAACGGCGACATCCGTGGGCATATTGATCTGCGTGGCGGTTACTTGAAAACATCGTTGCACCGCGCTTCACTCGCGATGGGGCTTGAGAGACCACTGCGGAAGCAGGGGTTAGGTGCAAAGTTAATTGAACTTGCGCTTCAGTGGCTTCGCGAAACTCCGTCGCTCGAGTGGGTCGATCTCTACGTCTTTGCGAATAATCATCCAGCTCAGAGACTCTATTCGCGGTTTGGCTTTCGCGAAACGGGACGAGTTGCCGACTTATTTCGCATTCATGGCGAGCCCATCACCGACATTCACATGGTTTTGAAGCTCGAAAACGGCGCGACCTAAGTCGCGTCGAGCTTGCTCAACTCTTCAGCGGCAAACTCTTCCTGCGACCAACGTGAACGGCGTCAAAAAAGTGATCCTGAACTGGGTCCAGGTCGCATCGGTAGTTCTCCCATTTTCCCTGTGCTTTCGAGATAATAGATGCGATGAGACCCCTACCGAGGTTGCGCTGAAGTGCCTTCTACCCTGGAAGCCGAAATCAGCTCTCTTTTGCGAGAGCAAGGCGATCCCGTACTTGTCGCGGAGAATCTTCTCCAGCGTTGGCGCCGCCATTTGTTAAACGAACAAGAGCAGATCGACTGCGCGCAGTTTCTTGTCGCCGCAGGCCTCTATCCCCTGCTTCTTGGCGAAATCGTGCATCTCATCAAATCTGGATCGAAGCTCCCGTGGGCACAGTTCGCGGAATGCCTGGGACGAGCGGGAATTAAACCAGACGAGTTTGAACTTCAAGCGCTCTTTGACGCGGCCGAGCTGCAGGAAGCTTTGCCGCAGTTCCTTCAATCTCGCCAACTCGATTTGTTTAGCCGAGCGTTCTCGGAAAAACGAAATTCGCTCAACAAGAAGCGGACAGAAGATCTCCAAGCCCGCAAGCAAGCGCTCATGGACAAACTTGAGTTCATGCGTTCTCACCGGATGCACGAACAACAAGCGCAAGTGATCGACGAAATTCAGGCGCTCTTTCCCGAAGAGGCCGATATCAAGGCCGAGAAAGAAGCCCTCGAGCTTCGCTGGGCGCGTGAGATCGTAGCAAAATCAACTTCCGTGACGGATGCAACCGGCGACGTCGCATGGAACTTACGTTGGAAGCTTGAGCGCCTTCCGCCCGAGCAAATGAGCGCTAAGGCGATGATCGTTGAACGCGCGGGCGAGATCGCCAAAGGTGATCCCCAGATCGCGTACGATCTTGCGATCAGCCTTCATTTGATGGATTTCAACGCCGAAGCTATTGAACTTTTAAATCTCGCGGACTCAAGCCCCGCCACCGATTGGTTGCGTCTTGAGTTGATGATCCACGCACGGCAGTTCGTCAATGCGCTTGATGAAGTCTCGCGCCTCGAGATCGTTTACGCCGGCGAACCCGAAGCGGCGTTTGCGGCCGTCTACGCTCGTGCACGCGCCCTTCATGGACTTGGACAAACTCCGATGGCCGTTGACCTTCTGCGAAGCCTCGTGCGGATTCGCCCACAGTATAAGTCCGCTCAATCGCTCCTGATGGACTGGTCCGGAGGTGATGTTTGAAGATCACCCGGATGCTTGCTCTCAAAATTTCGCTCGGCGCCGGAATCTGCTTTCTATCCGGCTTTCTGATCAGCTCGCAGACGCCGAAGATTCGTTCCTTCATCTTGGTGAAGATCGAACAAGCCAGTCGCGATCACCTTCCGGTGCGTATCCTGCCCGGAAAGGTCGACGTTCACTTCTTCCCGCTCGGAGCGAAGTTTGAGCGCGTTGAAATCTTGCCTAAAGAAGATTTCAAAAAAATCCTCGATTCCGCATCGTTTGAAATGATCAACGTCTCGATCTCGCCTTGGCAGCTGATCAACGGCCGCCTGCGCCTGACGAGTCTTGAAATTGAAGGCGCTCGCGTGAGCGCGGTTGTTCCTCCCTCGAAAAAGAAAGCGGGCTCGCCGCTTGAGGGACTCTTCAACCTCATCAACCAAGTCCCGGTGAACGAAGTTGAGATCAGAAACACGAGCGTTCAACTTCAGCTCAAAGATCCGCGCATGGATCTCTCGATCGACGACGTCACCCTCGCGGTTGAGAAACGTCGCGGCGGCATCATTGCGCTCGATATTGATTCGGGTTCGGTCCAAATTCGCACGGATGAAGTCAAGTCGGCCTTGCGGGTCGAACTAGAGGGTGCGGCCATCGCATCACCCGAATCGTTCGAGCTTGCCGATTTCAAAGTTCGGCGAGGTGATTCCTACCTCACCGCTTCAGGATCGTTGAAAGGCAATGTCGAAAAGCTCGACTTCAAGGAAATCAACGTCGAAGCAAAGAGCGAACTCCACCTCGATTCGATGCGAAACTGGGCGACGAAGACGTTCAAGGATCTTGCAAAAATTCCGGCGCTCAAAGGGCGCGCGTACGCTGAAGCGAAAGTCGTTCGCAGTGCGAACAAACCCCTCGCGATGGATTTGAAGGCGCGTACCGAAGCTTTGCAAATTGAAAAGTTCCTTTTAGATCGCATCGAGACGGCCGGCACGTTGACCGAAAAAGAAATGAAGTTCCCGAAAGTTGTTCTCGATCATCCGTCGGGACAAGGAACGCTCACTGATACGCAAATCAAACTGGCAGAGAAAGAGGGCGATGAGACTTCGATGACGACGAAGTTGAACATTGCGAACGTTCAGCTCCACGAGCTTTTGAAAGCTCTCGGAATCGGAGCGATCCCTGTTCATCTGCAAGTTTCCGGTGAAACGCCTTGCCGTGGCACCTTCACGCCGCAGTTCTTCATTCGCTGCCAGGGCCAGGCCCAAGGCGCGAACTTGCTTATTCGTGATTCAATGGCAAGTCGAAGCACGATCGTCGCTCTTCGCGAGTTCAACGCTAATGGAGAGTTCACCATCGACAAAGAGAAAGTCGCGTACGCGACCGAACTTGCGATGCCGAATTCGCGCGGACGCTCAAGCGGCACGATCGGTTACGAAACGGGATTTAAAATCGCTTATGAGGGTGATCGGGTTGAACTCCGCGACGTCGCGAACTTAGCCGATTTGAAGCTAGAAGGTGCGGCGAAGATCAAAGGCATGACGGAAGGTACGAGCGATTGGGCCACGATCGATCTCGACATCGAAGGCACCGACATGTGGCTCGAGGATTTCTGGCTCGGGAATGCCAAATCCAAGATGTCGTACAAAGCTGGTCAACTCGGCTTTAACGCCATCAACGGATACTACTCGGTTTCACGCTACAACGGCGACGTTAAGCTCGATCTTCCCAAAAAGGAAATCTCGATTGCGGGTCGCGTCCCCTTTTACGACGCCCGCGATTTGATGAAAGTGTTTTCGCGACTCGTGAAGCTTCCTTTTGCCGTTCACGGCACGGGGCAAGCGACCGTAAAAGCATCAGGGCCGCTTGCGTTGAATTTGCTTTCGTACGATCTGAAATCGAGCCTCTTCCGGGGATCCGTTGCCGGCGAAACGTTTGACCAAGCCAACTTCGATGTGAAATCCATAGGCGGCGAAGTGAAAGCCGAGCGCGTCCAAGTTCTCAAGGGAACTTCCGTGATGAACCTCACCGGCACCGGGCATCCCGACGGAACGATAAAAACGGCGATTCAAGGTCGTGGGTTCAAACTTGAAGACTCGGTCATCGTGGCCTCGACGGGACTCAACCTCTCAGGCCTTGTCGACTTCGACATGGATCTCAATGGCCCCGTGCTTGCGCCTGATGCGAACTTAAAAGGTCGTCTCACCAAAACCTCCGTGGGTGACCAAGCTGTTGCAGACTCGGACTTCCAACTCAAGTTCGCCAAACGCACACTCGAAGGTAACGGCGTCTTCTTAGGTGATGTTGTTCGCGCTTCGTTCGTGATCCCTTACGAGCCGAATGCTCCATTCTCGCTCAAAGCGACTTCGCAGGAATGGAACTTCGCTCCGCTCTTTGCCGCGATCGCGGGACCTGGCTCAAGAAAAGACTACGAAGGTCGCCTCACGTCCACGATCGATCTCAGTGCACCGACTGGTGGATTCTGGAACGCGACCGGAACGGTGCGCTTTGATAAATTCTCCCTTGCACGCGGCTCGATGTCGATCAAGAACACAGAGCCCGTCTCGCTCCGGATGCGCAACGGGCAAGTGAAGGTCGATAAGTTTGACCTTGCTGGGGAAAACCTCTTCCTACGCGTCACCGAAAAAGAAAAGCCGACGTCAAAACTTGATCTTCAGGTCAACGGCAAGCTTGATCTCTCGATCGCGGCGTTGGTTGCACCTTTCTTCGAAGATCTGCGTGGACTCGTTTCCTTCGCCTTCAACTGGCGCGGCGGACCCGAGACCAACGAGCTTTTAGGTTCCGCATATGTCGATAAGGGCTACCTCAAATTTTTCGAATTCCCCCACCCGATCGAAGACATCCAAATCGATTTGCTCTTTAACCAACGCAAAATTCTCTTCAATACGGTGAAGGCTGAGTTTGGTGGCGGCCGCGTGAGCGGTTCGGGTGCAATGGAACTCAAAGGATCGAAAAACACGCCGGTCAACGTTTCGGGAACTTTTGAAAAGGTCACACTTAACGTTCCCGAAAAAGTGCGGACGACCGGCTCCGGAAATCTCGCCTTCACCGGCAATTGGTTCCCGTTCACGTTGAAGATCGACTACGACGTCAAAGAAGGTTTAGTGACTAAGGAGTTCGGCGGCGACGCAACCGATGCAGCCAGTGTAAGGCGCGATCAGTTTTTGCCCGAACTTCTCCTTCAAGAACGTTTCGTCCCGATCAACTTAGATCTTGCGGTCAATTTCCAAAAAGGCGTTCAGGTGAAAAACGAGCTCGTCGATGGGCGCGTAACCGGTGAACTCACCGTAAAAGGGAATCCCGCCAAACCCTCGATGCTCGGGAACATCGCGATGGACCGCGAGACGAAGATCTACTTCAAAGACACTCCTTTCGAAGTCGACACCGCATCGATTCAGCTGACGGATCCGACCGATGTGAATCCTAGGCTCTTCATCTCGGCTCGATCGCGGGTTCAAGATTACGACGTAACCCTCCTCGTTCAAGGACAAGCTTCGCCGAAGCCGGATATCAGTCTCACAAGCGTCCCGCCGCTTCCGGAAAAAGACATCATCTCGCTTCTCGCACTCGGCGCTACGGACACGGCTCTGACGTCGAAAGTAGGATCCAGCGAGCAAGGGACCCAGACGGGCCTACAGATCGGCTCGACAGCTCTCAAGAACAACCCGATCTCCAAAGAGATCAAAGACCGCTTCGGCTTTGACGTGCAGTTTGCCCCTGGCTTTGATGAAGCTACGGCCGTTCAAAAAATCATCGTGAGCCGTCAATTCATGCAAAAGGTGAACGTTTCGGCAAGTCAGTCTCTAGGAAAATCCCGCGGGACCGAAGCCGAACTTCGCTATAAATTCAACGACAAGTTCTCAAGTGTTTTCAGCTGGCAATCACGCGGAGACACGGAGATCAACGACGCAACTAAGAAGCTCAACAAAGATCCGAACACGTTCGGACTAGACCTCGAGTACAAATTCGAGTTCAAGTGAGACGAATGAAAAAATCGGCCGCAGTCGCCACGTCTTTGGCGCTCATCACTTCTTTTCTTCTCGGCGCTCCGCCTCAGGCGGAAGCTCGCGCTGGTCGCGTTTTGAAGTTCAATGGCGTACCTACAACGATGGCTCCGCAAATCAAAAAGCGTTTCCCATTCGTTTTTGAGCGCGAAATCTCACTTGCCGAGATTGATGAAGTCGTACGTTTTCTATTCAAAACGGGTCAGTTCTCAAACGTTGAAGTCGTCGAACGCGAGCTCGCTAACGGCGCAACCGAAACGGTCCTCGTCGCCACGGTTTTGCGGCAAATTCAAGATATCCGAATCAGCGGGAACGAGTCGCTTTCGGAAAGCGCCATCCTCAAAATGCTCGGACTTGCCCGGGGCCAAACCTTCGAGCGAAAGAACTTGCTCGCAGCCGCAGAAGAGCTGCGCCGCACGTACGAAGGCCTCGGTTACCACAACGCTAAAGTTGAAATCGATTTTGATCTTCCCAACGAGGGCGAAGTCGTCATCTCGGTTGCGATCAGGGAAGGTGCCCCCGTTCGCATGAACGAGATCGTTATCGATACGCAAAGTCCAGAACTCAACCGCGATCTCGGGAAGATGTCGCGCCGTCTGAAGGGCAAGATTCTCACTGAAGATGAACTCCTCGAGTTCCAGAAGCGCGTGGGCGAATACTTGCAGAAGAATCGTTACTTTACGGCACGCCTCTCGGCACCTTCCATCTCGTACAGCCCCGATCGTACGGCCGCGAAGCTAACTTACGTCATCGAAAACCCTTGGAAGATCGATTTTGAATTCACGGGGAATCAGTACTTTTACGACGACACGATCATCCAGGCTCTCGAAGAAGAGAAGCTTGCTGGCGTCATCTCGAGCCCCGCGCCTGACATGGCCGACAAGATCCGCCGCATGTACCAAAACGTGGGCTACGCCAACGTCGAAGTCACTTACACAGAAAAGCTCAACGAAAAGGATCATCGACTCAAAATCCGTTTTGATATCAAGGAATTCCCCCGCGTTCGCATCAAGGCGATCGAGGTAACCGGAAACATTTCACGGCCTGAATCTTACTACGCTCAGTTCATCAAGGCTTCCAACGCCGACTTCATGAGCAAAGGATTCTACAACCGCAAGGATGTGGAAGAGTCGACGAAGAGACTCATCACGGAATTGCAGAATCAAGGGTATCTGCGCGCGCGCATCCAATCGCAACGTTCAGAGTTCTCGCGAGACAAACGAACGGTAGAAATCTCAATTGCGCTCGATGAGGGCCCGCTCACCCAAGTTCGGCAGATTCGGCTTGAGGGTGTCGATTCCTTCCCGAAGGCACAGATCCTTGAGCTTCTGAAAATCAAAACGGGCGCAGCGCTCGGTCTGAGCGAGCTTGAAGAAAGTCTGCAGATCCTCAAAGGATTTTATCGCTCCGAGGGCTTTCTCGAGATGCGGATCAAAAACGAAGGCGAGCAAAATCGCATCGTCACTTACAACGACACGAACACGCAAGCTACGGTAGAGCTGCAGATTTACGAGGGGCCGCGCGTGCGTGTCGGCTCCGTGATGACTCAAGGAAACACGTTCACAAAAGATTACGTCATTCAACGTGAACTCGCCTTCAAAGTCGGCGATATCCTGACGCCTGAAAAAATCGATGAATCGATCTTCCGGCTCCAGAAGCTTGATCACTTCTCAAACGTAACGCTAAGAACGATCGAAGACGGAACAAGCGTAGCCGAGCGAAACGTGATTATCGAAGTCAGCGAGAAGAACCCGGGTCTCGTCCTGACCCGTGCTGGCGTAACGAACGAACGCGATTACCTGACCATTCGCGGGGCCATCGGACTTTCCTACCGAAATCTCTGGGGTACTGGCCGTGGCGTAAGTCTGCGCGTCGATCCGAAGTATTCAACGGATCCAAACGTTTCTTACGTCGAACACATCGCAACGCTGAGTTATCTTGAGCCCTACGTTTTCGGCGATCGTAATCGCGGCCGCGTGACCCTGGTTCGAGAACAACAACTCTTTAGCCTTCCCTTTAACGAGAGTGCTGTGATTCGGGAAGCGAACTCCATAGGCTTTTTACTTGATCGCGACATCACGCGAAACATTCGCTTAAGCTTTACCGCTTACAGCCTTTCGAACGAAAGGTACTTCCGTCGACTCGACTACCAAACGACAAAAGTGCAGAACATCGCAAAAGTGGGCCCACTCATTGAATTCGATTTCCGTGATGACGCGTTCAACCCAACAAAGGGTCTCTACACCACGTTGAACTTCGAGTACTCGGATCCCCTACTAGGGAGTTCTGATGACTCCGCGACGACGATTCACTTCGTGAAATCGACGGGCTCGATCACCCATTACCAGCCCATTCTCAAACGACGGGATCTGACCTGGGTGAACCAGTTCCGCAGCGGTTATCTCGCAAACTTAAGTTCGAAACCTCGCTCAGGCGTACCGGCCAGCGAAGCCTTCTTCTTAGGTGGTCGCTCTACAATTCGCGGTTTTGACGTGAGTAATGATAACGAGCGGGTGCCGAACCCTTTAGATCTCGGCTCGCGCATCGAAGACTTTATCGTCACGGGAGACAGCTATTTCGGCTTAATCAAGACGGAGCTGTGGTTCCCGATTTACGGATCTTTAGGTGGAACGATTTTCTACGATGGCGGAGCGGTGTTCGTGAACCAGCCGAACTTCTATCAGCCGGATCCTTACCGCGACTCGGTTGGCGTAGGCTTGAGGTTCATCACTCCTGTTGGACCCGCAAACTTCGAGTTTGGTTACAAACTCGATCGACGTCTCATCAACGTCGGGGTCAACGGTCAAGGTGATAACTACGAATCACCTTGGGCGATTCACATCTCAATCGGTGCCCTTTAAGAGCTTTAGCCCAGAAGCACTTCAGAAGCACTTCAGATGCACTTCAGATGCACTCGACTTCCGAAGACGCGCGACGCGAGGATTTGCTGACGCGCACTTCGATGAAGCAAGCGCCATCTTTATCCGTGCCGTTGAAGTAGTATGCACGTTGATCTTCGTGGGTAACTTCGGGCATCGCCTTCTCGCAAGTCGCATTGAGCTCGAAGCCTTCTTGCAGGGCATGTGCGCACGCGATCGTGCGGGCCTGATCAATCGACTTCAACGGAGCTGCTTGCGCTGACTCAGCGAGTGCTACGAGTGCTGCTGCCGCGACGAGCGATGTGGCAAGCCATTTCATATTGTTCATTCTGAACCCCCTGTCGGCGCCAAATTTTGGAAGCCGCTTTGATTACGAATGCCATCTTGTCTATACACGAGCTATACAAGATCAGGGCCATCTCACGATGACATAAATTGGCGCTGTGGACCTCGAGGAATGAAGTTCTTTCAAAAATCTACAAAGGCGTTTCACGCTTTGCTCGATGAAAGTCGAGACCTCATCGAATTCAACTGAATGGAACTGAATTGCCGGGAGCGGAGATCAGAAGATGAAACTCACGTTGAAGAGAAAAACCTACCAAACGCGCCGACTCGTACTGCGTCCTTATCGCGAAACGGATTTTTCCACTTGGCGCGATGTTCTTTCGACGGCTCTGCCTAAGAAAACCCCGCAAGACTGGGAGGCGCCCCCTGGGCAGAAGTTCACTCGCCAAGTTTTCGCGCAGATCAAACGTCGACAAGAGAAGGCTGTCGACAAGGGCCACTTCGTTTGGCCTATCTTCATTGAAAAACACAATCAGTTTATTGGATTCGTCGACGTTACGGTTTTGATTCGCGATTCGATCCAAGTCGCGAATCTCGGCTACCGTATCGATAACCGGTACTGGCGAAAAGGCTTCGCGAAAGAAGCCGTCAGCGCCATGATCAAAAACGCACTCGTTGATTTGAAGTTGAACCGACTCGAAGCCGTTATCGATCTTGATAATAAAGCTTCGATTGGTCTCGCACGTGCCGTCGGTATGAAAAGAGAAGGGATTCGACGGCACTATTTTTATCAGAACGGAAAATGGGAAGACCAAGTCATCTTCATCGCCACGCGCGCGAACTTCGGCCTTCCGCCGCTCAAGCTGGACTAGAAGAGGAATTTATCCGGGAGGCCCATGCGCGCGACGATGATCCGCGTGATCTCGGCCGCTGTTTCTTCAAGCGCACGCTCGGTGACGTTGAAAACGGGCCAGCGCCGATTCTTGCGGAAGATTTCCTGTGCATACTGGATTTCTTTTTCGATGTAGTTGAGGCTCGCGTATTCTCCACCCGGATCGGTGCCGAACTTCTCGAGCCGATTGCGACGAATTCGCATGAGCGAATCAGTATCGATAATCAAACCCACGATCTTTCGCTGATCGACACTAGCGATTTCCTCGGGAAGCGGCGTATCGATGACCAGCGGGATGTTCGCGACTTTCCAACCCTTATGCGAAAGGAAAATCGAGAGCGGAGTTTTCGAAGTTCGGCTCACGCCCACCAAAATAATGTCGGCTTGATTGAGATCCGAAAGACTTTTTCCATCATCGTGCTTAACCGTGTATTCGATCGCTTCAATCCGCCGGAAATATCGATCATCAACGGTCCGCAAGAGACCGGCCTCTCCTTCACCTGCTACACCGAAATAGCGATCGAGCGAATTCAGAAGTGGTCCGAGTAGATCCACACTCATCAAACCTTTTCCGCTTGAGAGTTCCGTAATCTTCTGACGCATGCTAGGGCTTACGAAAGTATGCAAGATGATCCCTTGCTTTTCGAAAGCTTCGTTGATGACCGATTCCATCTGCGCTTCGCTACGCACGTTTTTGCACCGGACGATGTTGATGTCGACATGATCGTATTGAACCAGCGCCGCTCGAGTCATGGTTGCGGCCGTTTCGCCCGTGCCGTCCGAGATGATGTAAACGGTCCCTTTACGACGCTCGTTGGAAGCTTCGGAAAGGCCTAAAGTTCCTTTTCCATCAGTCTCATTGCCACCGGCGTTCTCGCTCAAAGCCTCGCTCCTGGATGAATCATGTTCGTCACAGCTAGGTGCGCTTTCTCGATCGCCGTCAATTGCCACGGATGCGGTCGCCCGCAGACGAGCAAGTAAACGATTCCTTTTTCTGGAGAGAAAGCGAAAGTCGAAGCTTGGTGCAATTGCGCCAGACCTTCAAGCTTAAACACGCGAAGGACCGCGGAGCTGCGGCCGCGGAAAACGGTTCCCGATTCTAACGCGGGCAATGGCAGGTCAACGACGGGAGCTTCTTTAGCCGGCGGCAGAAAAACGCGACCGAACAGAAACATCGACTCAAGCGTTAACTCGTTGGTCTCCGCTTCGCGAAGACAAAAGCCGGCTTCAAAGAAAGGCGCAAGTGCCTTGAAGACAACGACCGGACGATCCGCCGCGCGCACGCCGGTTAGACGCGTGCTCCACTCGATACGCTCAACGTCACTCGCAATTTCAAATGCGGGCGCCGGCTGTTCTTTGCCTTTTTGATCTTTGATGAGAGTGCGTTCACCTTCCAGCACGTCGGCGAGAAAGTCGCGCAGATGACGGTATCGATCCGAGATGCGGGAGATTTTATCGAAACCCCAGCGGCTAATTTCCATATGAGCCACCTCTTCCATTGAGCAAACAAGTCCGTCATGGACTCTTCTCAAAGCTTAGCGCGAACTGGTACGACTCGGAAGGTCCTAGCCCACAGAGCTAACGATTTTCACACTTTGGAAAGCTCGTTAACGATTTCAACGACTAGAGGTGCCCTTTCTTCCTCAACGGTTTCTTCGGAAGTCTTCTTCTTTGCGCCGACGTTCGCTGACTTCCAGGCTTTTTCAAATGTGTTTTGATTCACCTGATCAGGCAAAAACACACGAATCTTCGGTTGACCGAGATTGTTCCAAACACGAGCGCAATGGCTCACCCAAGTCGTCGCATCACCTTCGAATCCAACAACAACTGTTTTTGCGGCGGGAACGTAGGCCCGGCTTGCGATAAGTAGAGGCGAGATGTCCGTGGTCGGTACCGCAAAAAGAGATTCCTCGTCCCATTCTTGCAGAATTCTTTTGAGCTCATCCGAGGGGCGCGCCGTTTCGTGGCGGCCGGCTTTCATGATCTGGAGATTCAGAGCCCAGTCAATTCGTCGCGCCCAGCGCGACTTCGCAAGGTCAGCAACAACCCAAAGCTCACACCCAGGAGCCAACGCGCTCGATTCTTCAACAACCTTGAAGTTCATGAGAGAGGCCTCCTGTCTTTGACGTCTAGTGACTGACAGTCAATCAAAGACAGGCCTCGATGTCCACGATTACACCAGCGCTTGAACTGAAGAATCAGAGCGCGCGTGCCATGTTGTCGAGAATTCCGTTCACAAACGCACCCGACTCGGTGCTGCCGTAGCGTTTTGCGATCTCCACGGCTTCATTGATCGCGATCTTTGGTTCAAGAGATGGATTGAGGAACTTCATTTCGAAAACGGCAACGCGCATTACGGAAAGATCCACCAAACCCATCCGTGAGATTTTCCAATGCGCGCTGTTTGACTGGATCACGGCATCGATCTCTTTCATCTTTTCCGTCACGCCGGTGAACAGGAGTGAGCCGTACTCGGAAATCTCGGGATCAATGGCGAAGTCGGCGATGAAGCGACGAAGGATGTGCGGAGCTCCGCCCGGTTGAAAACCTCCGGGTACAAACTCAAGCTGGAAAAGCATCTGCACGGCCATCTCGCGGGCGCGCCGACGGAGTCCAGGAACTCCGTTCGAGTTGGGAGCACCGGCTGAATCTGATTTCGTCGTGGTCATATCAAGTATCCTTTTTCGGTCTTTAATCTCTAGCGCGTTGTCGGGCGGCGCTCACTCGGGTGTCTCGGGCTTCAGTTTCGTTTTTGCTTTGGGTGGGGATTCTTCGCCTGCGCTCGCAACGGGCCTGAGTTCATCACTCGACACCTCATCGCCCTCACCCGCTTCACCTTCGAGGTGCGAGACGAACTCTCCCACATCTCTGAAAGTTTGGTAGACGCTCGCGAAGCGAACGTAGGCGACATCGTCTAGCAAGCGAAGTTCTTTGACGACCTTCTGCCCGACCGCTTCGGAAGTCACCTCGCGCTCGGGTCGCGAAAGCACCCACTTCGCCACTCGTTCCACGATTTGTTCCATCTGCGCAAGACTCACCGGCCGCTTTTGACAAGCCGCTTGGATGCCTTTGAGCACTTTTTCTTTGCTGAAAGGCTCGCGGCGTCCGTCCTTCTTCACGATCAATGGGTACACTTGGAGAAGCGTCTCCATCGTCGTGAAACGGCCGTGGCACTTCAAACATTCGCGCCGACGACGGATGGAATCGCCCTCACGCCCGATGCGGGTATCGAGGACCCGATCTTCCATATGGGCGCAGTACGGGCATCTCACGGTTCGTGGCTCCCCTTCAGGATCAGTTCTTTGGAGTCGGTCAAAGGTGGTGAATCTAGGCGAGAACGTGCTCTGCGTCAAGGCGTGCAGCTCGATCTGTTGGGAGCGACACGCTCGTAAATTCAAGAACTTCGGCTTCGAAGACGCAGGCTAGACCATTGCGTTTGCGCCCTGAGACGCGCTATCGTTTTTAGATCTTTTCAGACCTCATAGAGGAGGCTCCTCATGTTTCGCAGCTTCGCCCTCGCAACGATCGCCGGTCTCAGCCTCGTAGGCCCCACGGCCTTTGCTCAATCCCTAGACAACGCGCAGGGCGCGGTCGAAGTGAGCGATGGCCCGGGCGAGTACCCGGCCAAAGGAGCCAAGCCGCGTGCTTCGCAGTCCAACGGACAGCCGCAAGTAGGACGCAAAGCCGCTGAGAAATACATGGCTCCCCGCGAGACTCAAGTGGCTGGCGAAACAGCGGCTCGTCATGCCGCAGGAACGTCAGGCGATCACTATCTCGCAATTCACGTGGGTTTTTTCCTCTCCGATAACGCCTACAAATGGGGCGCTCCAGAAAAACAAGAAAACGTGGGCAAATGGAACTTCGGTCTCACCTACCGCGTGGGTGAATGGGTGAACTCGATGGACCTCGCCGTTCGCTTCGATTTGCTCTCCTACGGCTTGGATGAAGGCCGGGCCAATAAGATGAGCTTCATGCCGGTCGTCACCTTCCCTGACGCGAACTCGAAGTTCCCGCTTTATTTCGGCGCAGGTGCGGGTCTCGGCGTTTTCTTGAACCAAGTTCCTTCCGAAGGTTCGCTCTCGCTTGATTACCAGCTCTTTGGTGGCTTGCGTTTCTTTGAGGTCATCGAGAACACGGGCTTCTTCGTTGAAGGCGGCATCAAAAACCATCTTCACCTCTTGAGCGACGGCCAGCACAACGGTACATTCGCCGCCGTTGGTACCGTATTCACGTTCTGATCCTTTTCCGGAAGTAGGCCCCTGCATGAAACTTCATCGTCCCGTCGCCGAACAGGTTGTCTCGGCTCTCTGCCAAACATTCGGCGCGACGGAGGACGGAAGAAGTTTTCACGCCGATAAAGTCATCGAGCGCCTCTTCAAAAATAATCGCAAGCTCGGCTCGCGCGATCGCAAGTTCGTTGCGGAAGCCACCTACGACATCGTTCGCTGGTGGCGCCTTCTTTGGGCCGCCGTCGGCGAAGACAAACCGATCCTCGAAGCGCGAGCGATCTGGCGCGTGCTGGGCGCCTGGCTGCTTCTCCACGGCCACAATGAATTACCAGACTGGCCCGAACTTCGCGGCCTCACTCGTACGATGCTCGAGAAAAACCGTGCGGCTGTTCACAACAATCCTGCCGTGCGCGAGTCGCTACCAGATTGGATCTACGAACTTGGACACAAAGAACTCGGAGCCAAGTGGGATGAAATTTTGCCGGAGCTCAATCGACAAGCTCCCGTCATCCTTCGCGCGAATCGACTGAAGATCACACGTGATGAGTTGCAATCTGAACTCCGTCGTGAAGACGTGGAAACTGTTTTCGCTCCGGAGACCAACGACGGCTTGATCCTGACCGAGCGTCGCAATGTTTTTCAAACGGAGTGCTTCAAGCTCGGTTACTTCGAAGTGCAAGACGGCGCCAGCCAACAAGCCTCACCGCTTGTGCGCCCTGAGCCTGGTCAACGCGTGATCGACGGCTGTGCCGGCGCAGGTGGCAAGACTTTGCACCTCGCAGCCCTCATGCGAAACAAAGGCAAGATCATCTCGACGGATATCCATCAGCGAAAGCTCGAAGAGCTTCGCAAACGCTGCACACGAGCGGGCGTCGACATTTGCGAAACACGTTTGATCGACGGATCAAAGACCATCAAGCGTATGGAAAAAACGGCCGATCGGGTTTTGCTCGACGTTCCGTGTACGGGCCTTGGAGTTTTGCGGAGAAATCCAGATACGAAGTGGAAGCTTAAACCCGAAGACGTGACGTCTCTTCTCGCAACTCAAGCCGAGATTTTGGCAACGTATTCCGAAATGCTTAAGCCCGG
>SYLX01000060.1 GCA_005808505.1 Bdellovibrionales bacterium | reverse complement strand
TTTTTTCGCGGCTTCTGCTAGAGGCAAATTTGGAAACAACAGTATCACTGCGATCGCTAGTGCGAGTTTCATGGTTTCACCCACTCGCTAGCTTCGTAGACCGTGTTGCCAACGCTCACCCGGTTGATAAAAGTTGTCGAATTCGTTTTGGTATCGGGTGTACCAAGAGAAATAAGAATTCCTGCCGTGGTCAGATTCTTCGGAAGGCCATCATCTTGAGTCTTGGCGTTTTTCAGGCAGGCTTTCGGATACGCCTGCATGAATTTTGTAAGCGATTTCGGTTTCGCATCGCTCACGGAAGAGACGAGTTCAAGCGTCGCGTCGCTTGGATCAACGATGGCTTGGCCCGACACGCTCCAGACCTCGAGAGCCAAATCTGCATTGATTCGCGAGTAATCGTCAGCTTGAGGCGTTGCACCTGGCTCGAGCTTTTGAGAATCAGCGGAGAGAAGTCGCGTTGATGAGCCATCACATTGAAGATCAACCGATAAGAGAACCGTCAAAGGTTCAGAACCTTCGATCGTTTTACGATCGAAGGTGATGCTGCTCAGCTCAGTTACCTTCAAGTCGGAATGTTTACCTAAACCGAGGAGCGCGCGGTTCCCTCCGCCCGTTCCATTGAAGCCACCTGCAGCCTGAGTTTGAGAACTTGTCTTCATCCGCACGGCGACTTTGCTGTCGCCATCGAGCGCGAGATCAACGACCGCTTGGTTGACGGATTGATCAAAGAATCCAGTCGGAAGCGAGCGAGGTTCGATGATAATCGAAGGCGGAACGTCTTGCGCGCCCGTATCCGGTTTGGGGTCGTTGTAGATTTTCGTTTCTCGCCCGCAAGCCGCCGTCAGCGATAATCCTAAAAGGAGGATCGCTTTCATCAGAGTTAAGTTGGCAGGCGCAGTTGAGAGCTTCATACGCTAGGTGAAATGCAAATAAATGGCCATTGCAGTCTCTCGACACGTGTCGAAAGTTTTGACGCCGAATGCAGCGACCGTTGAGGACGCGTTTTGAGTAAAGAGGAAGGGCTGCGCAAATTGTCCACTGTAGCCATTGCTCGCAGGGGCTTTCCAGAAGATTACCTTGAAGAAGGTTTTTGAGTCGGTGCCGCGGATGGACGTCGTTGGAGATGGTCGAACACTCGGTTGAGAGACGCACGCTCGAGTTGCGCAGTTTTGACTTCCGCCGAGTGAATGAAGAGGTAAATCATTCCATCGGCGTCGAGCTCCGCGAGAGCCGAGTGCAGCATAGGTTTCGATGCGCTTACGTTATTCTGGCTGATGACTTCGTAAACGCGCGAGGCTTTAGAGTGCTTCTTCAAAGTGACGTGCGCTTCAAGGGCATCGCCATCCGTGATCCGTGCGAATTCCGAGACGAATGTTTCTACCTTCGATGCGTCGGAAGCTTTGAGCTTCGCAACGAAAATGCTGTTGAGTTCTGGCGAAACTTTTTCGCAGTTCAACCAGCCGATGACTTCCGCGGGAAGATTCGGAAAGAAAGCACCAAACTTTTCGCGTTCCATAAAGTTGCACGGGCTTTGCTCAGGTGAAGCCTGAGCCCAAGACGCTGTTGCAACAAAAAGGAAGATCGCGAGAAGTCGCATCACTTAGCGGCCTTTGATCGTGTGAATCGCATCGATTGCCCTTGGCCTGACATCGTGACTGCCAACTGATTGTCCGGAGTTTTCTCAAGCGGGAAGAACTCGTTCATCGCTTGGATGCCGAGAGCTTTCGTCTCTGTATTCATGCAAATCTTGGCAGGAACTTTCGCGACCTCGTTGCCGCTGAGAGTGACTTTCCAATTGCCCTTTTTCACGTGAACTAACTGAAGACCTTCCATTTGTCCTTTCCAGGGTTTGAAAGGATTCGGTCGCTTTGCGAAGGCCTCTTTTAGGGCCTTCTTTTCTTTTTGATTCATCTCTTGATCATCGCTCGCGCATAGGAGGCTCTCGGGTTTCGCCGCGTTTTTATCTTTGCCCTTTGCTTTCGTTGCACCAGCTGCTTTTTTAGATGCCGGAGCTGGAGCACCAAAGCCGCTCATGCTTCCCGCGCCGCCAGCCATCTTCATGAGGTGCGGACCAATCGGGCTTTTCAAAAGATCGGCGATAAATCGTTGCGTCTCTTTGCGAGCTAAGAACTGCTGGACATCGCGGTTTTTCATTAACTCCGCAACTAAGCCTCCGCTCATGGGGGCCGCGGGTTGGCTCACCGGCTTTTTCTTCGAGCTTGATTTAGCGGGCGGAGCTGGCTCTTCTCGGATGTCATCAGCTTCTTGGGCGGAAGCAATAAGCGGAATGCAAAGAGCACAAACGATTTTGAGAAGGAAGGCAGCTTTAAAGTTCTTCATGCCATTGCTAATTGCAAGGCAGCCGCCCACGTGTATTCATGTTTAATGTGACTGGCCGCCTGTTTGGAAATTCTCAAGGTGTGTTCAGCGGCAGCCAGATGCGAAGTTCTTAGACAGCGCGGCGAATGATTCGGACTTCGGGCTTTCTCTTCTTAAACTTCCCGGGGGAGACTTCCTCTCGGTACTCGGGCGTCACGGCTTGTTGGAATTCTCGGTCACACTTCTTCGTCATGATGGAATTCAGAATGCCGAGGGAAACTTGTTCGCCACTGATGTTCAGAATATTGTCTTCCGTTGTGAACAGAGTCAGGTACGGGCTAATTTCTTCGATGGATCGACGGAAGTATTTATCGCTTTCGCACGCAAGCAAACCGAGGGCTTTGAGGCGCTTTGGATTTTCTCGGAGAGAATCGGTCATGATTCTTAACGGCGAGCGAGTGAGCCAATTGAAAGCATCCGCGAGTTTCGCCGGAGTATCGAAGCCGGGGCCTGCGCCTCCACGTGAGTGGCCGACGTAAAAAACAACGTCTGCGGTCTGAAGAGCGCGGGCGAAGCGACGCTTGATCTCTTCGCTGCGTGCCTCTTGTTTGGAAGCCAGACGTGATGGATCGGTGTTTGCGAGATTGTCGGTGCTCACACTTGTCCAATCGATTGAAACAGAAATTTTGCGCCCTTCGTGAGTTTTCTGCAGGCGAACGGAGTGCTCAGTTTCCGATTTCACGGTGAAACCGCAAGCGGCCAAGGTGCCGACGCAAGGATGTTGAAGTGCGAAGGCCATCGCGCGTGCTTCGACTGAATCCGTAACGATCGGGTTATTCTCTTCGTTCGCGTTGCTGTAGCCATAGAAGTACCGAATGTCGAGATTCTTACTTCTTGCGAGAGCACCGTGCTCTTTAGGGCACTGTTTGTTGCTCTGATTGCTCAACTTGTCGCCCTGATCAAAGAGGGTTTCGAGAGCTTCCTCAAATGCCGCCTCGGGATTGTACGGGCGCTCTGCTTCGGCCTGCGCTTGCGCTTTTTGCGAACGCTGAGGTCGAGCCGATGCGGAATCAAGCGCGGTCATAAAGACGCAGGTTAAGGCGAGTAGGGAAGTGATTTCGCGTTTCATCTTTAGCTCTCCGTCGCGTGACAGATCAGAGGTCAAATAGGCTCGCGACGGTGAAGGTTCGAAATCTATGCCAAGAAATCCCGGCGTTGGCCGGTCAATGGCCCGATGATTGTGTCGGAGAAATAGACGGGAGAGACAAAGATTGTTCGTGTCAGTGGGCAAGGCGGGTTTGTTTCTCACCAGGCTCCTTTTTTAGGCTGCGCGGCGAGCGTTTTTGCGATGCATTAAGGCGTTTGAAGACTGTTGGCCAGAATGAACTATGCTAACGTTGCAGCTTCGGTGACGCCTTCAAAAACAACTCCGACAACTTCATTCTTCCGACTCTCTCTCCAGCACCGAATCTGGGCGCGAGGAGAAGTCGTGGCGCTCAGCTTAGCTGGGGCCGTGATCGGAGTGGCGAGTCCCGTTTTCCAAAAGGTTTTTGTCGATCAGCTCTTGGGTTCCACGTCAGTTGAAACCGAGCGCCTTGGACTAGACTGGGCTCATCAGCTCTCTCCCGTCGCTGCGATAAGCTTTGCGTTTGTTGCAACTCTTCTCGCTCAAGGCTTCATGCTTTTAGCGAGCTACGCGGCGACTCGGGAAGGCACGATCCTCCAGAAACTTTTCTCCGAAGCTCTCTACAAAAAAACTCTATCGATTCGACCGGAGTCGATGGGATCCACGACGGTCGGCGAAGTTGTTTCGCTCTACGCAACTGATGTTGCGGGATCGACCGCCCTGATCGATCAAGTCTTACCGATGTGGGCGGCGATCTTCTTCCCGATGGTCTTGGCTCCGGCCGCCGTTTATTGGATTACCGGAATTTCACCCTGGGCGACCTTGTTTGTGATGTTCATCATCATCTCGCTCACGGTCGTTCTTGCAACTCGACAGTCGCGCTTTTTCACACGCTTCAAGCAACTAGCGGCCGAGCGTACGGGAATCGTGAACGAGTGGGTGCAGACGATTCGTTTGTTGAGAATTCTCGGCTGGGTTGAAAGTTTTGAAACCAAGATCTTCAACAAACGTCGCGAAGAAACAAGGAACCGCGTTTCGATGGTGACGAACGGTCAGTTGATGAACGCGTTTGGTTCATCGATCAACTTCGTGATCAACTTGGTTGGAGCCGCTTCGCTTATTTTCTTTAGTCAGCGAGACGTCACGCCCGGTGAGCTATTTGCGCTCCTTTGGATCTTCGGCATTTTCATGGCGCGCTCATTCCGCCAGCTGCCGTGGTTTTTCACCTTCATTCTTGATTCGTTGACGTCGATGCGCCGACTGGAAGCTTTTATGGCGCGTCCTTCGGATGCAGGAGAAGCGAGCGAATCGCCAACTTCGACTCCAGCTCTGGTCCCGGCACACGGGGAAAGTTTGGGCCTCTCGATTCGTGGACTCAATCTCTCCATTCGCGACCAGAAAATCCTTGAGGACATTAACCTTGATGTCCGCACGGGCGAGTTCGTTGCAATCGTCGGTGAGGTGGGTGCCGGTAAATCGATGTTTGTTCTCTCGCTGGTCGGGGAGACGGGCGCGACTTTTGAGTCATTCAAGATCGGTGGGCGCGACGCTCTTAATCTTTCACTCGATCAACGCCGTCGTTATTTCGCTTTTGTTCCGCAAGAAGGTTTCGTGATGAGCGCGTCTCTTCGCGAAAACATTGTTTTTCGGTACGAGCCCGAGGCGAGCGAAGACGCCGAGATCGAAAAAAGTCTTGAGGTTGCGCAGTTCCGCCTAAGCGAAGTGCAGGGCAATGGTTTAGAGACCGAAATCGGCGAGCGCGGAGTGAACCTCTCCGGAGGTCAGCGTCAACGTGTCTCTTTGGCGCGCGCTCATCATTTTGAACGACCGTTCGTGCTTCTTGATGACTGCCTGAGTGCGGTTGACGTCGATACGGAGAGAAAGCTCCTTGATTCGCTGATCGACGGAGCATGGCGTGAGAAGACTCGACTCTTAATCACACATCGACTTTCAGTTTTGAACAAAGTGGATCGAATCATCTTCCTTGAGAATGGTCGGATTCACGATATGGGAACTCTGCAGGAACTCATGAAGCGCTCAACGAAAATGCAAGAGTTCGTCGCTTCCGTCAAAAAGCACGAAGCCGAAGCGGCGTCGGGAAAGGAGGCTGCAAATGGCATCGCCCAAGCCCAACCAGAACCGATATCTTGATCAAGAAAGCGCCTTCCGCGGTCGCTACAACAAGAGCGTTTTCAATAGCCTCTATCTTTCTTATCAGCCGATGTTGCGCAAGATTTTCGCTTTCATCGTCGTCGGCTTCATCGGTCGCTTCCTCCTCTTATCGAACGCCAACATCATCGGCGTTTGGGTTGATACGTTCTGTAAGCCATCGGCGCTTGCTCAATGTAAGCCGGTTCCTGCTTTGTTTGCCGGGCTCGGTAACGTTGGCTTTTTGCAAGTCTTAATGGTCGTTACCCTGGGCGGATTTGTTTGCACCGCCCTCTTCCGAATCGGATTCTCGAGGTTGTCAGCGGCAGCGGTAAGTCGCTTTTACGATGAGGTCACGCTTCGCACCTCGCGGCTTCCGATTCAATTCTTCGATACGAATCCTGTCGGTCGGATCGTCACACGTTTTTCGAGCGATTACGGAAACGTCTTCCGCATGTTCGGAGGCCCACTCGCAGAATTCTTGGCGATCATTTTCGATTTAACCTGCATGTTGATCTTGATCTCGGTTGCGAGCCTTTATTACTTACCCATGATCCTCTTCATTGGGCTCGCAAATTACGGTGTTTACCGTTTGAATCGCAATCGCTTGAGAATCGAGCGTCGTGAGCTATCGGCGAGTCGATCGCCTTCGATCGCGCATTTTGCGGAGACCACTCAAGGAGCGAGCACGATTCGCATCTTCGGTCGCCAGCCGACTTTCATGACTCGCTTTGCGCGTCTGAACAACCGCTTCCAAGATCAGCGCATGCGCACGACGAAAGTTCTCCTGACTTTCTCGATGCAGATGAGCGGACTCACGGCTCTTTTGCTTCTCATGACGGGCCTTGCTGGCTATTGGCTCGCGCAACACGGACTCGTTTCGGTCGGATCGATTGGCGTAGCTTTCACGTTTGTCGTCTTCTCTGGTAACACTCTTCAAAACTTCTTCGAATGGTTAGCGCAGTTTGAAGAAGCGATGACCGGCGTTGAGCGTCTCGACGATTATCTTCGTCGCAAGCTTGAGCCGGGAGCACGGCTTCCGATCTCGCGTGAGTTTGCAACCGATCACCCCGTTTACGGCCGCAACGAAGAGGAAACCCTCAAACATGCACGCTTGCTTGAGGCACGATCGGCTTCGGTGACCGTTGAGGATCTCTGGTTTCGCTATTCGCCTGAGCTTCCTTATGTGTTGAAAGGTCTCGACTTTACGATTCGCCCTGGTGAAAAGATCGGGATCGTGGGTCGCACGGGGAGCGGTAAGACAAGCTTCGTGCAGGCGCTCTTTCATCTTTATCCCTTTGAGCGAGGTCGCGTGCTGATCGATGGACGTGGACCTAACGTCGATCGTCCTGATCAGCTGACGAACAACGTGGACTTAGGACTCTTTCGACGTTCGATCGCCCTCATTTCACAGGAGCCGACGCTTTTCCGCGGGACTCTGCGCGAAAATTTGGACCTCACGAGATCGCACTCGGATGAGAAGCTCCTCGATGCGCTCACGCGCGTTGGGCTCCTCGAGTGGTTTCAGAGCCAGCCGCAAGGATTCGAATCACCCGTTGAAGAGCGAGGTCGAAACCTTTCGGCCGGCGAAAAACAACTTCTGTGCATGGCTCGTTGCCTGCTTCAAGATGCTCCCGTGATCGTGATGGACGAAGCGACAAGCTCCATTGATCCACAATCCGAGGAGATCTTGGTACGCGCGACTCGCGAGTTCTTTAGCGACCGCACGCAAATCATCATCGCCCATCGACTTTCGACGCTCGTTCACTGCGATCGTATCTTGTGGCTCCACAAAGGTGAGATCCGCATGTTCGACCGGCCCGAAAAGCTCCTGCCGGTCTTCCAGAACGCGCACCTGACTTAAGCAGACTACCTTCCGCGCTCCTTTCTTTGTTGGCGTTGGCTTTTTGCGATGGCCTTCCATTTTTGGCGTTGCTCGCTGCTAGCGGCTTTGTCGAGCTTGCGCGCTTGAAACGCGAGTTCTCGGGAAACTTTGACGTAGCTTGCGTACCGATCAGCATCGAGGGCGCCGCTTTCAAGGGCTTCGCGAATCGCGCAGTCTGGCTCGTCGTGATGATGACAATCGGTAAAGCGACAGCGTTGTGCGATCTCTTCGATGTCTTCGAAAACTATCGAGACGCCTTCTTGCGCCTCCCAAAGCCCGAGCTCTCGCATTCCGGGCGTATCGATAAGGATCGATCCGTTCGAGAGTAGAAAGAGTTCGCGCGAGGTTGTCGTGTGTCTTCCTTTTTCATCGTCGAGTCGAATGCCACCGGTCTCCATGACTTGGCTTCCGTGAAGGCGGTTGACGAGCGTCGATTTACCAACGCCAGACGAGCCAATGACGACGAACGTGCCGCCTGGTTTGAGCAGGGCTTCAACTTGTTTGGATCCGTCTTCCGTCATCGAGCTGAACGGGATAATCGGGACCCCTGGGGCAATCGCCGCGACTTGTTCAACGAGAGCTTCGGCATTGCTGCAGAGATCGGCTTTAGAAAGAAGGATCGCCGGCTGTGCGCCGCTCTCCCAAACGACCGCGAGATAGCGCTCAAGACGTCGTAAGTTTAAGTCGGAGTTTAGCGAAGTAACGATAAAACCCATATCGACGTTTGCGGCGATGATCTGGGCTTCGGTTCTTCCGGCGGCTTTTCGTTTTAAACAGCTCTTGCGAGGAAAGAGAAAACGGATCGGGACAGGCCCATCGAGTTCATGAATCTCGATAACGAGCCAATCTCCGATCGCGGGAAGATCGTCGCGACCTCTCGCTTCGTGGCGCCACTTTCCGGGAACAATGGCGATGCGGTCGTTTCCGAAAGCGTCGCGAACTAAAACGCCTGGTGGCCTTTCGCCAATCACCCTGGCGGGTAGGTGGCCATTCGGAAATTCACCGAGCTCCCACTCGGCTTGGTGGATCGGCGTCCAGCCGAGAGTGGTTAAGTAAGATTGCTGAGACTGCGTCAGTGATGACGACAAATCGGATGAAGATGACATGGGTCAAAATCCTCTGTGATTAAATCAATGCGCGTGATTTCCGAGGCCACACCACGTGCGACGGAAAACGCGAAATGAAGAGATTGGCGGTTACGTCTTGAATGGGCGGACCGCGACAGAGGAGTTGGATTGCTTTTGTTTAGGTTCGACCGTTAGTGCGCCATCGGCGCAATGGCTTCCGAATAGAAGTCTAAACCAACGGTTTTTTTGGCCGTATTTTCGGCGGTAATTTGACCAACGTTTTGGTCTAAGAACGAATCAGCAATACTCAACGGATCTGAAGGGCCGCGCTTTGAGCGACAATCATTGTGACCATCATATGCCTACCCCCCGTTGAAGTTTTGGGCTCCGAGTGATTCGGTAGCGATGAGTGAAAGAGTAAAGGGAGCCCTTCACTCCGTCAAGACGGTGAGTAAAAACGAAAGTGGTGTCAAAAGCGTAAGTCTCGTGTTTCTCGAGCTTTGCTTGAGAGATTTTTATGCGAGGCTGTTGGGCCCGTGTCTCAAAAAAGATCAGGAGCGGCGCGAAAAGTCGAGAATTCCGTTTTTATTTATCGTTCGGTCAGGTTTACGCTTACGGACAACTCGAGGGGGTTAATGATGAAGCAAAGGATTGCTGTATCGAAGTTCCTCGTCGCAAAGCTGTTCACGCTTGCGGCGATCGTCTTTTCTGTAAGCCAAGGTTTCGCAGCCGATGTGATTCCTGGCGAATATCTCGTGAAATATAAAGACAACGCGGTGATCGCGGGAGCTTCGCTCCGCTCGATCGGTTCGGTCCGCATTGCTGACCACAATCCAAAAGGTCAGATCTTCAAGGTGAAGATCGCTCAGCAAAACGAAGCGCAAGCACTCGCTCGCGTCATGACGGATCCGAACGTTGAGTACGTCGTCTCCAACGTGAAGCTCTACGCTGTCCGCGCTCCTTTGGAAATCCAAACTCTCAAAGATCAGTACGCGATCAAAAAAGTTCGCGCTGAAGAGGCATGGACACGCGCAGGCAATCGTGGTTCGCGTAGCGTAACGGTGGCTGTGATCGACACGGGGATCGATTACAATCACGAGTCGCTCAAGCCGAACATGGTTGCGGGCTTCGACTTCAAAGAAAACGATGCGGATCCGATGGATAAAACAGGCTCGGCGAACCCCGGTCACGGCACTCACTGCGCCGGTATCGTCGGTGCAACTGGTCTCGTCGATGGCGGCGTGATCGGTTTGAGCCCTGAAGTTTCCATGATGCCCCTTCGCTTCTTGGGCGAAGATGGTTCTGGTGACCTCAACGCAGGGATTAAAGCGATCGACTACGCGATCGAGAAAAAAGTCGACATCATCTCGGCAAGCTGGGGTGCTACAATCGGTCGCGCTCAGGCACAACCTTTGGTTGATGCCGTTAAGCGCGCAGACGATGCTGGTCTTATCTTCATCGTCGCGGCAGCTAACGATGGTCGCAACAACGACTCGACTGAAGTTTACCCGGCTAACTCCGGTTTCCCGAACACGATCTCGGTTGCGGCAAGCGGACCGAACGACGAGAAACCCAGCTGGTCAAACTACGGTAAGCGCACGGTTCACGTGGCAGCTCCTGGTTTGAACATCATGAGCTCGCTCCCGGGCAACAAGTATCAGAACCTTTCGGGCACATCGATGGCGACTCCGCTCGTCTCGGGTCTCGTTGCGTTCTTGAAAGCGCAAGACAAGTCGCTCACGGGCGCTCAAGTCCGCGCTCTCTTGCAGCTCACGGGTGCAAAAGTTCAAATCGAAACGGCATGTAACTGCCGCGTCGATGCTTTGAGCTCGGTTGAGATGCTTCTTGGCAACAAGATGTGGATCACGCCTGCAGCTGGCACACTCGGCGTTGGCGAGACGCTGAAGTTCGAAGGAACAAAAGGCAAAGCGCCTTTCACGTTCGCTGTTTCGAACTCTTCAGTAGGTTCGATCGCGGCTGACGGAACGTTCACGGCTTCGGCTAAGGGAACAACGCAAGTAACGGTCACGGACGCTGACGGCCAAACTTCGACGTCGCTCGACATCGTTGTAGCTGACAAATCAGCAACGCCTCCTCCCGGTGGCGGCGGCGCATGCCCGATCGGCGATCAGCAGATGTGCGATATTCTCTGCCAGATCCAGCCGACGCTTCCCTTCTGTAATCAGTAATTTGAAGTCATCAACCTGACTTCCGGAGAATCCGGCCCCTTGCGGCCGGATTTTTTTATGCTTGTGGCTCTACCGCAGTTACAATTTTCTGATGAAAGCAAAGCGTTTCATTGGCTGCTTGTTCGATCGCGATCGGGTGATTCAACTCGGGCGCTATGCCGACAACGAACGTCTCTATGTCCTCGTTCATCTTGAACTCGCTCCTGGTTTAACTTTGTTTAGTCAATATTCGAGCTGGAGTCATCGGGCCTACGAAGGCGTTACCACCAGCATCGATCCGGCCGTAACGGCGTTTGGTCCACCTGAACGAAATTGTTTTGTCGCGATGAAGGACGGCGCTATCGTGCGCGCTCAAGGTGAGCTCCAATATAACGGCGGCCTAAGAGGGCGGATTTTAGCGGAAGGGCAAACATTCGACATTCAGCTTGAGGAAGCAGAGATCGAGAGCTTTGATTCCGAACAAGCGCGAACCAAGGAGCGCTGCCGTCGCGAACTGGAAGCGCTGAGTGCCGGCACCCCATTTACGGTGAGTAGGGAAGATTACGTCGCCCTAGAGAAGTTGCCAGGCCCGCGTGGACCTTTGTTCGCCGGCTCAGTGTCTGATGCATTAGTTCGGAGTGGGCAAACGAAGTATCCAACCTTACTGTTGATCCTGATTCTCCTGATTGCGCCGGTTGTCTTTTTCTCCGGCGTTGAGAAAGCCGCTTTCCTCGGCCGCGCTCGTTTTGCGACCGGCACCGTGAGAGGTATCGAGGCAACCAACGATAAGTGCCGGCATAATCGGTGGGACCGGGAATGCACGAAGTACAAAGCCATCGTCGAATTCAATGACGAAACCGGGGGAACCCGAACAGGTCGGTTCGACTTTGGCTACGAATTGGAGCACAACAAAAGCACCGCGTTTGCTGATGGAGCCGTTGGGGATCCTTTCGACCTCTATTATGATCCCGAGAAGACGACCGATTTGCGTCGGGCCGGTATTGTAACGTTCTGGTCGACGGAACTGGCTCTCGGCGCTTTACTGTTGGTCTTGATTGCTTTCTTCATCAGGTCCCGCAAAGCTTACATGAAGACTCGACGGTCGAGAGGATGACGTCACAAGTCGGCGGTAAATGCGTTGTCGTCGAAAAGTCCCCAGCTGCTCGTTGCATTCAGGAAACTCTGGGTATACAAGCCAACCGTTTGGGGCCAAAAAGGGGGAAGTCGGAAATGAATAAACGCGCGCTCATCGAGAAGTTGATCGAAAAACTCGAAAACGAACGTGCTTCCCTCGCTGAAGCCGCTCTCCACACCTACGAAGCCGCCACTCACGAAGAGAGCGAAGCTGAAGATCAGTACGACACTCGCGGTCTCGAAGCTTCTTACCTCGCCGGAGCCCAAGCAAAACGCGTCGCTGAGGTTGAACAGATCCTTCACACGGTAAAGCACATCAACTTCCGCCAGTACAAAGAAGAAGACAGTATCGGAGCTACGGCGCTCGTCGAACTCGACCACGATGGCAAAAAGAGCTACTGCCTTTTGCTTCCTCAAGGGGGCGGCGTTGCCGTCGATTTTGACGGGCACCATGTGCAAGTTATCACTCCCCAATCTCCGCTCGGTGAAGCCCTGATCGGACGCCAGGTGGGTGACACGGCGGTCATCGACGTCGGCAATCAAGAGCGCGAATACGAGATTCTTTCCGTTTCTTAATCCCGCCGCAAAATTTGAAAAGCAGTTGAGTCATTGCGCCGCAACCATTGCGAAAGGTCTACTTGCGCCTTCAGGGCGTCAGCTCCGAAAATCTCGTGTTGGTTTTGAACCGAGTTTTCGGAGGTGATGGATGTTCGAGAATAGTCAGTTAGTTCGCGGCGCGATGGCCGGCGCTGTTGCAACCGTCCCCATGACGATGGCCATGACTCGACTTCGCGAGGAATTGCCAGAGTGGCAACGTCAACAACCGCTTCCTCCCGTTGAGATCACCGCGCGTGCAGAAAACCGCGTTGGCGTAAACTGGGACCAAGAAACACATAAGGCGGCGGCAGTTGTGGCTCACTTCGGTTACGGAGCCCTTTGCGGTGCTTTGTACGGCCTTTTAGCGAAGCGCTTTCACCAGCGTGAGGAAGTGAAAGCTCCGGTCTTTGCGCTTGGTGTTTGGGCGATTAGCTATCTCGGCTGGCTCCCGGCTCTGCGACTCATGCCGAATGCGAAGAACCTGCCGCGCGAACGGAATACGATGATGATTCTCTCGCACATCGTGTGGGGTCTCGCGCTTTCTCGCTTCATCAAACAAGAACCGAAGAAGATCATCCGGGAAGCGATGAAGGGCGCAAGTGGGGGACAAAAATCCGCGAAGCTAGCACGACGAGTTTTGGGCTGAGTGTTGGGCTGAGATTCATAGGGCTCAGGTCTGAAGTTTGCAATCTTCCTGCGTGTTGTTCGTTACTCGCTCAATGTTTGAGCATTACGCAGGAGGGGTCATGCGTTTTGTTGAATGGGTCACCACAGGAATCGCCAGATGTTGTGCGGTCGTTGCGATTGCGCTTCATTTTTCATCGATGGCACTCGCCTCGTCTAATCGTGATCTTACGCTTGATAACGTGGATGAACCCACGGTCACGACCATCGTGCAGACGTTGCCGCCCGAAAATGCGGGCGACTCGTGGATCTTTTTTCTATCGTCGGGTCGCGCCCTGCGTGT
>SYLX01000059.1 GCA_005808505.1 Bdellovibrionales bacterium | reverse complement strand
TTTTCTTTCGCAGTATCGGGGATGATGATGCCCCCAGCCGTTTTTTCTTCTTCAGCCATTCTGCGAACCAGAATCCGGTCATGAAGCGGACGAACATTCAGGTTTGCCATAAAGATATACCTCCCTAAACAAGGGCCCCCGGCCCGAATTGAATCCTAAAAACAGGAATATCTCCGCCTGGAGGACCTCGCGAATCGATGATCCACGCAGAAACCCCAGGGAAGTTAATTGGATGAAAAACAAAACCAATATGGAGGTCGGCAAAATCCTGTCAAGGAACGCCCAAGAAAAATTTCCGATTTCCTGAAAAACCCGTGTCGATCAAGAGATTTGGAAATTCATAACGAATAGGTGCGAGGGCTTCCGCACCTGTTTGACACTTAGCAATAGGCTGGTGAGAGCGTATGAGATCAGCGCTTGCCGAGGGATGTGGCGTTCAAACTCGACGAGGGTACGATCACATCTTGGTCTTGCGAGCCGGCAAGATGCTTTTGGTAAGACATCATCAGGTCAGCTGCTTCTTCAGGCGTGAGCTTTTTTGCCGCTTCAACAAACGCATCCCGATGCTTGAACTGACTCAAGTAGAGAACAAAGTAATCATTTACGGTGAGTTCTTGAGCCACTTCGAAGTTGAGTTGCGCCTGTTGTAGTTTTTGGTCCGAACGAGTAGCGCGTTGGAGTCGCGATGTCGCGGCTTCTTTGGCATCGGCCTTTTTATCAGGGCGCCCGTTTGCTGCTTTTTCCAGCTGGATCCGATCTAAATTCGCTTTTGCATCATCGACTCGCGAAGTCTTCCACGCTTGGAATCCTAAAACGTTTGGCAACGTCGGCTGTTGTGCGAATGCGGACGAAGCTCCGCTCAGCAGAAGTATCGAAAAAAGCGCCCCGAAGATTGTTTTCATAATTACGGCTCGTGAGTAAACGTTCTGCATTTGAGTCGTCCCGGTCCCTTGGCCCACCCAGAGGATCCCGATCTTTCTTCAAACTAAGACGTTACAACTCCCATGCCACCTTCTGCGCAAAACCAATTCTACTTGATGGAGTCGAAGCGACGGAACTGGGCAGCGCGCCCTAGGGAAAATGCAATGTCTTCATTGAGTCGGAAGAAAGAAGCGACGTTTCGCGCGCGTTCAGAAAGATTTTTCACTATGCAAAACGCAAAAAAAGACCGCGATCGCCAGAGCAACCACGGTCATTAAACAAGCTATTCAGCTCGAAGTTTAAACGAGATTCTTCAGGGCTTTGATGACCGCCGCCACACGAACCAAGTCGTGGAGCTTTTCGCGGTTCACTCCTAGCGCCATGAGAGCTTTTTCGTGCGACGTCACGCACATTTCACATCCGTTGATGCACGAAACAGCGAAGGCCAGCATTTCAAAACGCTCTTTACCCATCGCCGGATTCGCAAGCGAAGTCATACGCAGCTTCGCGGCTCCGTATTCATCTTTCGCTTTGGGATCCGCATGCTCGAGGAAGTGACGAGTCCGGTAGTAAACGTTGAGCATGCCCATGATCGCTGCATTTTCTTCCGCTTCCTGAATCACCTCGGGCGGAAGATTAAGAGCAGTAGCTGCTTCGCGTCCGGCCGAGAGCAATTCGGTGAAGTCAACGGTCTTGGCGGTCGCAAGAACAGTGAGCGTCGCTTCTTCCGGCGAAAGGCTGCTGTCGCCAAGCAGACGACGAACATTGAGTTTTAGATCTTTCGCAACGGTGGTCTGACGGTCAGCAAAGAGGGAGTCGATTTTTTCGATAATTTGCGTCGCCATTGTCTCTCCGAAAACTTTTTTAAAGGTTAAACGCGGCCGGGTCCGCGAGGTCCCGGCTGCTCACGGAATCGTTCAGATTACGCCGAGAGCGTCTTCTGACCTTTTTCCCAGTTACAGGGGCAGAGCTCATCCGTCTGAAGAGCGTCGAGAGTGCGGATGACTTCCTTCACGTTGCGGCCGACCGAGAGGTCGTTGACGCTGACCCAACGAATGATGCCTTGAGGATCAACGATGTAAGTCGCGCGAAGAGGAACTTTATCTTGCGGGTGCAAGATGCCGAGTTGTTCCGAAAGCTCTTTCTTCAAATCAGCGAGCATCGGGAACGGGAGATTTTTGAGGTCGTCGTGGTTTTGGCGCCAAGCAAGGTGCACGAACTGGCTGTCATTGCTGAAACCGTAGAGTTCTGCATCGCGCTCTTTGAATTGACCGTAAGCTTTGCCGAATTCCGCGATTTCTGTTGGGCAAACGAACGTGAAGTCGAGGGGCCATGCGAAGTAAACAGCCCATCTTCCGTGGTGATCCGTAGTGGAAGTGAATTCTTTGAACTCTTTGCCTTTTTCAAGGGAAACGCAGGCCTGCATAGTTACTTGAGGAAATTTCTGTCCGATACCAAGCATTTGTATCCTCCATTAGGATCTACATTTTGTGTGTGCGTGAAAGCAGGCCCAGGTTAAGCGGTTTTCAACTGATAGATCAAATTGATTATTTCTAATTTCACATAGACAATCTCTATCGGATCAAACAGAATCGCGATTGCGCTGCGCGACTCATCTATGGCGAACTTCAATCCCAGGAATTTCGAGACGTTAGTGCATCTTCTTTTGAACGGAGTCTCAATCCATGACGTTGACTCAACTCAGCTACGTCGTTGCCGTCGCCCAATATCGAAACTTCGGGGCGGCCGCCGAAGCCTCGCGTGTTACTCAGCCTACCCTGAGCATGCAGATCCAAAAGCTTGAGGAAGAACTCGGCATCGTCATTTTTGATCGCTCCCAACAGCCGATTCGCTTGACGGCCGTTGGTGAGCAGCTCGTCGCCCAAGCGCGGGTTGTGCTGGCTGAGGCCCAGAAGATCACGGACTTGACGACTCAAGAACAGAACGACGTCAGTGGACAAATTTCGATCGGCGTCATTCCGACGCTATCTCCCTACGTGCTACCTCTCTTCATCCAGAATTTCATTGCTCGGAATCCGAAGGTCAAAGTGACGGTTGAGGAACTCCAGACCCAACAGATCGTGGAGCGTTTGAAGAATGACCAGCTCGATGTCGGCTTATTAGTGACGCCTCTTCACAACCCCGCGGTCATAGAACATCCCTTGTTCTATGAACCTTTCGTTTTGTACGTGTCACCGCGCCACGCACTGGCGCAAGAGAAGAAGGTGCGTGAGAAAGACCTCACCTCAAAAGACGTTTGGCTTTTGACCGAGGGGCATTGCTTTCGCGACCAGGTGCTGAATCTCTGCGGTCAACGATCCAATGCCACTGGCAAATTACGCTTTGAGAGCGGCAACCTTGAGACTTTAAAGAAGATGGTAGACCAGAGCGAGGGCTACACGCTGCTGCCGCTGTTGGCCGCGCGAGACATTGAAGATACGAGCAAGCGGAAGCAACTCAAAGAGTTCACGCCGCCGATCCCGACGAGAGAAGTCAGCCTGGTCCACAACAAGCTCTATAAAAAGCGGGCGACGATTGATGCTTTGATCTCTGAAATTCGCGAGGCCATACCGGCCGATCTTCTCAAGCTGAAGAATGGCCGGTACCATCGGGTGGATATGCCATCGTTCGAATGACGACGGCGACTTTTACTTCTTCGAATTTTCGAGGGCGCGACGAGCGCTGGCGAGGTACTCTTTCACGAACGGCTCGATGGCGCTTTTGAACATCTCGGGGTTCTGTTCGATCACGTCCGTGTACTTCTCGGAGCCAGCCTGACGACCGTGCGCTAAACCTAACGTATTCGCCACGTAAACCGAAAGTTCCTTGGTGAGCTTCACGTCTTTTTCGTCTGTGCTCTTATAATCGACCGAAAGAAGCGTTTTCTTCTTCTCGCGAATCCAGAAGAGACCGCCGCCTTTCACGTCGACAAGGTCGTAGCTTGAAGGATCGATGCCCGGCCAGAAGGCCGCACGAACTTCTTGCAACCAAGTGCGAACGTCCGGCTGCTCTTGGTAAGAAGACATTGCGGATTCGCTATGACTCTTGAGCTCCATGATCCGCTTTTCGCCTTTTTTCGTACGCGCTAAAACCCAGATGCGGATGTTGTTGGCGCTGCCTCCGCGATCCATGGGGCGAGTTGCAATATCAAGAACCTTCATATCGGGGAACGCCGACTCAATCGCGGAACGGCTGATCTTGCCTTTGTAAGGCGCGATCTCTCCCTCAATCATTTTAAATTCATCGTTTTTACTACGCTTATCAACGTAGTCTTCAACTTCATCGTAATACTCAGAAACCTTCATTTCGAGAAGTTTGCGAACAGCCTTGGGCGGTTCAATTTCTTTACCTTTTAAACCTAAAAGGTAAGCTTCGATCAGCGCGCCCTTTTTGACGGCTTCATTCGCAGCTTCCGCAGCAATAACGTATTTGATGAAGTCGAGAACGTAAGGCCCGCGTCCAGCATCATCGAAGTCGATGTTGATGAAACGCATGTTCGTTGAGCCACCTTCGTTTTTCACGGGGAGAACCGAGAAGTTTCCAAGGTGGGGATCGCCCGCCACGACGCCGGTAAATTTCAGATAGGGCGCCAGAGTTGAAAGGTCAGCTTCTTTCATGAATCCCCAGTATTGCTTCGAATTACTTCGAACGAGCTGGGAGACGTTGTTTGAAGCTTCGACTTGCTCGAACTTCTTCACGATGTCTTTTGCTTTGATCCCATCGGCCTGCGCCGCGGCCGCGAGAAACGAAGCCGCTAAAACTGCAGAGACCGTGATTTTCGCGAGTTTGTTGTTCATCTTCGCATTCCTCGCCTTAGCCGTCGATTTCGCAGCTTTGATCAGCTTCTTGACCTGCGAAGTGGGATTCGAGATCGAGGTCAAGCTTGAGGTTGCCTTGTTTACAAGCGCCGTAGAGCTGCTCGGCTACTTCTTTTAAATTCTTGCGGATCGAAGAGTAATCTGTCGGCGTCATCATCGTGCCTTGCGTGAAGAACTTGCGAGTTTCTTCCGAATCGGCAACGGCATTGAGCTTCAAGACTCGCTTGTAAGTTGATGGATCGATGTGACGAAGACCTTGAAGAAGCTTCGCTTGCTTGATCACCGGCGTTTTCGTTACGCCGCAATCGTTATCTTTCAAGATCATTTCGCGGATTTGAACAGCGCCGTATTTCTTGATTTCTTCAGGAGTAAGTTTTTTATCCGAATCGATTTCAGGCAGGCCAGCCTTGTTCTTCTCACCCGTGCGGAAGAAATACTTGTTGATGTAGTGGATGTTACCGAAACGGTCTTGCTGGTTCATGATCGTGTCGATGACGATCATGTCAGCGACGTCGCGCATGACCACGAGCTTCTGCACGTTAGCCGCCGTGAAGTCACGACCAACGGTCTTGCTCACATCCGAGCTCTTGGCGAGAGCGAGGTAAACCGGATTTTTTGCTTTGAAGTTCGCTGCACGAGCTGGTTGATCAGCTCCGCCGTTGAAGAGATCCGAGTACTTTTCTTCTTTCGTCGGGTTCTCTTGCAGAGCGCCGTAAGACTGATCGAGATCATCTGTCAGAAGCAGGTCTTTTTTCTTCCCAGCTCCGCCAGCCTTCAGTTGGCTGATGAGACCAGACCATGTCTGTTGAATCAGTGAACCCGATTTCAAGCTACCGATCACGTCTTTACCGATCGCAAGGTGGCGATCTAAATCGAATGTGCGCAAGACTGCCGGTGGGACGTTAGCGACACCGCCCAGGATCCGCGACACGTGGTAATAGCCCAGAATGGAAGGCGTGTAGCTGCAGCTTGTGCTGAGCTTGTACTTGGCAACTTTCTTGGCTTTGTTCGGAGCTGCGAGTTCGCAGTCTTTCGCTTCCACTTGCTGAATCGTGAAGCCTTTGGGAACCAAGTGAATGTTGAGACCAGGATTCGTGCTTTCGGTCTTTCCGCAAACCGCTGCGTTTTCATAAACGTTCAGCGCGCACAGTGCCTTTTCCATCTCTAAGTCTTTTTTCTTGTACTTAGCGCCTTCGAAGTGTTTGGGGATTACGCAGATCTCGGCGCGCTTTCCGGGAACACTGATCTCGACGATTTCTTCTCCACGCTGAAACGTAGGAGTGAGAGTCGCGTGTGCAGGCACAAAGCTGAACGCGCTTACGGTGAATGTCGCGAGATTAAAGAAACGAATCGAGGTTTTCATCAGTCCTCCGGTAGCGAATTTCTAGATTCACTCCGGAAAACTTTGCAGAGGCTATGCCGATAAACGCTCGCTCCTCTAGCTCTTTAATTCGATACACGTGGTCAAAAGCCCGCGAATTGTCACTTTCCCCTGTTAGGAAACTGACAGGGGGACAGAAAAGGCCAAGCGTTTGCTAAGAAAAAGGAGAAAGAAAAAGAGAGATTACTTCATGAGGAAGTCGACCATCTTTTTGATGGCTTCGATCTGCGGAGCTTCTTGAGTCGTATAAAAGGCCCCCGTGTAAGCAAACCAATCCCAGCAACCATTGGGGTTGTAGCCGAATGAGGAAGAACGATCGTCACGTTTAAAGGGTATGCTCATCGGATGCGCCATTTGGCTTACGGCTGCGTTCGGATAAAGGATAACGATTCCATTCGCCTCAGCCCATTCGTTATAACCCGCGTTTCGCGCAAATTCGTCGCCAACGGCATCGCCGTTCTGATGACAACCGTGGAGGGCCACGTGAAGACGGCAATTTGAGTTCGCGTCGCGACACGCCTTTGGCCAATAGACAAATCCTTCCCCCGACATCGTTGCGCTTGCGGCGTTGATAAGCTGACTTTGCGAGAACCGATAAAGCGACTGTGGATCCATTTCGGTTCGAGCACGGAGCTGACCATAGAGAGTTCGTAAGACCTCGCCGGCTCCATCTACTTGCGAACCATCTTGTCTGGAACACTTGGCAAGAAACGGTGATCCCGTTGTTCCACACGCGAGACTCCCTTTTGGCGAAGGCAACGCGTGTCCTAGGCCGGAAACCATCGTGAGCCGCGTTCTTGAACCAAATCGCTTCAAGAACTGATCGAGCTTCTCGGCAGAAGGAGCGAGGACTGTCGGATCGAGGTCGCCTTGAAAAATCGCAACCGGTTTGTTTTGGAGGTTGGTCAGTTTGTCGATCACACCTGAAGCTTCGTTCTGGCGCGCGAGATTCACTGAAAAGTCCACATCGATCAGAGAGGGTCGCTGCATGCAAACTTCGATTGATTGGATCGTCGGGCGAGAAGCACCTTCGTTCACTCCACGGGAACCGAGAACGGCCATTAAACTCTTTTTATTGTCTTCAAAAAGGGTCATGAAGTCCTTTTGACCCTTGGCACAGCCGTAGATGCCACCAGCGAACGTTCCGGCGCCTTCGAACGTGTTTGAATGCGCGACGAAGAGTTGTATCGCCATGAAACCACCACTCGAAACTCCCGAAACGGTAGGTTGACGAGCCCGAATTGAACGTAATTCGACGGGCTCTAGGAGGCTGGCGATTCCGCGGGAGGAACTCGATGTCGTTGCGGCATGGGCCACGTTGGGCGCGTGCTTATCTTTTTGAATGCAACCTACATTGAATTGAACGTTGAGTTGGAAGAAAAGAAGCGCGGTGAAGAGACGAGCCGGTGTTTTCATAGCTGCCATCTTCTCTCTCGCAGCAAGATTTGAAAAGACGTAGTCGATGAGTTTTTTGCTCTAAACTTCAGACGGCTTACGAACCCAAGTTAGAGTATCCACTCTTAGTTTTTGCGATGCTTGTCTCTGTTGGGTTCAATTATGAATCTGCCGGGAGAGGTTAAGAAGTGCGTTCGTAGCGGTCAAGCACACTGCTTGTCTCGTCTCAAAACAGTCTTTGTTTTATTGTAGAATGGTTGAGCGAAGAATTTCGTCTCGAAACGAGTCGAAAGCGAAACGCTTTTGGCGTCTCGAATTGATCTATCTCAATGTTTTCGCGGGTGATCGGAGCGAATCTCGTTTATCTTAAATCCAGTCCTAACGGTGCACGTCTGCTCAACATCGACTTTCTCACATCATTGAAATTTGTTTGATATGAGGTTTTACGCATGTCGAGTGCCTTCATTACCGTTCTGAGCCTTTCGGAGATCGCGAATCACATTTTGTCCGACAAGCTCAGGCCCATCGAGATCGAGTCCTTAGGTTGCGTGCATATCAAGACGCTGGAGCTTGAAAACGTCGGCTTAAAGTTCGATCCGCTTTCGGCTCTCGTTGTGATGAAAGTTACTCGTTGGACGCAGCTTCACGTTCACACGATCGAAGTTCTACGCGCCAAAGGCTACGAAGGCTCGATCATCGCCATGTCCCCTGAACTGAGCGAGCGTCAACAATCCCTGCTCCCTCCGCATGAGCGAGGCAAGATCACGTTCATTGAACCCGGCGACGACCGAGAACTCCTCGGTCTCGTGCGCAGGATACTAGCGATGCCCGACTCTGGATTGCGCGGATGCCCGAGATTCGAAGTTCAGCAATCTGCCGAAATGTTTTTTGCCGAGAACACCCGATACCGCGCCTGTATGATCAGCAACATCTCGAAAACGGGTGCTTGCTTGAAGTTTGAATCGGTTCCACACCTGAAGAAGGGTGATCTCGTCAACTTGACGATCCGTTTCGGCGAAGGCGAGGATGCACAAAGGCTTGCGGCTACAGTTGCTTGGAGTCACCCGACGAAAGGGACCATTGGAGTCGAGTTTCTCCGCATGCCCGTATCGCAGACGCAGAACCGCACGAAGCCATCAACTCACTTGCGAGATAAGAAAGAAAGCGGTGACTACGAGACGAGTCACTCAAGTGAGTTCATCGACGTCCTTTCGGAAATCACCTCACGCCTGGCCGTATAGACCAGACGACCGCTCACCAGCCGGTGGAAGCTTTGCTTCTCCCGGCTTTTGTTTTTGGAGCTGATCTCCCTGCAGATAGATCGTACGGCTCGGGAAGGCGAACTCTACCTCTTCTTCCTCAAACTTGCCGATAACCTCAAGCAAGATTCGCTGCTGGATATTCATATAGGCATTATAATCGGGATCTAAGACGATGAAGACGAGTTCGTAATTGATCGCCGATTCACCAAGACTACTCAAATGAACGCGGTCAAAACGTAATTTCGAATCACGAGTCACGATCTCTTGGATCCAATTGGGGATCTCATTGAGTTTCTCGCGAGGAGTCGAATACGTTACACCGAACGTTAGAACGACCCGGCGATCCGACATTCTCTTGAAATTCCGCACACGGCTTTCGAGCAAGTCCTTGTTCGAAAAGATGAGCTCCTCGCCCGAGAGGCTTCTCACGCGAGTTGTCTTCACTCCGATTGTCTCGACGGTCCCGTTGTCGCTTCCAACGACGATGAAGTCACCAACCACAAAGGGCTTGTCGAGAACGATCGACAAAGAAGCCAAGAGGTCCCCAAGGACATTTTGTGCAGCAAGGGCGACCGCGATACCACCGACTCCTAAACCAGCCACCAATGCGCCAACGTCAACGCCGAGATTGCTCAGCGCTACGAGAATGGCCGCGATGACGAGAAGTCCTTTCAGCGCCGTACCCAGTAGGCTAATTGCTGCGAGCGAAGATTGGGTATCCGCTTTGCGTTTTAGTAGGTCATTTCGCCAAATCGTGATGGCGCAGATCCCCCACTGAATGACTTGCAAGCAGCTGACGATCACGACGGTGACTTTGCTAATCTTCGAAAGATTTGCAGGCGGATGGGTCAATGGCAGCAAGAGATGCGTCGCCCAAACGAAGATCGTAATGGCTCCCGTCTTACGCAGACACTCCACGATAACGTCATCCCAGTCTCCACGAGTGAGCTTTGTGAACCGCTGCGCCCGATCAGCCAGAATTGCGATCACAATCTTAAGAACGAAGCTGAGAAGGAGAGCCGCGCCAACAACGAGAGCCCAGGCAATGGGTCCACCGTTTTTCAGAATATTGGTCAATGTTTCAATGGAGAGTTGATCGAAGTTCATGCTGGGCACCTCCGTGACTCTATCGGAAGATTGAGTCGAGCCATCGTGGATGTCTAATGGCCCCAGCCAGGGATGTAAAGTCGAGGACCTCACATTGACCGGACTTATCAACGGATCTAAACATCAGCTTTTCTGAAAAATCGCCATTCCGAAATCTCCGAGTACGTACTCTTTTTGATGGGCGATGCCCCATCGAATCAATGAATAGAGAATCGGTTTAAGGGACTCGCCTTTCGCGGAGAGTGAATACTCGACGCCATCAATCCGCTCGCGTCCGATCGGGTTGCGCTGTACGAGTCCCGACTTTTCAAGTTCTTTCAGCTCACGAGAAAGCGTTGCGGCCGTGATGCCAGGTGAATGACGCTTAAGATCTCCGAACCGACGAGGTTGCTTTCGAAGGTTGTAGAGAAGAATGGCTTTCCACTTGCCGCCGATCAAACTCAGCGTCATCTCGGCTGGGCAATTGAACCGACTTTTCACTTGGGCCTCCCCGATTCTACGAATAGGGCTACTAGGTATCTAAGTAGATACTAGGTCCGCAAAAGGACGACTTTAAATTCCACGAAGAGCTATGCTATCTCTGATCCCGTCATGCAAGAGAGAAACTCGCCGTCGGAAATTCACTCCTCAGTTGAAATCGTAACCTACGATGAAGCCTACCTCTCAGCGTACGTTCGGCTGAACCGCGAATGGATTGAGAAGTACTTCCGGATCGAGCCGATGGACGTGGCCCAACTCGAGATGGCTCGGGAAAATATCCTGGATCAAGGCGGAGAAATTTTCTTCCTGCTTGAAGACGGAAATCCAGTTGGGACCTGCGCGATGGTCCCCCACGGACCTGGCTGCTACGAGCTGGCAAAGATGGCGGTTGATCCATCCAAAAGGGGTTTAGGTTACGGCTCCCGGTTGATTCATGCCGTGGTTGCTTGGGCGCACATGAAACAAGCCGACGAGGTCATGCTGCTTTCAAACACGATCCTTGAGCCCGCAATTGCACTCTACAAAAAGCATGGATTCATCACAACGCACCTCGGGCCCCACCCGGATTACGAGCGCTGCAATATCGAGATGACGCTCAAACTTTAAGGCCGGTCTTGCGGGAGCTCAATATTGCGAGAGCTGCGCTCCCCAAGGAACACGCAACGCAGAGGCCAATAACGTACATCCAGCCTCCAGCTGCAAAGAGCCGAACCGAAACGTACGAACCCAAAGCAAACGCTGCGAACATGAATGAGACGAACAACGCATTCAAGCGCGCCCGAGCTGCCGGATTTAAAGCGTAGATAATACTTTGATGAGAAACCAACGCCATCTGCACGCCGAGATCAAACACAATTGCGCCGGCAAAGAGGATGAACGCGGAATTCGGCACAAGCCCCATCGCGATGAACGAAATTAGAACCAAAGCGGCACCTAAGAAAATCCCCAGTTGCGGACCTTTCTTGTCAGACAGTCGGCCCGCTAACGGGGCGGCCAGCGCGCCTGCAGCTCCTGCTAGACCGAAGAGTCCTATTTTCGACGTGCTCATCTCAAAAGGCGGTTGGCTCACGTAGAACGAAAGATTCGTCCAAAAAGCACTGAAAGAGACTCCGAGCAATCCCTGAACGATCATCGCGCGTCTAAGTTCAGGATACGTAACGAAGTTCTGGAGCGTCGATTTCAAAAGTTGGCGATACGGAATTTTGGAAGGCGTTGTTGTTACTTTCACGCTGAGAGCAATCACGATCATGATGATCAGGATAAGAGCTCCCGTTACCCAAAACACCGCGCGCCAACCTAGAAGATCAGCGATGAAGCCACTCGCAGTTCGCGATAACAAGATGCCGAGCAAAAGACCGCTCATGACTTTACCCACGATCACACCGCGGTCTTTCTCCGCCGCGAGATCGGCCGAAAAAGGAACGATATCTTGCGCAGTCGTTGCAAAGATACCGACCACCAGACTCGCCTCTAAGATCGCGACGAAAGAACCAGAGAGTGCCGTCAGGACGAGACCCAAGATCAACAATCCAAACTTCGTGAGGATGAGTGTCTTCTTCGGAAGAACATCACCTAAAGGAATGAGGAATAAGATGCCGAGCCCGTAACCAATCTGAGTCAAAGTAACGATGAGACCAACATCTTGGGTTGCGATCCCTAGAGCCTGAGCGACAGTTTGAAGTAAGGGTTGCAGCAAATAGATCGTTGAGACCGCAAGCCCAGTTGCAACGGAGAGAAGCAAAATCAAACTTTGTGAAACACGAGCGGGACTAGCGGGAGACATCATCGAAGAACTCATGGACACAACCTTGAACTACATTTGAACAACGGGTCTAATTTAAGCGGATCCTCGAGGGTAGTAAATGGTTGTGATACTTCTACCTTCATGTTTCAAAGGGGAAGGACTCATCATGAAACGAACGAAACGCGTTCTCAAAATTCTCGCGGGAGTCATAGTTTTCCTCGCGATCGCCATTTGGCTCGTTTTTCAACTTCCTCAATTCGGTGGGAGGATCAAAGGCACCCGCCTTGAGCGCGTGAAGAGTTCAGCGGAGTACACAGGAGTTCGATTTGAAAATAAGCCGCCGCAAAATCGCGATATGGAGTGGCTTAAGAATGTGCAGTACTACATGCAGGGCCAGGTTCGAGAGCCCCAGTTTCAGGTGCCCGTCCTTCCGATAACCAACGAGGATCTTAGGAAATCGCCGTCGCAAGAGCTTGCTGCAACTTGGCTCGGCCATGCGACCGTGATCGTTGAATTGAACGGAGCGCGATTCATCACCGATCCCGTCTTGTCGGACGTTGTGTCTCCCCTACCGATTGGTCCTCACCGTCTTCATCCAGCACCGATTGCGATTGCGGACCTAGAGGGCATCGACGGTGTTCTCGTCTCGCATGATCACTATGATCATCTCGACATGACCACTGTGAAGAAGCTCGCAGAAAAAGGCTCTAAGTTCTTTGTTCCCCTCGGTATCGGTGCTCACTTAGAACGCTGGGGAGTGAGAGTCGAACAGATTGAAGAGATGGAGTGGTGGCAACAAGCTGAGATCAAAGGTGTAAAGGTCCACTGCACGCCAGCTCGCCATTATTCAGGACGCAAGAGCATGGACAACTCGACTCTCTGGAGTTCGTGGCTCGTGAAGTCTGATTCGCAGTCTTTTTATTTTAGTGGAGACACAGGATACGCACCCCACTTCACAGAGATCAAAAATCGACTCGGCCCCGTGAACTTAACCCTGATGAAGGTCGGTGCCTACGGAGATCCAGCGGGATGGATCGATATTCACATGAATCCTGAGTCAGCGGCTCAAGCTCAGCTTGATCTTCAAGCAGAGGTCATGCTTCCGATTCACTGGGCAACATTCAACTTAGCTTATCACGCTTGGGATGAGCCGATCGACAGAACACTCGCGGCGGCGAAGGGTAAGCCTTACCTCGTCATCACTCCACGAATTGGCGAACGGTACGAGTACGGCAAACCCTTTACAAACGCGTCTTGGTATAAAGGTCAGAAGTAGAAAGTCTCCTCGTGACTTAGGGAGCTTTAGGACTTAGTTCAATCGCCGCTTTTTCCCACAGTCGGTACGATACTCGCTTCTAGACCTACTCTTGATCTAGAAGCGTTGGACTTTCGATGAATTTCCATGAACGAGATCTTGAACGGCCTTACTTGACCTTTACGAACTCAAGCTCGAGTTCCGACGATGCTTTCGAGCGACCGGCGCTAAGCTGGTCTTTCTCAATTACGACGCTAAATGTAGCCGTCTTGTCACTGAAGGAGATTTCGCTCTGAAGTCCGCTGCCGTTGAACGCGAGGTTCGCGTCTTCTACGCCATCAGCCGACCACAGCGTTACGGTACTGCGGAAGTGTTGATCGCGTTCACGCAAGACTGGTTTAAGTTCATCAAAGCTTGCACCCCAGCCTTCAGGCAAAGCGGCGTAAACTCGCGCCATGCCTTTAAGACGGTTTGCTTCGAAGTAACCGATTGTACCGATGTACGAACGTGTTCCTTTTTTCTCAGGTGCCTTCGCGTCTTGCACGTGAGCCAAGTAACGTGAAGCGAGCTTAGAATTCGGAACGGTGAATTCTGTAGTCGATTCGTTGAGGGCGACAACGGTCTCTCTGCCTGTCTCCGTATGAATCATGTGGTTGAGATTCGGTGAATCGCAGCATCCGTACTCAGTTGTCTGAACGAGGTGATCGTTGAAGACCTTGAAATCGCCACCTTTTACTTTCAACGTCCAAGCTTTGTCGCTGAAGGCACCGTCTTTTGCTAAGTAAGCCTCAACGTGCGTGCGGTCTTCCGACCCGTCGACGTTCGTGCTGTAGATCGAGCGGCTAGTTACTTTGTAGATCTTCGGTGTGTCGACGTAGAATTGCTCAACAAAACTTGTTTCGATCTTGGTGATCTTCTGTCCTTCACCCGATGGACTCACTTCGATCGAAGACGGTCCTGAAAGTTTAAAGACTTGAGCTGTAGCAAACGAAATTGAAGCACCCGTTAAAATCGAAAGTGCGCAAGCGACTGATTTCTTCATTCTAAAATCTCCCTAGGCGAGGTTGTTGGTAGGTCCACGTCTAGGGTTTATGCTTCGCGAGACCAGGCGAAAAGCAGATTTAATTCATGGCATCCATTCTCTGTGGGAATGGTTTGAACCGAGGCAAATCGGCATATGGAAGCCAGCTGCGTCGATGGCAGCTGGCTGAAGCTAGCTAGTTAAGCTGCGCGTTCGTACTGACTGACGATCTCCTGGAAGCGACGGTAGATCCTTACGTCCTCTAGGAGCTTTTGGAAGGTGAGGCGCGGAAGCTTAATCAACGTGGCCGGCGTCACCGCTTGAATATCGGCCGAGCGCGTGGATTGAGCCCCGGACGCGACGATGTCTCCCACCATCTCGTTCTTGCCTTTCTCAAACTGCCGATTCCGACCGAGGTCAATCCGGAGCACACCGCTATCAATGATAAACATGTGGCCTTCATCAACCTGCCCTTTGCGGAACACGGTTTCCCCTGCCGGGAAACGCTCAAGCGAGATATCGAGCGCGATTCCGTCAACCAGGGAAGCCGACACCTGCAGGTCAGCAAAAAGCTTCGTCAGCGTAAGCGCATTCCGCAATCTCGATTTCTTGCGGATAACTTCGGTCAAAGCGCGGCCCGCGACCGAGTTCTCGTTCAAGATCTGCAACATCAGATTCGCGTCGAGCTCAAGCAACATGACAGGTGAGTTGGAGTAGATGCTAGTGAAGTACTCGCCTTCACCCAAGAGCGCTTCTTCACCAAACCATTCGCCGGGACCAAACGTTAAACCTGAAGCAGATCGGCAATTACCGAAATCGACGAGGTAGAACTTCGGCGCAACCTTTCGTCCACTTAAAAGGACCGGTTGCTGCGGCGAAAGCTTCACTGACTTGGCTCCGGCCTTCATGCGCACGGCCCACTCGGCAAAGTACTTTACACCGAGATCCGAGAGCATCTGGCAAATGAGCGATGTGGTTCGAGCTTCCTGATCAAACGAAAGGAACTCGATCAACGCTAATGGTTCAGCAAGACGCATACTAAGGTCGTCGGAGCTCTTTCGCGATTGGCGATGGCATTCCACCACTTTCGTCGGATCAGAAAAGAAGCTCGAGTATCCATTTGCACGCCCATGGATGAAGCCATCGCCCCCGCAATCTAAAAAGAAGAGCGTGTTCGGATTCCCTTCTTGCCTGAAGCGTTCGAAGATCATGTCGACCCGCTCTTTCGAGAGGATGCCTTTGACCTCCATCGATTCTTTCACGAATTTCAGATCCACCATGTCTGAGCTAAAGACCGCGATCTTCTCGGTTCCGCGATAGATCGTGAGCCCGATCGTTGGGATCGGATGCACGCTGTAGTGGAACTCAAAATCAAGAAGACCAAATCGATAGCGTGGCGGAGTAAAACCTGGGTACATCGCTTCGACTTGTTTAAAAATGAATCGACGTTGAAACTCTTCAGGCTCGATCTTCGCTTTTGCGCACGTGATCTTCTGCGCAAGCTTGTAGTTTTCGAGCGTCGTCCAGAGTTCAATTGGCGATTGACGATAGAGGAAGGGAATCGGATTGAAGTGATCTCCGTGGCAATGCGTGATGATCAATCCTTTGATGCTATCGAGCGATCCGCCATTTCTTTCGAACGTCAGGTCACTAAAGAACCCGCAATCGATAAGATAGTTTTCGCGCGCACCAAGCTTTAGCCAATAACAAGTCGGCGGCTCATCGGTGCTGAAGGGTGAAGCTGTACCGAGCGGAACGACACTGATATCCGAAAAGCTAAACGGCTCCTGCGATTGAGGGATATCCCAAACCGGCTGAACTTTTTTAACATCGAAATCCACACTTGTTTCCACAAGCTTCGCTCCGTCCGAGCTAAGGACTTCAAAGTCTCCAAGACGCGAAGTCTTTTTGACCGTGAAACCGTCGATCTCAATCTGGCCGTTCTCATCCCAGTGATGAATCTCGAGAAAATCTGAGAGCTGAAAGATGTTTCCATCTTTATCTTTCAAATTAAAGAACAAGGCTTCATTCGCGAGCATCTGCCAGAGTTCTTTGTTGAGTCGGCAGTGATTCTTGAGAAATCCCCGCGACGCTCCTAAAAGCGAAGGTTCAAGCTGGTTAACGACGAGATGATCTTCGCCTTCTTCAACAACGACGCGAAACTTGCGAATGATTTTCTTCTCTTTGAAGTCGTAAAGACGTGAGCAAGTTTGTCCCTTAGTAAAATCCATTCCGTAGAAAAGACTCGCCAGGAAAACGAACTCAAGATCTAAGCAGCTCACGCGATCTTTCACTGTGAGATCGCTTAGAAAGACTGTATCGGGAATACGAGCATTGAAATCGGAGTTCGCCGCACTCGCAAGTAGGTCTTGATGAATACCCGTGCGCGTTCCGAGAAGATAGTTTTTGTTTAGGGTTGTGAAGAGGTAGGCGCCAACAAAGGATTGGTTATAGACGAAAGTGGACATACCGAATTCCTCCTACTGGATTTCAGAGAGTCCTTTTCGCACCGACATCGACTGAGAACCTACTTGGTTCGGTTCTTCTCCAACGCTCCCCTACTCGATTCAAAGAGCCTTAGATATCCCGCGATCAGGGTTATGTTGAGTTCATGTTAGCACGTCTAGCGGGGAGGTCTAATTTGCGCGCGTGGCGCGTTTCAGATACACGCGTTCGCCTGGTAAGAATGTTTGAATTGAGACTCACTCATTTTGAGACGTAGAGGGGCGAGACATCCCTTGTATCAAATGCGGACCCTGCTTTGCGAAGGGCCCGCATTTAGGCTGAACTACTTCATTGAGCTGAAGCCAAACAGGTTTCCTTCAGTGTCTTGGCAGAGGGTCACCCACCCATACTCTCCAATCGAGAACTTGGATCTGACGACTTTTCCTCCGGCTGCTGCAACACGTGACTCTTCAACGGCGCAATCATCGACGCTGAAATAGACCAAAGTTCCGCCAGCTCCGGGCTGAGCGTGCTTGGATTTCACCAAAGCACCCGAGGCCCCGTAGGATTCCATGTTAGAGGCGAAGATCATCATTTGGGTCTCGCCCGTCGGGTCATTGATCTTTTCGAGCTTCAGATTGAGGACGGCTTCATAGAACGAAACGGCCCGTTCCATGTTGTTTACGTAGATATCGAACCATCCCACGACATTCGTCTTTGCCATAGAGCTTCTCCCTTTGTTGAGTGGCCTTTTAGAAAGGGTAAGCAGCTACGCGAAAGACGTATTGTATAAATCAGACATCGAATTTTTTTGCGTACTTGGTCGGTGTGTAACCCGTGATTTTCCGGAATGAATGGATAAAGTGCGACTGGTCCGCATAATAGGTCAGGTAGTCTTGTTTGAACGATTGCTGCACGCGTAGCACCTTGAGAAAGTCGTGCGGCGAAAACCCGGTGGTCTCTTTGAGAATCCGCTGGAGCTGTCGCGACGAAAGTTTTGTGACGGTAGCCATGTCGGCGACGCTTCGGATCGCATCGATGCTTCGGAGGATCTCTGCCGTTACTTCGTTTGCTGCAATTAAGCCTTCGTGTTGGAGCTTTTCTAAGAAGTTACTTAGGGGGGACTGTTGGGCGAAAAAATCGAGACCAGCGAGCTCCTGGTTTAAATCATTGAGTGACAAAGTCCCGGTGTAGGATTCAGCGACGTAATCGTTTCGAATCTCTGCAGGATTCCCGCGCCACACACCTGGAAGCAGTTGAACACCAATGTAGTGAAACGACTTCCCGAGATTGAGGACAGTCGCCGTCGTGTGGATTGCCGTAATTGCAGCAACGTCTCTATCCATTTGGTTTAGCAGGATGTTGACACACGCATCGGGAAGCACGTGATAGCGAAAGTCTTCCGGTAGCGGATTTGTTGTCTTGAGCTCCCAATAACAGTGAACCAGCTCGCGCAAATGATCCTGCGGTTGCTCCTCGATGTAGGAGACGAACTTCGCTGACTTATCGATTCCATCTTTCACCGGCTTGTACATGCCTTGATGGTAATGACGACAGACTCAATTGCCGATGGTTTTTTTGGCGCAAAACCCTGCTCGGGAGGAGACTGCGACGGCAGCAAAACTCCGAAGGAGTTTTGAGGCTGCGCAGGCGTGAGCGCGCCTGAGGAGACCTGCGACGATGGCGTGCGCAGCGCGGGAGCTTTGTTGGCTCGATGCCAGCAAAACGACATTCCCCCAAACGAGAGTCACAAAATAAGTGAGAACTCCTGGGGTGCTAACTCAATTTGATCGGAGAAGAAGTGAGAGCCATTTCTGAAGGAAATGGCTCGGGAGGAGGGAATCGAACCCCCGACCAAGCGGTTAACAGCCGCTTGCTCTACCGCTGAGCTACTCCCGAACGCAGAGAAGGTTCGAAATTAAGCAAGTGTGCGTCACTTGTCAAGAAACCCGCCCACGAATTGCTGAAAGAATCAGGGCTCACTTGAATTGCGCAAGCTGTCGCAGCTCTTCGATGGCGTCAGAGAAGTCCTTCGACTCAAAGAGCTTTCCCTCGATCCTGAAGAACAGACCGCCGATTCGCTCGATCGGAAGCTCCGATCGATCGATGTACCGAATCGTGAGTGCTTGTCGAGCCGAGATCGTTTCGATCTCTTGTTCGGTGGCTGGCTTTACGATGATCTGGCAATGGCTACTGAGCCACTTCTCAACTTCGAGGTATCCAAGCTCGCGAGGCTGTCCGTTTTGGAAAGCAAGCCAACGAAGCTTGAGTCCTTCTTTGAACTCTTCGACCTTGTTTCCGCCCTCGAATTCAATCGCGTGAATGCGGTTACGACAGATGTTGTAACGCTCTTCTCCGGGCTGGAGTGCGCGGTTAGAAGGCTGAAGGCCCGGAGATTCACTCGTGCCCGGCTCAACACCCAAAGCGGCCATCGCACGCTCAACATTGTCTCGGTTCATGTTGCGAATCGCGACGATAACGAAGATCGCAGCAACGAGAAGAACACTAACTTTTATGAGAATCGAGGGTCTCACCGAAAACTCCTAAAGATGAGGAGTGGGAGAAAAATGGCGCGCCGGGAAGGAGTCGAACCTCCGACCACTAGATTCGTAGTCTAGTACTCTATCCAGCTGAGCTACCGGCGCACTCTAAGAATCGAAGAACCAGAGTTGTAGGCCCAAGTGATTCCGAAATCAAGCTTCGAGAACAGAAATTAGCCTTTCAATCGTTTTGGCGATGAAATAGAACCTCATAAAGGCTTTTTTTCCGTCTGATGCTAGGAGGATTTTTCATGAGTCAACCGATGCCGACCGCTGAGGTTTGGGAAAACGCTTTCGTTGAGGCTCAACAAACTCTCACGGCTTTCCTCTCGGACCCGGAACAGCTCGCCAAGTGCAGCCGCTTCTCGGAAATGCTCACGAATACATTCAAAGCGGGCGGCAAGCTCTTCACTTGCGGCAATGGCGGCAGTCATTGTGATGCAATGCATTTCGCTGAAGAGTTCACGGGCCGCTACCGCAAAGATCGGGCTCCTCTCGGGGCTTTGGCTCTGGGTGATCCTAGCCACGTCACATGCGTTTCCAACGACTACGGTTTCAACGAGATCTTCTCTCGTCAGCTGGTTGGTCTTGGACGCAAGGGCGATATCCTTGTCGGCCTTTCTACGAGCGGGAATTCTGAGAACGTGATCCGTGCCGTTCAGGCCGCAAAAGAAGTCGGAATATCGACCGTTGCACTCTTGGGTCGCGATGGTGGGAAGTTGAAGTCGATGGTGGATCTTCCGATCGTGATCCCAGCTCAGACGTCGGATCGCATCCAAGAGATGCACATCAAGTTGATTCACACGGTCATTGAGACGGTTGAACGCCAGCTTTTCCCGCAGAATTATTGATCTGATCCTTGAATTGACCCCGATCCACGGCTATGGCACTGTGGATCGTCCTTCTAGTTAAGCCGGTACCTGGAGTGGTGGGTGAGTGGCTTAAACCAACAGTTTGCTAAACTGTCGTACGGGGTAAACCCGTACCGGGGGTTCAAATCCCCCCCACTCCGCCAATTTTGAATTTCGTCCGGTTTCAATCCCTTTAGTTTCAATGGCACTGCGCTAGCAGTCTACTTCGATGGGTGTCTGACCCCGCATTAAAGCAGTTGCCGTCATCATGGGTGACGCTATTTGCGGCCACACTGCCTATGACTTAAACACGGAGTATGCATGAAGCTTCTGATGGTTCTACTGGCGTCCCTCGTCGCTCTATCAAACGCCGCGCTTGCAGACGACTCCAACATCGAGAAAATGTCATTACAGGATGTTTACGGACTATCTGAATCCGACATCGAAGCAATCGTTCTTAGCAATGATAAAGAGGTATGTGACGAATTGATTTCTTCCGTTACTCAAGGAGAAAACGATCCTGCTCAGTTGAGCCCGGCCCAGTTCTGCGCCATTCAGAATTATTCCAACGGTCGCTTTAGTATTAACAAACAGCTTTGGCAGACGGATTCAACCGGAAGTGCCTTGAATGGTAACGATTGGGCTTACGTACGAGTTCTTGACTCCGCCCTTGCGAAGATTAAGAGCACGCCACTGACTACTGTGTATCGTGGAGCTTCATCCAAGGACATTAAGTTTACAAAACCGGGTCAAATCGTTCGTCTCAAAGGCTACACGAGCACAACTCCGAGCCGAGACGTAGCCGAAGGCTTTGTTCAAGACCGTTTAATGGTGCTCAAGATTACCTCGGGAAAGAACATCAAGCCCTATTCAAATGCTGGGAGCGAAGACGAGTTACTTCTTCCACGAAGCACTTACGTTCGATTCGACCGTTCGGAAATTAAGACTCTCGATCTGTTTACAGAGGATGGACCAGAAAAGCGTAAAGTAGAGATTGTTTACCTGACAGAAGTGCAGAACAAATAAGTCATTACTTCGCGATTCCTCAGTCGATGCAAATAACAGCGCTATCTTTTCCGCCATTGGCATTCACAATTCCACGAATCGTTGCTGCATCTTTCTTACTAACGCGAACGCAACCCATAGAATCTGGCTCGCCCAACTTGTGCTCTTTGTCGGTGCCGTGAATTCCGTAGACCATCCCGTTCTCGGGGTCAGGATCAGTCGAGCGACCTATGAACATCAATGGGTCATACATGGGAGAGTTCTTATATTTCTTTGAGTGCAGTAGGCTTGCTGTTGAGATATTTGGAACGAAGCATTTGTTCCTGATCGGATTCGAAAATCCGCCGCGGCCACCGGAAACTTTCACCGCCGACATTTTGCCGCCTGGATGATCAACTTCTAAATACTGCTTCTTTGGATTGCGCAAGTAGACTCGAATTTTGACTTTGAAATCCGCGATGCTCTCACCAGATTTCAGAGTTCGCGCAGAGCCCGTCGCAATGGGTCCTAGAATCTCTTTCAGCTCTTTGGGTGTCGCATTGTCCATCAAACAGTTGATGTCGCCACTCTGCTGACATTCTTTGATCTTCGATTGGCGTTCTTTTTCCTGGACCTGTTCTTCGCCCATCAGTTCAGGTTGGGCTTTCAAACCCTTTAGTCCGATGGTTTCGGTTTTAGCGCTAGCCAGTGACGTGAACAGAAGAAGCGTGAGCATCCAGCTTTTCATGGCGATCCTTTTCCACACGAAGTTCCACACTCCTTTAGGTTGCTGATTTTCTCAGCAATCCTCTAGCCCTAATTGGGGATCGAAACAGTTTTTGAAAAGTGAACTCATCAAAACTGGTTTAACGTCCAGCACTCTTAGGGCCATGCCCGAAGAACTGCTTTGCGTACCAGTAACTAAGCGGAAGTGAGATGAGCGAAAGAAGATCCGTCGGGTCCGCGACGATCTTGATTTTGAAGAGATACGCGGAGAACCAAGTCTGAATTGAGAGTGCAGACGAAGGACTCAGTTTAACCGTGAGCATCAGCGCTACGGTGAAGCTCATCGCAAGGACCATCAAGGTTGGTGAGATGTATGCAAGTTTTCGGTTTCGTTGATTCAAGACATAATTTCGAACTAAACAAATGACCGCACTAACGAAGATCGGGAAGTAGAAGACACCGAGGAAGTCACTGATCTTACCCGTGAGCCATGATGAATACGACCACTTCCACCAATGGTCGTTCAGCGCCATTCCAAGAACCGTTAACGCAGGAATTGGATTCATCAAGTAATCAATATGCAAATTTTCTTCTGGGAAATGGTGGATCAGCTTCACAAGGATTCACCAAACGTTTTGCAGCTCACCTGCGGGAAGCTCGGTTAACGAGATCGAGCACACGTAGTTTCCGTGCTCGTAGCAGTCGTAAAGATAAGTAGTAAGTGAGCCAGGATCAGCGAAGACGAATTCACTCGCCGGATCGATCGGCATGGGGTTTGGGCGCGTGTAAGTGTTCTTTACCAAGCACTTCTCTGGCGCAAAAGTATCGACGCCGTATTGATCTGTTCCTACAAGCATTGTTTGATTAGGGAATCCAAGCGAACGGAAAGTTACCGAAGGATTCGTGTTCACGTATCGATTGGAAGTCATAGCTCGGCGGATGGTGCCGTTCTCAGCACGAATCGCGACGATCTCCGATGAAGGCTGACAGTTCGTTTCGATCGAGAAATTCGTTGTACCTGATCCGAGTGGCGCGACTCCTCCATCCCGGCTTTTGCTGGTAGCGGCCGTGACCACGAAGACCGAAAGCAGGTAGCCGACTGTCAAAACTTTTTTCACTGAGGGGCAGATGGCTTGGTTCATATTCACTCCTGCTTACCAACGGTTTCCTGACTTTCTCCTAATGCGAGGGCTACGCCACGCTAGCGCATTACGAGGCCCACGCCAGCAAGGTAAAGCCTAGCTAAAACGGTCTGGCGCTGCTTAGGTTCAAAGGAGGTGCAGCGGGGGACTTCAGCGTTGCCAAAGCCGCCGAAAGTTGTTCAACTTGTCGCATCCACTTTTGAACATTGACGTTCGGAGAAGGTGACACGTATGTCGTCTGTTTACTTCCCGCCTAAGAAGGCCTTTCAGGTTTTCGGGCGTTCGCAAGAAGAGCTCGCTTCCTTGGGTGTAAGCGACTCCCAACTCCCCGCTTTCGCGCGTAGCCACGATAATCGCCAACTCAAATCTTGGTCGCTCAACGAGATGCCTCAGCTCGGTGGACTGATTGGCTTTATGAAGAAGCCGGAGCGTCCGATCGCTGCTGCCGTCTTCGTTACGAAAGGCGGAGTTCTAAAATCGACCCTCACGTTTAATCTTGCCAGAATGGCGGCACTTCACGGGATCCGCACATGTGTCGTCGGTCTCGACATGCAAGGTGATGTGACGACGGCACTGAATGTCGACGATGCGGCGGACGAAGAAGCGTCGCTCGACGAAGCGCTTGCGAAGATCAGCTCGCTTCGCGGTCTTGCCGATGTGTTCACCGGCGAAGCGAAGCTTGAAGATGTGCTCCGACCAACCGAGATTCCGACTCTCTTCTACATACCGGAAACTCCGGAACTCGTGGCTCTCGATCAGAGCCTAGTGAATCGCAATCGTCGTGAGTTCTGGCTGCAAGATCATGTGATTGAGCCACTAAAGAAGAGCTTCGACCTCATTTTGATGGACTGCTCTCCCAACTGGAATCGCCTCATCACGAATGCGCTCGTTGCGTGTGATGTTTTGGTTTCACCGCTCGAGTGCAAGATCAACAACTTCCGCAACTTCAAAACGTTCCAATCGTTGCTTGCGGAATTCAAAACCGACATGCGAACCAGCTTTACTCAAGTCTACGTACCGACGCGACTGCAGCCGACACGTAAGTTAAGCCGCGAGATTCAAGAATGGTATCGAGCGCAGCTTGCTGAATGCGTTGCGGGCTCAGTCCGTGAGAGCACGCAAGGCGAAGAGTCGGTAGCCGTTCGACTCTCGATTCCCGAACATGCACCAACGTCGGTGGCCGCCGATGAGATGCGCGAACTCTTACGCGAGATCTGGTCGTTGATGCCGCTCGAAAGCCGACTGCGCGCTTCTGGTGAAACAGCTCGTCGCGCACAAGAACTCTCAATTTGAAGGAATGAAAATGTCATTGGGTTTAGGTGATCTCAACAAACGTCGTCGCACTCAAAAGCCGGCCTCTGCGCAAAAGAACGAACCACCCGCGGGAGCATGGGCACGGGACCAAGTCGCGAGACCCTGGAGCGAATCGGGATTGGCTCGCCCTGCAGGGTCTTCGCGTCGCAAGCTCGTCAACGACGAAGCGGTAATGAACGAAGAATGGATCACGGTGTATTCTGGATCGATCTTCCAGATCGAATTACATCAAGACTCATCGATTTTCAGATTGCAACAAAAGCTGATGGCATTGGAAGAGAGAGTTGAAGCCGCAGTACGCTCGCGTCTCTCGGCTCTCTTTAAGTTCGTGTCCTGATCTTTTTTGCGTCGATGGGGGCGGCCGTCAGCGGTGCTCCCTATCTCCACTTCGCCGTCAGGTGAACCTTCATTGATCCGAAGCGCTTGACGAACTTGGCAACCGTTTCAATCGAAGTGTCATCGGGAAGCGCGATGCAACCATCTGTCCAGTTGTAGGAAACGTTGTCTTCACCGGCGCAGCGATCTTCGCGTGGAGGTCCGTGGATGCCGATGTCTTGACCTGTGAAGCCGCGACCCATCTGCTCGACGTTCGGATATCCGACAGGAATGAAGACATGGAAGCCATCGTTTGAAACGCGAGGCTTTCCGAGTTCAAAGGCTCCGACGGGGCTCTTTTTATCGCCTTCTTTAACCTTGGGAAATCCGCTTGTTCCGATCGACACTCGATAACCTTTTTTTGCGACGCCACTTTCGCAGAGAAACAAAATTCGCTCATAGAGATCAACGACGACGCTTGTGCCTTTGTTCTCGCAAGGATCTTTCTGGAGGTTCTTAACGATCTGAGGAACGTTCAAAGAGAAATCCTGTTTGCCGCAGGAGCTGTCCGCTCTCGCCGATCCATGCGCTGCCAAGACCACCACGGCGGCAAGAAGCAAACGCAGATTGAACCGGCTCAAGGACATCACATCCTCCTCCAGGAGGGAGACGAAGCACCAATGACTGTCATATCAAGAACAATGCCCTCTTGAGAGCCGCTTAATTTCGTATCCAGAACCCCACGACGGAATTTTGTTCACGCTCCTCCCGCTTAACGGCTCTTGGCGCTCCACCGCCTTGTCTAAGCTTTCGACAGCACTTCGAATAACTGGCCTAGGCTTTGAGCCGGGAACTCTCGCTCGGCATTCGAGTTGTCACGTCCAGAAGCCGAAGAGAATTAGAGGAATTTACCTAGGCAATTGATGGCTCTGCGGATTTTATTTTCGTTCATTCTGATAGCCTTTTCGATCGAGACTTTTGCGAGTGCGCAAGAGGTCTGCACACCTTTGCGCCCACAGGGACAACTCCCCAACCTCTACATCGCGGAATGCACGGTCGTCTGTAACGGAGCTTTCAACAACAAGAACGCTCTCATGGCGAACTACTTTCTTCGCCAATGCGAGAAGAATGCTAAGGATGCGGCTTATCGCGAAACGCTTCAAGGGAAGCTCGCTTACCTTCCTGACGTCACGAAACAAGCCATCCTGCAATGTATGCCCCTGGCTGCCAAAAAGGCCGCGTTGGACATATGGGATCTCGGCGTGACTCTCGTTACGGGCTTGGCGGAAACCGCAAGTAACATCGGCAAAGAGGCTACGGCGAAGCAGAAAGAATTGGACCGCTGCGCTCAGAATCCGGAATGCAAGCGTACCGTCGCGCGAACGTTGATTGAGTTTAATCAGCGCAAGAGCGGCTCGCAAAACGATTGGCTCGTAAGCGATAGTGACGTGGATCAAAAAATCGCCAATCGATCTCTGACTGATCTTCTCAAAAAGAGCCTGCAAGATCGCCTGATCCTTCGCGAACAATGCCGAAAGATTGCGGCGAACTCAAAAGCCGATGTCCCGCTTGAAGAAGTCTTTAAACAAAATCGCGATCAATATCCCTTCTGCGCGAGTTTAATTAAGCCGCCGACTCCTGTTGCGAAACAAACAGCACCGAGTTTGCCTCTCGACAAGCTCAGCACGAGCGAGCAGCTTGCGGTCGGCATCGCTTGTTTCGGCGAAGACTTCGTAAACGATATCTGCTCGGATATAGTCAAAGTTTTGGTTCCATTGCCCGTTGTAGGCCCACAAACAGGGATCCTGAAAGATCCGGCAAAGGCAGTAGTTAAAGGTGCTGCGACGACTGTCGAAGCGAGCGCCGTCAAGACAGCAGCCGAAACGAAAACTGCGGCAGCGACTGCTGAACGTTCGGTAAGCGAGACGACCAAGCAGGCTCGCGAAGCCTTCATGACCAAGTACAAAGACTTGGTCTTTTCTTCAGAAGAGGCGAACCGAAAATTCATCGCGACCGCAAAGAGCGTTGATGCGGGTCAGGCTGAAAAACAGTTCTTCGTTGTTGAGAATCGCGCGATGAAGATTCTAAACGACACGACCGGCGATAAAAACTTGGTCACGAGTCTCACCAACTTCCACAAAGACGCCCTAACAAAAAGACTTGTGGGTCTTCAAAAGAAATATCCACAAATCAAACTTGAGGAGTACAATGACTTCAAGGCCACCTTCTCGGGCACTGATCGACTGCCGCCCGATCTGCAAAAGCAATTCAAAAAAGATCTCGACGCAATCCTAGTCGATTCAAATACCGAGCTTGCCGCAAAGATGAAGTCGCTAGACATCAACGTACCGGAAGCCGGCGATCCGATGACGTGGTTCAAAGGCGGCATGGGTTCAAATGTTGAAGAAGCCGCATCTGCAGCACGCCGCGCTCGCCAGGTCGATGAAGTGAAGTTCCTCGAGTTCGACTCACCGGAAGTACGAGGACAGCTGCAGAGCCGCCTCGGTGAAGTCGATCAACTTCGTCAGAACGTCGTGACGTCACCGCAAATGAAGGGACTGATCGATCGAAAAGCGGGTAAGAACCCAATCCCGAAAGAAGAAGTTTTTGATTTAGCGCGGAAGCATAAATCAAAAGAGGCACTCGCCTCTGCCATCCGCGAAAAGTACGGACTTAAAAATTTCGGCCCTAGCGACGCCGAGTTCTTACTAAAGTACGCCGATGCCGTTGACGAGTTCTCGCCGACGATCCTGATTCCGAAACGTGAAGTCGTGAATCTTGACGAAGCTTCGCTCGGCGGTAGCACGGCTGACTTCTTAGGCCTCGGCTCAGCTAACCA
>SYLX01000058.1 GCA_005808505.1 Bdellovibrionales bacterium | reverse complement strand
TTTTTTGGAGAGGTAGCGGTGAGTTTTCCGGACTTGAGTTAATTCCTCTCGGAAATCAGAAGTACGGCTTCAATGCTTCAAGTTTCTGGTTGTGGTGGTCGGCGTAAATCGCCAAGTGGAGTTCAAGATAGTATCTCTTCTTCGAAATGGCCCAAGTCTTTCTTGCGAGCCTTTTGATTCGATCTCGATTCATGGCGCAAGTGTGATTGAGCGAGAAGAGTGGATCGAAACCTTTTTTGAGCTCCCCCATCCCGTGATCCTTCGGGCTCCTGCCTTTAAAGGTGACGTGTGTGGCTTGCGGAAAAAATCTTTTCACGTCTGGCGGATAATGTGGGTGCTGATCGGATTCAATGATCGCATTAGGCTGAATAACATTCTGCAATCTTCTAAACAAATTCTGGCGACCTTTTTTTCGCTCATCTTTCCGCGGACCATAAAGTTTAAACGCCTTTTTTGCTAGGCAACTTTTGGGAGGCGACTGCGAAATCTCAAAATCAAGGATCCGGCGTGTTTTGTGTTCCACCGCAAGTGTTATGGAGAGAGGTTTACATTTAGATTGCTCGCAAGTTTCTTGATCGTCGAATTGAACGCGGCTGACTTTCGGGAGTCGCGCGTTCGTTCGTTTGAGATTACGCAATGCCTTTGCGCCGAGATAGATAAGCTTCCTCTTCACGGTGGTACGATGCAGATTGTGTTTGCGCGCAATTGCGCGCATCGAGACGCCTTCAACGAAATCCATTTTTACCCTGTGATTGAAGTGGCGTTTGTTTTGTCGGAAGCAATCGTTAAATGTCGCGCTTGAGAATCCACGACCGCACGAGGTGCAGTGATAGCGCTGCACACGCTGGCCGTCGGACTTACGGCGAAACCATCCTGCCCGGACGATGCTCCGATCTTCGGACGATCTCGTTTCGTGATGTGAACAATAAGGGCAGGCGCGCGACATGGACGCCTGATGAGCAAGATTCTGGCCACTCTTGCCGAGATCAACCTAGCGTCAGCAACCTTCTAAACTGCAACAAAGTAGGCCAGTTCATTTGGGCTCTCGGGCAACAGCCGCAGGGCACTCAAGGCGACGGCCGATCTGACATGAGAATCGAACGGCTTCGACCGGCTCACCTTCAAACTGAAAAGGATCGCTTTTGAATTTTAGGATGAGTTCGTTTGCATCCAGCTCAAAAGCTTTTGCAGGCGAGCGAACTAAAGACGTCGCTTTCGTTTCGCCCCGAGAAACAAAAACCGTTGCGACCTCATCGCCAACGGTAAATGTCGCAATCCAATCGCTTTCCCTTAGACGTAGCTCGGCCTTGCCATCTTTAGAGATGGTTGTGCTGACACAAGAAATATTGGGAGATCGAAACTGCGTGCCCGAGTCGCCGTACGGGATCCAAAACTCAACTGAGCAACGAGCCGTTTTCGTCGCGGTAGGTTGCGATTCAATTCCGACAGGTGAAGACGCGAAAGCGGGTCCCGCAGCTAAAAGTAAAATGGTCGCTAACCCGCTCATTTATCCATCCTCTTCAACCTGCAACCGTTTCGGATTTGAAAGTATCATACACCGCGCGAATCGCTTTCACGCCGTGCTTCTCCTCAAGAGCCCGAAGTCCGAAGTGATAACGAGCGGCCTCGCTGAAGTAGTCCGTGAAAGCTGCATTGATCAAACCACCGCCAATCGCGCCGATCGCCGGTACAAGTTCGGCGAGAACTTTTTCCGAAACCACGACTTCAAAACGGGACGCAACTTGCGCGATGAAGCGCACGAGAATCGGTGCCGTATTCTTCTCGATCTCCTTGGCGACTTGAGCAAACGTGCGAGACGCCAAAAATTGCGCGGCCTCCTGCATGAGCTTTGAGAACGCCACGCGCGAGCCCCAATAGGCCGAGTCAACCGCATCATCGCCTTCCGTGCCCGGCGAACCCAAACTCAGAATGTAAAGACACTCGAGTTGAACTTCTGATTTCGTCAGGTCCATACCAAATTCTTGAGCCGTAGCCGCGATCGAACGGAGCATAATCGCCGTCGTCACCGGAAGTTCAATGGGCAGACTCGCAAAACCAAAAAAACCTCCGGCGGCTCCCGTCCCGAAGGCGGCAGCACTGTGCATAAGGCCCATCCCACGTGCCCCGATCGCCGTTTCAGCAAAGGGTTTCGCGAGCATCCCGTGAGAGGCCGACGGTTTCGTAACCGTACCGCAAACGGCCACGAGGCCTTTTCTGAGAGCAGTATCCACCGCCTGATGAATCATCTTTTTTTGTTTATCAGGCATCATCTCAAGCGTGCGCTCGATGGGCTTACCGATTTTATTAGCGATGCGAATAAGCAAACTTGGGTTCTCGAGAAAACCGTGAGCTTTTTCGATAAAAAGTCGCTCTTCGTCAGAGAGATGACCTGTTTTAGTTGATTCGCTACTTCTGCTCATTCATCACCTCTGCGGAGCCGCTGTTCAAGACCATCTGCCAACACCTGTTCAAGACAGAACGTGAAGCATTCTTACATTTGCGGCAATTGGCCGCAACCTCATGTAGAGAAAACGTACACATGTCTCAACATCTTTGATTTTCTAACACAAGTGCCGGTTCATTTTGTCTCCCCCTTACATCTGAGATGGCATGTGCTCCAACGTCGCGCGAACAAAATTCTCTAGGGCGAGGTGGAGAGTTGAACGCGCGATGAACTGAGTTTCAAAGTTGAGTTTGAGAATGAGTTTTCGACCCGGGAGGGAATTTAAAAATGAAATCCAGATTGGTGATTTTTGCGATCGTCTCTTCAATCGCGACGGCCTGCTCTGAACAACCCAGCCCGCCAGCGCCGGTAGATCCGCTGTTGGGCACATGGAAATCGAATTGTATCGAGGGCCAACTCCGTACGTTCACAGCACCCGTTCGATTCGGCATCACCGAGCACTCCGAGATGACTTTTGAAAATGAGAAAGTCGTTGAAGTTTCGCGCGTCACCTCCAGCTCTTGCGAAGGTAACGACGTCGAAATTACGGCGAGCGGAACTTATAAAAAAGAAGGTTTCTCGAATCCGAATGTTCTGCCCATCGATGTTCGCTTCGATAGCTATAAAGTGAAGCCCGTCACCGAGTTTGGCGTGAAAGTCATGAATCCCGGAAAATGGTGCGGCATCGACGATTGGACTCTCGGAGTCGAGCGCGATGTCACAAATCAGATCGGCAAAGAAAACTGTTTTCCCGCAAGCACTCACTTTACCGTTCACGCCGTTGAAGGCGAGTCGCTTTACTTCGGCGAGCGGGAAAACGCGACCTCGTCCTCCAAGCGTCCGCAAGATTTAAAAAAAGACCTCACCTACACGCGCCTTCCCAACAAGAGCTAAGCGACACCAGGAGTTGAACAAATGAAATCCACAACTTTTAAACGAACAATCCTCGGAGCCGTTGTGCTCTCGGCTTCGGCGGTCGCGATTCCCGCAATTTCGAATTGGTCGCCGTTTGTCGCGCAGGCCCACTTTCGACCGCCCGAGTGTTACCGCATCGAGCAGAAGGGCGATTCTCCAATCGCAACCGATAATGCTCAAGGTTCGAGCGAAACTTGGTGCTACAAAGAGTTAGAGGAACCTATCGGGGCCCGACTTGTTTACAACATCGATGAGCAGGGTCGCATGCAACCCGAACTCTCGGTGATGATCGAGGCGGACGGAACTCTCCGCCATGCTTCGCTTCTCAAGGGGAAGCTCACGATTCACCGAGTTCGCGACTTCAATCCGACCGGCGTGCCGTTGACGCCACCCGAAGGCGCCGAACGCGTGATTGAACCCATTTCGCCGCTCTCAGCTGACGCGATGGAAAAAAACTTAAGCTTGTTCCAGGAGTACGGTGACGTCACCGTGACCGTCGCGACGATGCGCCCTGGGACCTTCGCAACAACGGTTGAACCAAATGCCGTTCCTTGGCGTGGATATTGGTTTCCGCATTCGAGTGGCCGCATGCACATCGATGCAAAATCACCGATGGCCAAATACGATCGATTCCTGAAACGGCGTACGCAGGTGAATCCCGGCGCACAGAAGTGGGAAAAACAGAATCACCGCTACACCGGAGTCAACTGGGCCGGGCATTGCAATGGTTGGGCGGCGGCATCCGTGCTTCAGCCGGAACCAAAGCATCCCGTAGCGGATCCGTTTAGCGGAGAACGTTTTACCGTCTCTGACATCAAAGCTCTTTGGATGGAGCGCGATTACTGCCCGAAGCTTGCCTTCTTCGGCGGAAGAAACCGTGGCCGTCCGACAGATAATCCTTCCGACATCAGCGCGAGGGAATTCCATAACGTCATGACGTACTTTTTGGGCCAACTGAAAAAACCGGTCCTGATGGATTACATGGCGACCGAGCCAGTAGAGAATCGCGTGGTTTCGGCATACGCTATGAACGTCAAACAAACGGGAAGCAATTCGTTCTACGTGGAGACGACGCTCAAAATTCACGAGTACGACAAAGAACCTATCAGCGAACCAGGACCTGCTCCTTTCATCGAACGCACTTATCGCTACACGATCTATACCGACGACGAAGGTCGCGTGAAGTCGGGCTCGTGGCATTCCGCGAATCCCGATTTCTTGTGGGTGCCCCTTGCGGAAGGAAACTGCGACTCCACCAACCCGTCTGTTGAGTCCTTCTGGATTCGCGAGATCATGCGTTTCTCGCAAGAAGCTCCAAGCACGTCTCCCTCACCGACTCCCTCGCCAGATCCGTCGGCGACTCCGGCTCCGGAGCCCGCGCCAGCTCCGACGGCCACGCCCGTACCGACGCCGGAGCCTGTTCCATCGGCCACGCCGGAACCCACCCCCGCTCCGGAGGAGCCTACTCCATCGCCCGAACCAAACCCGATCCCCTGATATCACTAGGCTTTGACCTAGGACAAAGCCGTGCAGCAAGCTCTTTGCTGCACGGCCTCTTGAGGCAATTTTTCAAGCAAACCAACCTTAGTTAATTTTGATTTTGCGTGCTGCCGTCGAACGCGCGAACCGCTCGACCT
>SYLX01000057.1 GCA_005808505.1 Bdellovibrionales bacterium | reverse complement strand
TTTGTCGTTCTTAAGATCGATGCCTTGATCTTTTTTGAACTCGGCGATCAACCACTCGAGGATGCGTGTATCGAAGTTGTCACCGCCAAGGTGCGTGTCACCGTTGGTTGATTTTACTTCAACGACATTGTCGCCGACTTCGAGAATCGAGATATCGAACGTACCACCGCCCAAGTCATAGACGGCGATTTTTTGTTCTTTGTTCTTATCGAATCCGTAAGCGAGCGCGGCTGCTGTCGGCTCGTTGATGATCCGTTTTACGTTGAGGCCCGCGATTTTGCCGGCGTCTTTCGTTGCCTGGCGCTGAGCATCGTTGAAGTACGCAGGCACCGTGATGACAGCGTCCGTGACCTCCGCACCGAGGTAGTCTTCGGCAACTTTTTTGAGTTTCGCGAGAACCGCTGCCGAGATTTCCTCGGGCGGGATGGCTTTATCGCCAATTTTGAATCCGCAATCATTGCCTTTTTTGACAACGTTGTAGGGAACGAGCTTCGTCTCTTCGACCGTTTCTTCGAACTTGCGGCCGATGAAGCGTTTTGCGGAGTAGATCGTGTTTTCAGGATTCGTAACGGCCTGGCGTTTTGCGATTTGGCCTACGAGTTTTTCGCCGTCTTTTGTGTAAGCGACGACAGACGGCGTGGTACGCGCGCCTTCTTCGTTGACGAGAACTTTCGGATCTCCACCTTCCATGACCGCGACGCAAGAGTTCGTGGTCCCAAGGTCAATCCCGATGATTTTTCCCATTTTCTTTCTCCTATCTCTATCAATCTCAAACTAAGCTTTGATGACTCAAGAATCAGTGCTCGAGACCTGCGCGCTGGCCGAATCAAAGGCAGGGCAAATGGAGGTCCCGAAGGCGTATAACGCTGAACGCCTTTAATGTGGTGTTGGCCTGGTTTTCGTCAAGCTGTGTCGCTGAAAAAAAGGTGCCTGGCACCTTTCCGGGATGCAGTGCGCGAAATACCCTGTCTCAAAATAGGGCAGCTTGAAGGTTCCGCCCCTCGGTAGGATTAAGGGCGGAACTGCAGCCGAACGTGCGGCTGGATTACTTGAAAAGGCCTTTTTTCGGAGCGAGGACTTCGTCGCCGCGAACTTTAGCGATCTCGCGGAGCAGACGCTCTTCGTCTTTGCCTAGCTTCTTTGGAACTTCGATGTCGATTTCATAGTAGAGGCTTCCGCGACCGCCGCCGCGTAAGCTCGGCACGCCTTTTTTCTCCAGGCGCAGACGCTCGCCCACGTTGGCTCCGGGAGGAATCGTGAGTTTCTCTTTGCCTTCGAAAGTTTCGACATCGAGTTCTGCACCCAAAAGGGCTTGCAGGTAACTGATCTGCAATCGTCCCAAAAGATCAAGGCCATGACGTTCGAAGCGATCGTCGTCACGCACTCGAATCTCGACGTAGAGGTCTCCCGCGGGTCCGCCGCGGTGTCCACCTTCGCCTTCACCCGAGACGCGAAGTTGGGTTCCGGTATCAACACCTGCGGGAATGCTGACGCGGATTTTGCGTGCGGAGCGAACTCGTCCGCGCCCACTGCAGCTCTTGCAGGGATTCTTGATGATCTTTCCGCTGCCGTGGCAGGTGGGACATGTTGCCGCAACAGAGAAGAAGCCTTGCGACGTCACAACTTGGCCAGCGCCACCGCAGGTTCCGCAGGTGTCGGCGGTTGAGCCTTTCGCCGTCCCTTGACCGCTACACTCGCCGCAAGAATCTTCGGTGTCGAACTCGAGATCGCGTTCGAGGCCCGTGATGACGTCTTTTAAATCGATCTCGCAGATGTAGCGTAGATCGGAGCCGCGCGCCGGACCGTTGCTTCGCCCACGCCCACCGCGTCCGCGGTTCATGCCGCCGAAGAAATCCCCGAAGATATCCCCGAAGCTTGCGAAGATGTCTTCGACGTCGTGGAAGTTTTGCCCACCGCCGCCCTGGCCAAACGCTGCGTGACCGAATCGGTCGTACTTCGTGCGCTTTTCGGTGTTACCGAGGACTTCATAGGCCGCAGCGGCTTCTTTGAATTTTTCCTCGGCTTCTTTGTTGCCTGGATTTTTGTCGGGGTGAAACTCCATCGCGAGCTTGCGATAGGCTTTTTTAATCGTGTCTTGATCGGCGCTGCGTTCAACGCCAAGAATTTCGTAAAAGTCACGACGGGTCGTACTCATAGTCGGTTGAGCCCTGAGAGAATTGTTAAGACGTCTCCGATTACTATGGGCGCGAACCGGCCGAGGTCAAGGCCTCAGCCGGATGAAGCGGGAAAAGTCGGGCAAAAACGACTCGAGCCGCTTAGTTCGTGGCTTTGTTTTCGGGCTTCGGGGCTGCTGAGCTGGGTTGGGCCGGTTGGGTCTCGGGCATCTCGGCGAGCTGCTTGTTAATTTCGTTGAGCCGTTTTTTGATGCGAAGGGCACTTTCGCTCTCGGGATCGTCGACGTTCTGGAGAGCGTCTTCGAGGACGGTACGTGCGAGGAGCGCGCGGCCGTCTTTCGCGTAGAGCTTAGCCGCTAGAGCAAAGACCCAATCAGGAGCGCCGTTTTTTCCGGCTTGGATAAGGAGATCGGCTGCTCGCCTCTCGTCGCGTACTTCCCAAATATAATGGTAAGCACCTTGGTATGCGAGCTTCCAGTCCTTCGGAAAATGCTTTAACCCCTTTTCGAAAATAGCCGTTGCTCCCTCGCGATCATCAACAATCACACTGAGTGCAATCGAACCATATAAGTAAGGTGACCGGAATTTTGGAGTAAGTTCAGAAATTGAATCGAGCATTCGATAGACCCAACCCTTGTTGCAACGAGAGGGTAAGGTTTGCTGCTTCTGGGACTCGCTCGGTTCCTTTGCCGACCCGTTCACATCAGCTTTGCTCTGTTCACAGAGGTCAAGATCTTGAATGGCTCGGATCCATAATGAATCACTCACGCTTTCGTTATATCCGAGAGTGAAATATCTTAGTTCACTTGGTGGAGTGAGAAGAATAGAAGGCACATCTCTTTGAGGTGATGAACCTGCGCTCAGTCCAATAAGGACCATTCCTAACACGACACAAAAGGTGTGAAGGAAGATGGATTTCATCATTGTGGTCTCCACGCGCTTCGATTTACAAAAAAGAAAGGAGCAGTCGCCTGCTCCTTTAATCTAACTGGAATTTCTAACTCGATACAAGGTGTGAACTCTTAGAGAGTACCGTCACGCAAGTTGCAGAGAGCTTTGTTTTCCGTAATCGTCCAGACGTCAGTGTTAGTGCTCTGAAGTCCGCCGTTCGCCTGAGCAGCGAAGGAGTCAGCATCAGCAGCGGCGGCAGCTGCGCATCCAGCAGCTGCACCAGAGGGTACTGCTACTGTCGCAAGAGCTGACGGATTACCAGCAGCGACTGTTGCAGTGAACGAACAGCTTGCCGTTACAGATGTACGGCAGGCATCAGCCGCTGCACCGCCGTTAGTCGACGGAATAAAGTTACCGCCTGGGCTAACGCTAGCACCAGTCGGGAATCCGACTGTATACAGCATACGACCTTCAGGTGAATAACCGATATCGCGGAAATCGTTACGGTAAACGTTCCACTCAGCAAAGAATGACTTGTTCGCAGAGAAGACTGCAGAGAGAGCCGCTTTCGCCTCTGTTTGTTTTGCTTTCGCAGAGAACTTTTTGAAGTTCGGAACTGCGATCGTGGAGAGGATACCGATGATCGCAACAACGATCATCAATTCCACGAGAGAGAAACCTTTTTCGTTCGTACGTACTGCCTTCATTCCCCGTCTCCTTAGTTTTCTTATGGGATACTCAAAAAAAGTTTAGGAACTCCTGAGTCAGACTTAAAGTTCCATCTCATCTCGTACGAAAAACTGGTCCAAGATGAGATTCCCTTGCCGGTCGCAACTCGGGACATACAAGTAGCTCTTCGGAGACTCTCGTCGAAGACTTGAGCACAAAGGTCCAGCTTCACGAGATTCATAAATTGGATTCGTTGAAATGAAGTTCATTGACCAGAGCCTTTGAGCAGCTGCGTTCCGCCTAAGGGACCCACCACCTTTAGATTTTCTTATGTGACTCCAAACGATTAACGAGGGTCCTGCCCTAAATTCAGGCTCCGCCTTGACGCTTTTGTGAACGGACGCAAATTCACGAACAACGATGCCGTCTTTGAGGGCCAGCAATAGGCGTCACAGCTTGGCGTTCCGGGCGCGGCGTCTTAGAATGAGAAAGGTTGCGCTCCCCGATTTGTCGGCTTCGGTTCCGTGATAGCTGCAGATCGAAAGTTCAGATCGGATAGCAGGAGCGAAAATAAAGATGAGCGTGATGCCAAGACCGCAAATTCAATTTCAACAAGCATCTGGACACGCGTTTGGGCAGGACGATCGCGGGCTGGGGTTGCCCGTCCCGCTGCTCGTTTTCGAAAAGCTTCGTGCAGAAGCTTCGGGTTCTGACGCCGGCGGGTCAGATCAAGACGACGTAGCCGGTGGTCCTGGAACCATCGTAGTTTCCAAACCGAAAACTCGAACCAAGACGCCGCCTCTTTACCGCGTTATCCTGATGAATGATGACTACACCCCGATGGACTTCGTGATTCACGTCCTTCAGAAGTTCTTTAACAAGGACATCACTGAAGCGACGCAGATCATGCTGCAAGTTCATCAAAAGGGAGCTGGGGTCTGCGGAGTGTTCACGTTTGAAATCGCGGAAACGAAAGTTTACCAGGTGAACCAATACTCCAGGCAGAACCGGCACCCGCTCAAATGCACGATGGAAACGGCCTGATCGCGGGCTGAGATTCGCCGCGCTCCCCTCCCAATGTGGAAAAGGGAACAAGCACGGCGGAAGCGAAGGGCGGAGCCCGAAGGACCTAGTCCCGATTCTCATCGGTCTTTAAGGAGGATTCAGTGCTGAGCTCTAATTTAGAAAAACATCTCAACATGGCGGCGACCTTCGCGAAAGAACATCGCCATGAGTTCGTCAGTCTCGAGCACGTCCTCTTGGCTTTGATGAAGGACGCTGAAGTGATCGACATCGTAAAAGCGTGCGGCGGAGACGTCGGTGCTCTCTCCAAAGAGCTCGAACAATTCCTCGACGCTCACTGCCCTCGCGTGCGCTACCAGCGCGCCGAAGGTGACGATACAAGCTTCAGCGAATCAAACTCGCTCGACTCGTGGAAGCCTGAGTTCACATTAGCTTGTCACCGCTTGCTTCAACGGGCCGTGATTCAAGTCCAAAGCGCCGGAAAAGACCTTGTCACAACTGGCAACGTGTTGGTTGCGCTCTTCAACGAGAAGGATTCCCACGCTGTGTTCTTCATGGAGCAGCAGGGCATCTCGCAATTTGACGTGATCAACTACATCTCGCACGGAGTTTCGAAAGGCGAAGTGCCTCCTCCGAGCGAAAAAGAAGACGTCGAGATCGACGGCCTTCCGAAGGATGGCTCCAAGCAAGCGAAGAACAATCCGCTGCGCGCTTTCTGCGTGAACCTCAACGAACGCGCAAAAGCTGGCAAGATGGATCCGCTCGTGGGACGCGATGACGTCATCGAACGCGCGGTTCAAGTCCTCTGCCGCCGCACGAAGAACAATCCCCTCCTCATCGGCGAACCCGGTGTAGGTAAGACGGCGATCGCCGATGGCCTCGCGATGCGCATCGTGAACAACGAAGTTCCGATGCAGCTCAAAGACGCGGTCATCTACTCGCTCGATATGGGATCGCTCCTTGCTGGAACAAAATTCCGTGGGGACTTCGAAGAACGTTTAAAAGCCGTCGTAAAGGCGCTTGAAAATGAAAAGCACGGCGTCTTGTTCATCGACGAAATCCACACGCTCGTCGGCGCAGGTGCCACCAGCGGTGGTTCGATGGATGCATCGAACTTGCTCAAACCCGCACTCGCAAACGGCGGGTTGAGCTGCATTGGCTCGACAACGTACAAAGAGTACCGTCAGCACTTCGAAAAAGATCGCGCGCTTTCTCGCCGCTTCCAAAAGATCGACGTGAAAGAGCCTTCAGTTGAAGACGCAATCAAGATCCTCGAGGGCTTGAAGACGAAGTACGAAGAACATCACAACGTGAAGTACTCAGGCGCAGCTTTGAAAGCGGCGGCTGAGCTGTCGGCTCGCTACATCCAAGGTCGTCACCTTCCGGATAAAGCGATCGACGTGATGGATGAAGTCGGTGCGCGCGTTCGGATCCAGTCGAAAGAGGCCGATACGAAGCAGATCAAAGTCACGGACGTTGAAAAAGTTGTCGCGTCGATGGCGCAAGTGCCGGTTCAAACCGTTGACCGCAACGATAAGAACCAGCTCCGCGATCTCGAAAAAGTTTTGAAGTCGACGGTCTTCGGTCAAGACAAAGCGATCGAAGCGGTTACGACGGCGATCAAGCTTTCACGTACAGGTCTCGGTCGCGAGAACAAGCCGATCGGTTCGTACTTGTTCGCAGGTCCTACGGGCGTAGGTAAAACGGAAGTCACGAAACGCCTTGCGGAAGCGCTCGGCAACCAGTTCATCCGTTTTGATATGTCCGAGTACATGGAAAAGCATACGGTCTCTCGCTTAGTCGGAGCGCCTCCCGGATACGTGGGCTTCGAAGAAGGTGGCCTCTTAACGGAAGCCGTGACAAAGAATCCGTACGCAG
>SYLX01000056.1 GCA_005808505.1 Bdellovibrionales bacterium | reverse complement strand
GAAGTGTCGTTCGCGCTCGCACGCCGCGATTCCTACCAACACCTTTTGAGTCGCTTCGTTCGATCGACGAACATCGACCGCAAACTCCGCATCGAACTTGTGTGCATCCATCTCGCACCTCCGCTGGGCGAGAATGTAACATGAGTTTTTCGAACAAATTCTTAGCGGCTAATCACGCGATAGTCATGAATTCCCAGCGAACACGCGAAGGATGATTCGCAGAGAGGATTCGTTCGATGGCGCGCACGACGCGCATCAAAGAGCCCAATGGAATCGGTTTCTCAACCATCCTTCCGCGCGCAGAAAACTTTGCCTGGCACCCCTCGCAAACACAAAATTAAAATTATTTATGCTCGCCCGACGACCGGACTCCCACCCATCCGCCCCAGCACGCTCGCAATCCCACGTACCCAACCCCATCCCGCCGACCCAACCACCGCTCCGGTTTCGCATCGCATCCCGGAAAGGTGCCAGGCACCTTTCCGCAGCCCCCACCACACCCCCCCGCAATCCAGTTACCCCATCCACCACCCAACCCAACCCAACCCAACACCTCTCGAATAAACTCCAATCGCAAAAAAGTCCGTGGCCACCCACACCGAATTGCAATAAAACCCCTCGCAGTCCCAGGAGTCGGCAGTGGTCAACGGCGTAATTTCCTATTTCGCGAGAAACGGTCGTATCACAGCATTGCTGATGATCTTCACCATCCTCGCAGGCGTTCTCGGCTTAGCATCTCTTCGGCGCGAGACATTCCCGCCCGTCGATTTCGCGACATCCATCATCACGACGATTTATCCCGGCGCTTCACCTGACGAAGTCGAAGACCAAATCACACTCAAGATCGAAGATGAGCTTCGCTCCGTCGATGGAATCAAGGACGTTCGCTCCGTATCGCAATCCGGACGCTCCGAGATCGTCGTGCGCGCGGATCTCAATTATCACGACACCGATGAGGTCATGGACGAAGTTCAACGTGCAGTTCAGCGGGTCTCGGATCTTCCAGCTTCCATCGATGATCTCCCACGCGTTCAGCGAGTCGACACCGATGAGATCGCCATCCTTGAACTCGCGCTCGTCGGCGGAAGCGTCGCCGCCCTCGACCGCACACGCGATGCGCTGGCCGACGACATCCAAGATCTGCTCGAGGATGTCGAAGGAGTTTCCGAGGTGACTCTGAACAGTCACCGTGAACGTGAAATTCTAATTCTCCTCGATCAGGCCTCTCTCCTGAGAAACAACGTTTCGAAAACCGACGTAAGCCTTTCGCTCTCGCGGCGACTCACCAACGTTCCGGGCGGTTACCTGAAAACCCCCGAGTCTGAAAGACTCGTACGTGTTCTCGGTAAAACTTTTGATCTCCGCGAGATCGCCGACGTCATCGTGAGAGGAAGCTTCGATTCCGGAGCCCTTCGCGTAACGGAAGTCGCTGATGTCGCCGACGGTGCAGCCGAACCTGCCGCGATCTCGCGACTCAACGGCAAACCCGCAACTCTCCTCACGATTACAAAACGTGGCGATGCAGATACCGTGGACGTTGTTGATCGGTTGCTCGAAAAAATCGAACAGATCAAGAAAACGCTCCCGAAAGACTACGCAATCGTGGAGTACAACAACGAAGCCAATCGCGTCCGCGAGAAGTTGAACATCGTCGTGTGGAACGCGGCAACGGGACTTGTGTTCATCCTGATCGTGCTTCTGCTGCTTCTCCCCGGAACGATCGGTGCTGTTGCATCACTCAGCGTTCCGCTCACGATTCTTGCGCTCGGCGCGGGTATGGCGCTCTTCAATCTTCAATTCAACACAATCACGATGATCGCGTCCGTCATCGTCATCGGAATGCTCGTGGACAACTCCGCCGTCGTAGCCGAAGCCTACGGGCGCTTGCGCTCGGAGGGAGTTGAGACGATCGAAGCCGCAACACGAGCAGCGCAACAGTTCTTCGTTCCGATCTTTGCGACGGTTCTTTGTAACATCGCGGGCTTTGCGCCAATGCTCGTAACAAGCGGGATCATGGGAAAGTTCATCTTCGCGATCCCCGTCATCGTCACGATGGCGCTCGCGTTCTCGATGTTTGAGACGTTCATGCTCCTCCCCGCTCGTTTGCGACTCACGTTGCACAAACGTCCACCGCCGCCTCCGGATGAAGACAACTTCGATCCAGGTTGGTTCGGAAAAGTTCAGCATGCGTTTCAAAAGATGATGATGCCGCTTCTTCGTCATTACTGGCTTACCATGGCCGCGATTCTCGCCTTTCTAGTCTCATCCATCTTCGTGACCGCCTTCTTGAACCGCTTCGAGCTCTTCCAAAAAGAACAAGTGGAGCGGTACTTCGCGCGCTTCGAAGCTCCGGCCGGAAGTACAATCGAAAACACCGATCAGCTTGCCGCGGAACTCGGTCGCCGCGTGGGCGAGAAGCTGAAAGAAAAAGGCTTCGTGTATGAATCGATCCTCACGCGTGCGGGTGATTCTCGAGCGGAGTTCTCCGATCCCGTCGGTAAAATCGGAAACGATGCGGGCTTTCTCCAAATCATCATTCCCCTCGAAGAAGCACAGAAACAGGTTCACGAGGAAGTCTTAGCCACACTTCGCTCCGTGAAGATGGAAAACGTCTCGTCACTCACCTTCGAAGGACAAGCCAATGGACCACCCGTTGGAAAACCCCTCGATGCGGTTTTGCGCTCGACTGACGATGCCGAACTTCGCAAGCTGGTTGATGAATTCAAAGCGTGGGCGAAGACGGTGCCCGGCGTCTTCAACGTAATGGATGACGAAATTAAAGGAGCTGACGAGTACTCGCTCGCGATTCGACACGATCTTTTGAGACGCGCGGGAGTCGCGATCGAAGATGTCGGGATCGCGCTGCGCACAGCGCTTGAAGGAAATATCGTCTCGACTCTCACCGAGAAAGGCCGCGAGGTCGATGTGCGTGTTCGGTATACGCTCAAAGACCGCGCGAACGCAGCGTCTCTCGAAGGTGTCCCGATCGGAACTCCTTCAGGTCAGCTCGTTCGGCTTGGTTCGTTCGCAGACGTGAACCTCACCAAAGGACCAACGATAAAAAAACGCTTCAACTTCCAGCGAGCGATTCGCGTTTCCGCGGACGTTGACCCCGAGACGATCACGTCGATTGAACTCAACAACAAAGCGCGCGTGTGGCTCAACGAGAGGCTCACGAAGTATCCGCTAGTGAGTTACCAGATGGGCGGTGAAGATGAAGACACGCGCGAGTCGGTTTCGTCGTTAATCCGTGCTCTCGGCATGAGCCTCCTTGGCATCATGGGCGTGTTGCTCGTCGTGTATAATTCTTTCGGGCGATCCTTCCTCGTTCTTTCGACGATTCCTCTAGGCCTTGCAGGTGTTAGCTACATCTTCTGGATCGCGGGTCGTCCGCTAGGATTCATGGCTCTCATCGGCGTCATCGGTCTGGGTGGTGTTGTCGTTAATGCAAGTATCGTTTTGGTCTCGTTCATCGATGACGCGCGCAAAGCGCAGCCTCACCGCGATCTTCTTTCGATCGTAGCGGAAGTCACGGCTCTCCGATTCAAAGCTGTCTTCATCACCAACATGACGACGATCATGGGCTTGATTCCGACGGCGTACGGTCTCGGCGGTGACGATCCCCTACTCATTCCGCTGACACTTGCGATGGGATGGGGGCTTTTGATCGGAAGTGCGATGGCGATCTTGTGGGTTCCGTGCGGTTACTTGGCGCTTGAAAAGTTGAAGCACATCGCAAGACGTATGTTCAGGATAGCGGAGCCGGCGGCTCCGGTTTAATTGGAGTTAGTCGCCCAAGATCCCAACGAGTTTATCAAAACCGTGGTCTCGGTAGGAAACAACTTCACGATAGGTGCGAGTTTTACGGATCTCAGACATGATGGCGCTGACGGCTGCCTTCGTCTCTGACGATGCCGACGCGGATTCCTGTACCTCTGTAAACTTCTGGTCGACTGTCGATATGAGCTTTGAGTTTAGCCAGCCTTCCATCATGACGTCGATTGCGAGCAATAATGATGACTCCATTGCGCCAGTAGGTAGGAGAATATTGAGTGCATTCATTCGGCCTATGAGAGACGGTCTCTGCGAATCGACATCTAAAACCGCCTTCATGTTCTTGAAGAGTTTAATGATTCTCGGGGGGAGATCCTGGTTCGCGATTTCCCTGTCTCGCTTTTGCGCAGCGCTTTTCACAGCCACGACTGACAAGAGCACGGTTCCGGTAGATGAGCGCACAAAACGCTGACCTTCTGAACGAATCTCATGATCAGTGAGATTTTGACCTTCCTCAGCTCCCTTGATTTTCTCACCCAATCGCTGCGCTTCATTCGCTTCTATCGCGAGCTCCGTGATGTAATACGCTGCTGGACCCTGCATGAAGTAAGCTAGATTTCTAATGGGCCGATCTGAAATCCCCGCAGAGGATGCGGACCAAGCGAGAAGCGGAAAAATAAAAAGACCCGAAAGGTAAATTCCCATAAAGACGAAGGGTCTGCGGAACACGAGCGGAAGCCTTACTGCTTCGCTCGGTTTTCGGTCTTGAAGAAGGTAAATCAAAATCGGAAGCAGCAAAGCAAAAGGAAGCGCAAAGTAGACGCTTAGAAATCGTGTTGCCTTCGGTTTCACGTTAGGAAAGAGGTAAACGAGGCGATGTTCCATATCGATTCTTTTCGTGAATCGAACGTTGATCATCGTCGTCCCGATCGCCATGAAAACGAGTGCTGCAAGTTGCACGTCGAGCCGAGCTTTCGGAAGCGCCCACAAAAATAGAGCAATCGTCGGGATCGCAATGAGCATCTGAAGCCCAATAACCAAAGCTAATGCTTTTGCGTACTGCGCGCGCGACAACGGCGTAGGTTGGCTTTTCCCGAGAATGAATTGAACTAGTTTTCGCATTGCAATCTCCCGTAGGTCACACCCTGTACATCGGCGGAATCCTCGGTTAGCGCGAGTCCAATAAGTTAGACCAGAAAGCGAGCGCCATCACATTCGAACTTAAGCGATTTACTCATAAGGATCGATGAGGCATCTCTCGCATGGACTCGCCTTCCAAAAATCGACACGCTCTTTAATCTTTGCCGTTCAGAATCTCTTCGAACCAAAGCTTCCGGTAAATCAGCACGTCTTTGTAAAACGGGGTTGACCGAATCTCAGTCATCACGTCTTGAACGGCTTGTTTCGTTTCGGCAGAAGCATTGCTCGAAGCTTCAAGTTGAGCGACTTTCCGATCCATCATTCCCATAAACCGCAGTTTAAAGACGGCTTCGGTCCATGTGTTGATGATGCCGATGAGACAAGCTTCTACAGCGGTCGCAGGGTTTAGAAAATGAATCGGATTGATTTGCCAAGCGAGCGATGGTCTAAGAGATTCGATCTCAATCACAGACTTCAAATTTCTAAAGAGAGTCAGTGTTTTTGGAGAGGAACCCTGTGCAGCAATCTCTCGAGAATCTTTACTCACGGAAGCATGAACCGCAACTGCAGCTAAGAGAAGTGTTCCGGTCGCGGTGCGAACGAATTTTTTCCCCTCGGAACGAATTTCCCGTTCTACGAGCTGAGCATCTCCGTCGTGCGCTTTGATCTTTCGACCCAGTGCCTTTGCCGCGAGGGTTTCCGTGATGAGGACCGTCATATAGGTACTCGTAGGACCGTTGGCGAAGTAGGCGACGTGACGGACAGCTTGGCTTGGGACGTGATTCAACTCCAACAACCCGGCCGTGAAGGGTAAAAGAATGAAGCTGGAGAAGTACATTCCGCCGATCAGAAGAGGACGACGGAAAAGGAACGGCAGTTGAGTTGCACGACTCGGCTTTCTGTCTTGTAGAAGATAAATCAGAAACGGAAGTAAAAATATGATCGGGAAAACATAGTACCCATTCAAAAAGCGCGAGATGACCCCGCGACACTCCGGAAAGAGATACGCTAATCGGTTTCCCATATCGATTCGTTGGTAAGTAGCAAAATGAAAAAAAAGTGCGAATACGGTCAAAAACGCAAAAGAGCCTAGCTGCACGTCAAAGCGTGCACGTGATGCAGCCCATAGGTAGACACAAACGACGGCGAGAGATACGACCGCCTGGATGCCAAAAACAAAACCGAGGCCTCTAGCAAAGTCGTTTCGGGAAAGTGGAATCGGTTGATACGTTTTCGGAAAAAAAAGACTTTTGAGCTTCGACATCGAAACCTCTCGTGAAGTTCGAGTCCCTGATCGGAGAAAATGAGTTTTCAGTCGAGTCCAATTCGCTGGACCTCAAAGCGAGAACCCGAGACCTTCGCCTCACTCGAGCGCAGGCTCTTTCGTAGTCCTACGTCGGGTTGAGGATTTTTTAACTCCCCCACATGAGACTACGTTGATTTGACGCACGACGAACCATGCTCATCGAATCTGGTGCGATCAACTTCATCTGAATCTGAGATTAAAAATTGCTAACTTGCTTCGCGATTCGAAGAGCGCTTAACTTTTCCCATGCGAATGCCGTCTGCTTCGATCCTTTCGGTAATCTGGCTTTCTCTTCTCATCTTCGTGAGTCCAGCATTGTCACGCGCCGCTGGTGAATCCATCCAAGGCGAGCACGTGAAGATATCTTGGGTTGCACCGGAAGCCTTTGGTCCAAAGAGCGAAGCGATCGGCATTCGCTTTCAGATGGATCCCGATTGGCACGTCTATTGGAAAAATCCAGGCGATTCGGGTGCTGCGCCAAAATTTCAGTTCACTTCCGATTCAGCAGAGCTTGGTCCAATCGAGTGGCCGGTTCCGCATCGCCTCACTGTCGGTGACTTGACGAACTTGGGTTACGACCATGACGTTGTCTTTCCCTTAAACGTGCAGCCGAAAGCCAGCAGTGATGTTTCTCTTCGTGTGAAGCTTGAGTGGCTTGTCTGCAAAGAAGAATGCATCCCAGGTTTTGGCGAGCTTGAGCTCAAGCGCCCGATCGCCGGCGAAGTGAGATGGAACAAGACAACTCTTGCGAAGCTCAACGAATTCACTTCGCGTGTACCTCGTGCGAAGCCACCGTTTGAGACGAAGCTAGTCGTTTCAGCGAGCGGACAATACGTTCTGAATCTCGCGACGGCAGCTGCCTCCGAGCCACCCGAAGTTTTTCCGGTGAACGGCGAACTCGTGAAGCCCGCAGCGCCAAAGGTCACAAAGACTCAAAAAGGTTACGAATACACTTTCGAAAAGGTAGCAGGTGCGCCTAACCCCACTTCACTCGCCTTCGTTATCTCGGCCGGCAAAG
>SYLX01000055.1 GCA_005808505.1 Bdellovibrionales bacterium | reverse complement strand
GCCGCGCAGGAAGCTCGTGCCGCACAAGAAGCCCGTGCCGCACAAGAAGCGAAAGCAGCAGAAGCTCGCCGCAACTCATTACCCGCAAGCCAACCCTCGCAGCCGCAAGCGCAACAACAGCAGGCGCACACGCAACAAACCGCACGCATGGAACTAGCGCGTGCTCCCCAACCAGCTGCGGAACCCACAAACACCGGGGACCTCCGCCGAGCACAATCTGCGTACCGCGATGCCATGTCGCTCGGCGATCCCGACGCACCGAAGCCACGACAGGTCGGCATCTTGTCCACAACCGGCGGAGCCGCAATGATCACCGGCATCGTCCGCTACGGACTCCACCAAGTTGCCAAACGCCAAATGGCGCAAGGCAAATGTCCCGTGAATGCTCACAGCAACGATGTCGTGCAAGCGTTCTCCGAACTTGATGTCGACGCCGTGAAAGCCATTGCAGAAGATTGCAAAAAGCAGGGGAAGCCGCTCGATTATTCCGACCGGCTCAATCAATTCAAAAGCCAAGATTCAACCGGAGTGTCGCGTGCAACATGCACGACCCAAGGCACGATCGACATTGTTCACAAAAACGGCATCACGACGACGCTAAAATATTCAGACGAAGCCCAGCTCGAGTCGCTGAAAACAACTCCGATTTCCGAAACCGCTTTGAAGCAGTCGATCACTTACGAGAAAACTGCAAAAGGCTGGCGCACGAATTCGACGCTCAAAAATAAAAACGGTACGCAGACCTCACGCGAAGAATCCTGGCAGAGTTTGCAATCGCGTTCGTGGTGCGCGACGAATCCGTGTAGCGATTCGATCATGGCTGAATCCTTTGAAGGACTTGATGATGCGACTTCCAAACGGTCGCCCTTTGGTTATTTAGGAACGGATCATTCAGTCGCGATGGCTGAATCTCTGATCCGCGTTCGCAAAATACTCATGGCCCGTAAAGAGGGTGGAATCCCTCCTTTCCGCGAAGCCTGCGTAATGTTAGGTTCGGCCACACCGCGCGAAGTTGTGTTCACAACAGATTCAACAGCGGTGCTCCCTTCTTTGAGCACTAAATCGGATCAGTCGAAAAAGGTCGCTCATTAACGCTTCACTTTATGAACGGAAGAGAACTTCCTAACCCCGAAAGAGTGTGGTTAATTCGGGCATGGATTCGAATCTGCTCCGTGAGCGCTCAAAGAACTTATCTTATGAAGTGACCTCAATTCTTAAATGCGAAGACGAGCCCATCGCTTCGTGCGGTGCCATGCAAAAAGATGGTTACCTCATGGTTGTTGATGAAAGCTCGCGAACGATCCGCGCTCTCAGTCGCAACTTTGAAGATCTGCTCGCGGGAACAAAGGCGGAAACCCTTCTTGGTAAACCGTTTCAAGACGTCGTGGAAATCGAACTCGAAAGTGGAATGTCCTCGACTGATCTTTGCGCGCTCGTCGATGCAGGTCGCGCCACTATTCGGTTAAAGGAATTTAACCAAACTCAGCTTCACGGCTCCTGCCATGAGCACTCGCGCAATTTCATTTTTGAATTCGAGATCGTCGAAAAGCAGCAGCACGGGTATCCTGTTTCCAAGATCAAAGATCTTGTTCACGATTTACGAAACCGGGAATCGATTCGCGAGGCGTGCCAAATCGCCGCAGCCTCCATTCAGTCGATTTCGGGTTTTGATCGAGTGATGATCTATCGATTTGATCAGGCTTGGAACGGAGAGGTGATCGCGGAGGCTGCTCCGCAAAAGCTAGAGCCTTTCCTCGGACTTCGATATCCAGCCTCCGATATTCCACCGCAAGCGCGTGAACTGTTCTTCAAAAACCGCTCGCGGATGATCGTCGATGTCGAGGCACCCGCATCTCCCATTATCACGTCCGGTTTTCATCCAGCGGAAGTCGATCTCTCGCGGACATTGCTGCGAGCCGTGTCGCCAATCCATCTTCAGTATCTTTCAAACATGGGCGTTCGATCCTCATTTTCGGCGCCCATCCGCGTACAAGATAAACTTTGGGGTTTGATCGCTTGCCACCACTATTCGGAGCCCTGTCATCCGAGCCACGAAAAGCGGGCGGCGTTTGAGCTCGCGAGCCAAATTATTGCCGGTAAGATGAATGACCTGACGGCACGCAGACGACTCCAGATCAAAAACGAAACTCTCGTTTTCACGCAGACTCTCCTTGGGCAGATCGCGAGCGGAGCTGATCCCGTTCAGTCGTTCACCAGCCATTACGAACAGCTCTTGAAGCTGACGGGCGCATCGGCCGCCTATATTCGCTTCGGAAATCGTGAGGCGATCCTTGGCAAAGCACCTACGATAGAAACAATTGAGAAAGTGAACGCAAAGCTCAAGAGCGTTGAGTCGCTTTCAATCTGGGTTTCTAACTCTCTGGTAAAAGATGTAGGCATGGAGAGCGATCCACTCGCTGGAGGAGCGCTCGCTGTTCCGTTCTCATTAGGATTCGAAGATGCGCTTATCTGGTTCCGCCCGGAGGAAGAACAAGAAGTCCGTTGGGGCGGAAAACCAAAAGCGTACGAGGAAATCACGATTGGCACGATCGATCGGTTGATGCCGCGCGAGTCATTCAAAGAATGGCGTGAGAAGCTCCTACATCACTCCCGCGCATGGACTGAAAGTGATGAAGAGTGCGCCCAGTTTTTCCTCTTCGGTTTCGTGCAGGGAATTTTCGCAAAAGCTCAAGCCCTCTCGCAAGCCTATCAAGAGCTCGAGCGGGTCGCGAAAGCTAAAGATGAGTTCATCAGTACAGTCTCGCACGAGTTGCGGACTCCGCTCGGCATCATCATGGGCTGGATCGAAATTCTAAAAGAGTATCCTCAGCCTCATGCCGAAGCCCGAGATGCAGTCGAGATCATCGAACGTAACGCTAAGACGCAGATCGGTTTGATCAACGATCTATTGGATGCTTCTCGTATCATCGCCGGAAAACTCCGCCTCGATCCGCGACCAAAGATCGACATCAACGCAATTGTCGCCGACGTCGTGAGTTCGTTGAAGCCAACGGCAAACGCGAAAGATATTTGGCTTGCGTTGAGTGCGCCCGATGACATCGAGATGACAGTTGATCCCGATCGTCTCCGGCAGATGGTATGGAACCTCGTCACCAATGCCTTGAAGTTCACGAAGAAGGGTGGTCGCGTCTCCGTACAAGTCAGAAAGGTGAATTCATCGATCGAAATCTCCGTTGACGATACCGGGATTGGTATCGACTCCGTGAACCTCAAAACGATCTTTGATCGCTTTGCGCAAGCCGGAGCGAACGACGCGAAGCTCGGCGGTCTCGGTCTCGGTTTGTCGATCGTTCGTGCACTCGCTGAGCTTCACGGCGGTCGCGTCGTAGCTGAGAGCGAAGGTTTAGGCAAAGGTTCACGCTTCAAGATCGTTCTTCCGATCGCGTCTTTTGAGATGAAAGAAGACGAGCCCGAATACAAACCGACCGTTGAGCTCAAGAAATCGACGAAGTTGCAGGACCTTCATGTCCTTATCGCCGAAGATCAGCCCGATAGCCTTCGCGCGCTGCAAATCTTTATCGATCGAAACGGTGCGAAGTCCGTTGCGGTTTCGGATGGGCGCCAGGCGCTGGCGGCTTTGAAGTCGGATCGGTTTGATTTGATTCTCTCCGACATCGGAATGCCCGAGATGGACGGTTACGAGCTTCTCCGCACGTGGCGAGAAGAGGAGAAGAAATTTAACATTCGTCCTATCCCGGCCGTAGCGTTAACAGCTTACGCGAGTTCGAAAGACCGGACCAAAGCCTTGGCGGCGGGATTTCAAAGCCACATTCCCAAACCCGTCGATCGCGACGAGCTACTGGCCGTGATCGAATCGATCGGGATCACTCCGCGAGCGTGAGCGTTTTGAACCGAACCGACTGACGTCCGTCTAGTTTTCCTCGCGCAGAGAGCGCCTCGCGCCGATAAGTGGTCGAGGCGGAAAGTTGAGACAAACTCCCGAAAGAAAAGCAGAAAACGAATTTAGTAAGGGTCGCTGGCATCGCTTGAAGATGCGGTGGGTCTCTGGCTTGTCGATCGTGTTCTTTCCGATCTTCGGAGTTGTGTATCTTTGGTTTATTCCTGAAGCTTACGACCCACTTTGGCAGCGATTACTTGGAGTCATTATTTCGACTCTGACTTTTGCAGCCTCTTTTCGACAATCCATCTCAAATCGCAAAGTTGAGTACCTGTATTTAACGCTCGCGTTTTCGATGACCGCGCAGACTCTCTTCTTAGTTTACGCAAATGACATTTCACCTGCGTACGTGCTCGGTGCATATTGCATGATGTTCTGCGCGAGCGCGAGCCTTTCAAGTCTAAGGCAGTCTCTTATTTACTTCGCGTTCTGCCTTTCGATCATTCTCGCGATGGCTTGGGCAAAGCCCGGTGAGAATGCGGTGATTCTCACGCTTGGGGCTTGCACTTTCGGTCTGGTTTCTTCCGGAGTTCTTAAAACGATGCTTCACCTTATCGCGCAGATCGAGAAAAGCCGCGACACGATCGAATTGAAAAACCGCGAGCTTGACGGATTACTCAACGCGCTTGGGCAGGGGTTTGTTTCCTTCGGTCAAGACGGGAAGTGTTCGCCCGTCTATTCGGCCGCATGCCGCGAAATTTTCGAAATCGACCCGGCTGCGCAATCGGTGCTGTCGCTCCTGCGTATCCCGGAAGAGAAGCACGCGGTTCTCGAGGCCAAAATCAAAGAAGCGTTTGCGCTAAAAGACTTCGAACTGCTTTTCAAAGTTCTACCTCGCGAGTTCACGAATTCGATGGGTCGGTACATCACGTTTGAATATCGCGTAGGGCAAGTCGATGCTATCGGCACTGTCTTGCATGCGATCGTCGTCGCAACGGATCGCACTGCGCAGATGAAAGCTGAAAAAGCCGTTGAGCTCGAGCGTCTCCACTCGATGATGATCGCGACGATCGTGAAGCAAAAACGATTCTTCCGTTTGTTCCTCAGCGATTTGCGTGCAGGATTAGAGAAGTTCGTTGGACCAAGCGTGCAGCCCGAGAACGAAGAGCAGGTGTCGCTCGAATTCAAACGGTTCTTGCATTCCATCAAAGGCGGCTTCGGAATGTTCTGGATGGAAGATCTTGCGAAGGCCATCCACGAAATGGAGGCGGAGTGGAAAGCGCAGTCGCTCAGTGGCGACGGCGTGCGAATCCAGCGTCAAGCCGTGCGAATTCAAGCTTTGATCAACGGATTCATCGAGAAGAACATGGACGTCTTGGGAAACGAATTCCGCACGGACCGCGTGATCGAAATTCCGTTAGGTTCGTGGATTCCGATTCTCTCGCGAGCCGAAGCGGATGCTTCAGTAGCTCTGCAAAAAACGCTTTTCGAAATGACACTCTTACCGATCGGCCGGTTCTTCGAACCTTTTTCCGAGCTCAGTATCAAGATCGCGCGGAGCCAGCGCAAAAAGCTTCTTCCGCTTGAGTTCCATGGCGCCGATCTCATGTTGTATCCGGAGCCCTACGCCACTTTGTTTACCACGTGCGTGCATCTCTTCCGCAACGCCGTCGATCACGGATTGGAAGCGCCCGAAGAAAGAGAAGCGGCCGGGAAGAATGGCGCAGGTCGTATTCGCGTCTCGTTCTCCGAAGAACAGCGGGAAGGGCGCACGTGGATCTGCGTTCGTGTGAGCGATGATGGACGAGGCATTGATCCCGAACGTATTCGTCGCGCGCGGAATTTACCCGCCGATCTTCCGGCAGATCAAGTGTTGGACACGGTCTTCGCGCCCGGCTTCACCACGCGTGAAACCGTCACGGAAATATCAGGTCGTGGAGAGGGACTCTTTGCGACTCGCGAAGCGGCGCGCGAGCTCGGAGGCGAGATCACCGTCACCTCGAAGCTAGGCGAGGGTTCGGAGTTCGTGTTGCGGATTCCGCGACTGGCCGTGCGGACGAGCGCACCGACGAATGTTCGACAAAAACTCAAGCGCGGGGCTTAGGTATCAGCGCAATGGTTTTGAGAGCGTAGCCTTTCTTTCCGGTTTCCAATTCAGTGAGACGTGTCTGCGATCCGCTCATTTCGTCACCGACGATCGGTGCGCGCTGCTCCTTCAGGAGTTCACGCAGTTCTTTGGGGCGGAGCTTTTGAACTTCGAGCTCAACACGGTAGGTGACTTCAAGAGGCGCGCCTTCCACCGACCAAGTCGTGCGACCTTCGGTCAGGAGGCTCGTTGGCGCACGTTGCTCCAAGCAGCTGTGGACTTGAACATCGCCTTTTGCGCCGGTCGCGATTGGGCCTTCCAGATAAACCACGTAGCGACGAATCATCTGGCCATCTGCAAAAGCTTGCTTGATGGACTCTGCCGCGCTCGCGTTTTTCGCGAGAAGCACGAGTCCTGCGGTTTCGTTTTCAAGTCGGTGCGTGAGAAAGAGTTGCTGACTTCGCAAATCCTCCACGAAAGACAAAAGATTCTCACGAACGTTGTCGACCGTCGGTGCCGACGGGAGGCCGGCGGGCTTTTCGATCGTAAGTGTGTCCTCAGTCTCGGACGTGATTCGATCCGCGAGATCTGCGGGTAGCGTGAATCTCCGTGGTTGCGTGTGGATGCGCACAGGATCGCCAGCTTTTAAGGGACGTGCGGCGAAGAGCGATCTCGAGTCGTCAACGTAGACAGCACCAATTTCGATGAGTTCGAGAGCGCTTAAAGGCGGCGGCGGAGTTTCGTGAGTGAGGACTTCAGCGACAAACTCGAGGAGCGTTTTGGGGGAATCACAGGTTTTCGTGCGCACACCTTGGCGAAACATCAGGATGTCATAGCGGATGTGCTCGCGAACTTGTAGCCTTATAATGCGACAAGTTCTGGAGGATCACCCTTTTACGCACACCACTTGTTTGAGCGTGTGCACAATCTCAACTAAATCCGATTGTGCGCTCATGACAGCGTCGATCACCCCTTGGTCTTAGAAGTATCTAGCGCGTTTTGATCTGGATGCACGCGGGATTATTGAGAGAATAGGGACTGGAGAACTTGTCTGCTTATAAGGCGACAAGTTCTCCAGTGCTTGCGACTCATCAGTTCCCGAGCCAGTTCTTGAAGTATCCGCACTCTCCGATGATTTCTTGGTAGTACTTCGTATCGGCATACTCTTTTTTCAGTAGCTCAAAGTGGACGGGCGAATTTCCTGAATCCGAGAGCTTTTCGTTGCGGTCAAAAGCTTTTTTCTGTTCAGCCTTAGCACCCATATAGCAAGCCTTCGCTTGGAACTCGCGACTCTTCGAAAGTTTGCGCGCAAGATCGTAGTACTTCTCCGCCAGATCAGGGCTGCGATCTTCAGGTGCCCGCACGGTTCCGTAGGGATAGTTCTGTCGGTTCGTCACGTAGAAGTCGCTCGCGTTTCCGTAGTAAGTAATGTTATAGAGGCCCGTGGCTAGCTCAAAAGCCGCTTCGGGACTTTTCGAGGCTTTGCCGCTGAGTTCGCCCAGTCGTTGTGCAATAGATTGCAAAGGGACTCTCATTTCTCCATTGGTCACGTGATCGCACTCGAAACAATCCGTGATCCTCGTCTTGAATGGATCCGCGTTCACCGGCGAGAGTTTCTCAAAATTCACGCCTTTTAAAACAGCGGCGCCTTCCGCGATGCGATCATTGAAGATCAGAACGATCCCTTTCATACGCTTGAGTTCATTTACATCGTACTGACTTGTTGAGCGAAGATATTGATCCATCTTCGACTTTGGAGTTGCCGTCATGAAAGCTAGAAGGGAATCGATCTTTTTCACATCGCGATAAAACGTGTTCGCGGGTTCGTCGCAGAGGAGAAGTCCGCGCATCTCATCCCGCACACTGCTGGGCTCTCGTGTTTTCAGAACTCCGCGAAGGACACCGCTCATCCACAATCGCATCGCTTCTGACCGTGGCTCGGGTCTTCTCGATTGGAGCCATTCAAGTTCGCTGGCGATCGCCTCTTCTTCGGCGGGCGTCACTGATTTCGCGAGACGGAGCTGTTCCGCTTTTAAGTACAACTTCGTTTTGCGAAGCTGATCCGCCAGCGCCTTGTTGGTGGAGACTTGCTTCAGATACTTTTCTCCAGTCGCAAGGTCACCCTGCATGATCATCAAATTTGCCAAGGCCAAGCGCCACAGATCGGGATTGGATGTTTTGCCTTCGTCCGTAATTTTTCGAATGACTGCGAGCTTACTCTCGTCGATGAACGTCTTATCCGCGGGTCTCGCGTATTTCATCGCTTCGCCGCAGGTTCCTTCCCACTCGCGCACCGTTTCGGAGCGATTCACCTCGCGGACGAGTAACAATGGGAGTAGCTCCGACTTCGGATCGATCGCGTAGATGCGAGAAAATGCTTCTGCTCCGCCAGAGCGAATGCCCACCATCTGCCAAAGGACCGCGACTTCGCGAGGGTTTCGCGCAAGCTTGAGGGTGGCTTGCCAGTCTTCATCCTGAATAGGTCGGAATGAAGCGTACGCACTTGCTTTCAGTTCCGGCGACTCATCATAGACTCGCGAGTAGAGATAGTTTGCATCAGCCGTCTTCTTTTGTTTTGCCATCGCCCCGGCCGCGAGGCTCAGGAAGCGATACTTCGCAAGACGCTTCGATTGAAACTGCCCAAAGTTCTCCTTGTAATAGGCCTCTGCCTCCGGCTGACGGTTTCCATAAAAGAGAAGGCTCATAATTTGGTGGTGATACTTTTCCCGCAGGAAAGGGTCTTTCACCGCTGTGAGCTGCTTCTTCGCGGCGTTCAATAGAGCATCGATCGGCGCGGGCGTCGGTGTTTCTTTCGGTGCGTCCCACGCATTCTCAAGCCGAGCTGCTGTCGCGAGAGGCTCAACACGCTTGGCGAAACCTAAGTAAAACAACGCAGGTATCGCCGACTTGTCGAGAGCTTTGCGGAGATCTTGGGAGAAAGCAGAAAGTTTAGCCGGTTTTCCTTGGAGCGAAAAAATCAACTGATCGAGTTCCGGAAGTGGCATCTTGAAGACGAGCTCTTTAAGTTGATCGTCGCTTAACTTCTTTTTGAAGTGCTCGCTCCATTCCGCAATGACCGTGGTGGGAATTTGGTAGGTGATGTCGTTGGCACTTTCGCCGTAGAGCCTGCGGGCCTCAGTGTAGAAGAACGGAATTTCTTCCGGTCGCTGAATGGATTCGGGATCGAAGAACGATCGACACGCATCTTCGTAATCGCACCAGTCTCCACCGCCTGATGCGAGCGCTTGCGTGGAACATAAGATGAGTCCCGTCTTAATCAAAAACGGAAAGAATTTCTTCAAAGTTCGAGGCTGCATAGTTTCTGAGATTCCTTTCGTCGAGATCAAAGAAGGCGATCGTGCCGTATTTTGAGTTGGAGCCGGCACCCTCGTGCGCAAGGCGCGCGGCTTCGAGGGTGTCTTCAGGTTTCGTGCTTTCGATCACGAGCCGATCGCCAGGTTCAAAGAAGCGGCCATTGAAAAAGAAGGCACGCTTTGCTTCGAACTTTGAGTCAGCGATGCGCATGAACCCGTCGAAGGTTTCGATCTCATCCGCCCGCGTTTTTTCCAGAAGTCCGATAACGGATCCCGCCCGAGAGTGCACGGCCCACGAGAAAAGCGGGAGCGAGAGATCCAGCGGCAAGGGATAGGTCGCGATGTAGCTTGAGTATTTCTTCGCATCTTGTGCGTTGAAGATGGAGCTTCCCTCACGCTCGGCCTCAAGACGACCGAAGTTGTAAAACATCAACATGCCGCGATCGATCGGCGGAACGCCGGTTCGCTTTGAGTATTTAATTTGATGGAGTCGGAGAGTTGCTGAAAGCGTCTTGCCGGAGGAGTGAAGACGCGCGCGAAGCTGGTTTGCGAAATGAAAGTACCTTGCTCGCGTTGAATCCGACCAATCGCAATCAATCTGAAGTTCTTTGAATTCGATGGCGTGATGTTTTGCCATCGCGTTGACCTTGTCGAAGACTTTTTCGGCAAGTGCTTCGGCGTGCGCGGGCGTGGATTCGAAAAACACGGAATTCGTTAAATACACCACCGGGGTCACGGCAATGTTCACCGGGAGCTTCTTCGAGAGTTGAAGAGGCGAAACGGGAACAGGTTGGCCTAGTTCCGGCTTCACGTCGAAAAAGCGGAGGTAGAGTTTCTCACTCGGAACTTCGGGGGCGTTCCATTGCGTGCGCCAGTAGTAAAACGCGACTTGGTGAGCGGGCTCTTTTTGGAGCAAGAACCAACTGGCGGAAAGGAAGGCGACAAGGACGGCGACGAACAAGGTGGAGATTCGAAGAAGCATGCTTGCGATTGTCCTGAGGGTGGGGGGCGGGGTCAACTGCAAGCACTCGGGAACTTGTCTGTCTATAAGGCGACAAGTTCCCGAGTGTCCTCTCCACGAGGACAAAACTTTTTTTCTCAACCAAATCCTGGAAATCCCACAAGATTCCGATCCCCACCCGGGCGCCCCTAAAGCCTTCCTTGCGTAACCCGACCTTAGTGTTTAATATACACTAAGTAGCCGAGATTACGGTGCGGAGGAATTTGCGATGGCAGGCGGGAAGACTCAGAACAAACTCGACATGATTTATCGGGAGGATCTCTCGATGCTGACAGATCTCTATCAGCTCACCATGGCTTACTCCGCTTGGAAAGCCCAGACAGTGGATGGCGCTCAACAAAAAACGGGAGTGTTTGATCTTTACTTCCGCAGCAATCCTTTCCGCGGTGGCTACGCCGTGAACTGCGGACTGAGCTCAGTGCTCGACCTCATCGAAACGTTCCGCTTCAGCGAACAAGATTGCGCTTATCTCGCAGAACTCAAAGGCGGCGACGGCAAAGCGCTCTTCGATTCAGGGTTCATTAAATTCCTGAGCGACGCAAAGCTCTCAGTCGACATCGACGCCATCGACGAAGGTCGCATCGTGTTTGCAAACGAGCCGCTTCTGCGCGTGCAAGGACCAGTCTGGCAATGTCAGCTCCTAGAAACGCCGCTTCTGAACTTCATCAACTTCGAAACTCTCGTCGCGACAAAGGCCGCACGCGTGAAGTTTGCGGCCGGCACCGATGCCGTTCTTGAATTCGGACTTCGCCGCGCGCAGGGAGTCAGCGGAGCACTCTCGGCAGCAAGAGCCGCCTACGTCGGTGGCGCTGATGCGACCTCCAACATCCTTGCCGGAAAAGTTCACGGCATTCCTGTCCGCGGAACCCATGCGCACAGCTGGGTGATGTCGTACGACGATGAACGTGACGCGTTCATGCAGTTCGCGGCCGCGATGCCGAATAATTCCATCTTCCTCGTCGACACTTACGACACGCTCGAAGGGGTGAAGAACGCGATCGAAGCTGGCTTGTGGTTGAAGAGCCAAGGACACAAGATGGCAGGTATTCGCCTCGATTCAGGTGACCTTGCATACCTCAGCCAAGAATCACGCAAGCTTCTCGATCAAGCGGGCTTGACCAACGCAAAGATCGTCGCAAGCAACGACCTCGATGAAAACTTGATTCAAAGCTTGAAGATCCAAGGTGCAAAGATCGACATCTGGGGCGTTGGAACAAAGCTTGTGACTGCGTACGACCAACCGGCCCTCGGTGGAGTGTTCAAGCTCGTCGCGCTCAAAGACGGCGACTCCGATTGGAAGTACCGGATCAAACTCTCCGAGCAAATTGCTAAGGTCACAACGCCTGGCATTCACCAAGTACGCCGCTTTAAGGCCGACGGCCTTTTCGCCGGTGATATGATTTACGATGTTCGTCAATCACTCGCGACACAGCCGATGATCGTGGATCCGAATGATCCCACTCGCCGCAAGCAATTCGGCGCATCGTCTGAATTCGAAGATCTTCTGAAGCCCGTTGTGAGAAACGGCAAAGTGATCAAGCGCGATGATTCGATCGAAACCGTGCGGGCCCGCAGAGCGTCTGACCTCCAACAACTGCATCCGACAAGCCAACGCTTCTTGAATCCGCACTTGTATCCCGTAGGTCTTGAGCCTTCGCTCCACGAGATGAAGATCCAAATGATCCAAGATATTCGTAATCGCAAAATGGGAGTAGGCGCGTGAGCTACGTTGTCGCCGCAATCCCAGATTACAAAGACTTTGCCGACAAGCTCGTCAAAGCCGCGCAAGCAAAGTCATGCGAGATCACAACGAAGTTATTCTCAGATGGTGAGCGCTACCTTCGCGTGATGACGGAGGTTCGCGATCAAGACGTGGTGCTTGTAGGCGGCACAGTGAGTGAGAAGGCGACGATGGATGTCTTCGATCTCGCTTGCGGTTTGGTCGACGGCGGATGCCGCAGTCTCCACATTCTCGTTCCTTTCTTTGGTTACTCCACGATGGAGCGAGCGGTGAAGGGTGGGGAAGTCGTGACCGCAAAAACGCGTGCGCGTCTTCTCTCGGCCATTCCGCACGCGCCTTTTGGAAACAAAGTCATCATGTTCGATCTCCATTCCGAAGGCATTCCGTTTTACTTTGAGGGAGCGGTGAAGACTTATCACCTTTACGGAAAGCCTTTGATTCTCGCCGAAGCTCGCAGACGCGGTGGTGCGAACTTCATCTTGGGCGCACCCGATGCCGGTCGCGCAAAGTGGGTCGAGTCGCTCGCAAATGATCTCAAAGTTGGGAGCGGCTTTGTGTACAAACGCCGCGCCGAAGACGGAAGCGTTTCGATCAGCGGCATCAACGTCTCGGTCCATGGTGAAAATGTCGTGATTTACGACGACATGATTCGTTCAGGCAAATCGATCCTCCAGGCCGCGAAAGCCTACAAAGCAGCCGGCGCGCGCGACGTCTCTGTCATTTGCACGCATGGCCTTTTCACCGATGGTGCTGTCGAGCGTTTGAAAGAAGGCGGCGTGATCAGCGGAGT
>SYLX01000054.1 GCA_005808505.1 Bdellovibrionales bacterium | reverse complement strand
GCAACGGCTGCGAGTGCAAGGTGACGGATGCTAGTGATGCGAGTAACCAACTTCATGACATTCCCCCTCGGTTTGTCTTGCGCATTGGCGGTTATGTGTCTGACCGCTCCGAGCGTCCCGAATGGAAACTCGTAAGACGATCAATCCAAATGCACTTCCGTGTTCGAAGCTCAGAGTAAGAAAACCATCCAGTTGCGCTGAGCACTGTTGTCTTTTTCCGACACCGGACATTCGTTCCTGAAGCGTCCGAAACTGAAGCCTACCAACAATGGAGAGGTCAAGCGCCCCGCGGAGCGGCTTTTGAAAAAAAGAGCGGTTTTTGTCTAAAACTGACAATGACACTGTGGATTAAGCGGGCAAATGTCTCATCTCTGGGTGTGAGTGTTCTAGGATAACGAACTCTGAAAGCCGCATTTTCCCTAGCGAACGATCGTTCTATTTCTTGCTTTCGCGTTTTCGCGGTCTCAAGATTTGGGACCTCAAAAGAGTGAAAGACTTCGACAGAAAGGACCCTCGTGTACGAAATTACCGTCCCCCAATTCGCAAAAATCCTCGGAAATCTGAACCTCATGCTCGACAAAGCTGCCGACTATGCGACAGCGCGAAAGTTTGACGTAAAAGTTTTGCTGAACGCTCGATTGGCTCCGAATCAATTCCATTTGATCCGCCAAGTTCAGATCGCAACGGACGTTGCAAAAGGGCTTGCGGCGCGTCTTTCGGGTCAAGAGCCGCCGAAATATGAGGACAACGAGCAAACACTCGAGGAACTCAAAGCCCGGATCCAGAAGACGATCGAGTTTTTAAACACGGTCAAAGCCGAGCAGTTCAATGGCTGGGAGAAGCGAACGATCGCCATCGGCTTCATGCCCGGGAAGGCTTTGCCGGCGCCCGAGTTTGCGATTCAGATGGCAATTCCAAACTTTTACTTCCACGTAACGACGGCGTACGCGATCTTACGACATAACGGTCTTGAGATTGGCAAAAACGACTTCTTGGGTCAGCTGAACTTCCGAGACCTTTAAAATCCAAGCTCTTAAAATCGGTGGTATCGATCCTATCGATGTTTCCTATCGATGTTTCCTATCGATGTTTAAGAGACTCGCGAACGAATTGATGAAGGAGAATGAATGAGCGCATCACTGCAAACTCAAGCTTCGGGCCGCGCGCAAGCGATCGACGGTTTTATGTCAACGGTAGGGGAGTTGTACGAAAAAGATTACGGCGACTTCATGAGAAGAGTGGTGTTGTACCTGGAGCGTCTCGTTCAGGAGTCGGGATTGGGCGCGCAGGAGAAGAAGGCGCTCTTAGATATCAAGAGCTACCTCGTTTACAGCCCGAACTTTGATATTGAATCAACTCGCAACCGCGTTCTCCGCGATGTCCGTAACATCGCAGAGCGGATGAAGTGATGAAGATGGTCCGACTTCTTGGGATTAAGGGAGTCGGAAAGAATTCACATTCACGTCGACTTTAGCGTCGATCGTGGAGTTCTTCGTGCGGAGAATTCCTTGCATGTCTTTCAGCGTCTTGACCTTACTGTTGATCAAGACGATTTCACCGCGCACATTCGAGATCTCTTCGATCTCGGAGTCGCGAATGATGAGATAACCGCGGACGTCGCTGATCGATGCGACGTTGATCTTTTTGATCGAAGCGAATCCACGTAGATTCGCAACATTTCTAGCCGTAGCTTTTGCAGCGTTATCTTCTCGACCTACGATTTTCAAGTAAGCTGTATGCACGTTCGTTACGGAGTCGATTTGCGAACCACTCACGCAGAGGTGAGCCGTGCGGACGTCGTCGATCGTTCCGATTTCACGAGCTGCGGCGAGGGTTACTCCCGCGCGAACTTTCGTGAGCGACTTCAGGTTAAGGCTTCGCACGCCAACAATTGCGGCATGGGATTCGTCGAGTGAATTGACCTCAGCTGAGTTCACCACGAACGACAAGCCATGAAGGTCGCGGAGGTTTGAACTCAACGCCTTTTTAACGAGGAGTGAGCCATGAAACCTTGCGACGCTTAAGTTGCGAGCTTTATCAATGACCATGCGGAAGGTGTGAACCTTCGAGAGATTCTTGTCATCTTGCGCGCTAACGCTTGAAGCGAGATTTTCGAGATCAGCGAGATCCGATCGCGAACCAGCGACGCAGCGGAATGGCATGCGTTTACCATCGTGATCGAAGTCTTCTTCCTCGGGATCAGCGACGGGGGGAAGGTTGTTCGGATCCTCTACATCAACTTCGCCAGGAAGCACATCCGGCTCGCCGCTTTTCGATGCGGATTGATTCGATCCCATGAACGACATGTTCTTGTCGCAGTTCTGGTATGAGACGAGAAGAAGCGCGCATACGGACAGGATAGCCAAAGGCTGGTACTTCATTCTAGATCCCCTTTCACACCCGTTCAGTGTCGAGAGAATCCAAGAATCGTTCCGCGGCAGCTCGAATTAGTGAGGCCGTGAAACGTCACCGTTGATCAAGAAGTGATCGGCCGTCCAATTTTCTGACGACTGTTTAAGACGTGGTGGCTCAGATGAAACGGAGAGGGCGTTTCGTTTCGAAACGCCCTCAAGGTCAATAGGACCTGATTAGACTGGCGCTGCGGAATAGCCTTCGATCGCGTCGGCTTGCTCACGCGTGAGGGGTTTTCTCAAGTTGGCTCGCGAGCCCAACGCTCCTCCGCCAACGGCTGCCGCTGCACCAAGGAGCAGCGTTGCAAATAACGTCCAGCCGAGAGCTTTCAGCGCCGCTGCGCCTTGCTCGCGTGCCGTAACGAGAGCCTGATCAACTTGCGTACGGAGAGTTGCGATTCTTTGATCGGCTTCCGCAGGCGTGATCCCAGCTTGACGGGCGAGGTAGTTCTTTGCGCCCTCGGTGTTACCCGAGATCAAGCGACTTGCCACTCCCTGCGCGACGACCGCTGGTTCTGAACGCAAGTTGAGATCACCAATTGCATCGTCAACGATGTTATTGACGACCTGGTTTCCCGAAAGCTGCGAAACGCCTTCGCTGACGGCGGAGCTAGCGCCGCTAACAGCGTTGCCCGCCGCGCGGCCGGCCCAACCGAGGGCCGTTGCCGTTTGCCAAAGAAAGAGGCCAAAGAACAAAGAAGCGATCACCAAACCCTGCGCGGATCCCAAACGGTTATTCTGGAATTTGGAAATGCGTGCGGCGAAGTAGCTTCCCGCGAAGAGCGCGATCAACGAAGAAACTAAGAACCACACGCCGCTGAAGATGCCGGCGTTCTGCGCGGTTGTTCCATCATCGAGGCCGATGCCACCAAATGCGATACCGAGCGAAAGCAAAATCGCAAGCGTGAGGAACGAGACGAACAAACCAGCGACTACAGAGCGCCAGCTAACGAGCGGGTGGAAGTGGGCCGCATCCGATTCGAGAACGGGTCCGTTGCGACGAGTGTCATAGTATCCATTTCTTATGTCAGCCATGGGAGTCTCCTTTATGAATGTCTAATCTCAGTCGTTATTAGAAGTTGAGAGCTGCGCGCAAACCGAGAACAGACGGAACGTCGTCACCGTTTTTCGAAGTGAGCAATGTGTAGTGGAGGTTCACGTCCATGTTCACTTCGCGGGCCGCAAACTTAAAGCCTGCACCGGCGCCGATCGCGGGAGCATCAGCAAGTTCGTTTGCGTCGTTGCGAGTGAAAGCGTAACCGAGATCTGCCATTACGTAGGGACGTCCGCCGGCGATATCCACTTGTGTGGGATAGAACTCGCCACCAATACCGAGGTTGATGAAGCGTGCTGCATCTTCAGCCGTCGCGAAATTGAAATCACCGAAGCCTTTTACAGCCCAACGCTCTTGATAGGGGATTACGTAAGCAGCGTTGATGTTGTAGAGGATATTGTCAGACTCCATTCCGAGGCCGAACGCTGGACCTACGCCGATCTGGAAGAAGTTCGTGCGACCTTCGCGTTGAAGTGCCGGGCTCGGCGCACGAACATCACCTTGAGCAATGCCAGTGCCGGAAGCTACTGCTCCTTCGGATGATTCCGACGTCGTGCCGCTTGCCGAATTATCGAGGCTGTTCGCCATGCTGTTGGACTGGAGAGTGGCCGTGTCTTCACCCATCGTGCCTGAGCCCATGTCGGTTGTTGGGCTTGTTGCGACGCCTGATTCAGTTCCGATGTTGGCCGCAGTCGAGTCGTCCATTGCGCTTGAAGATCCGCTCATGGTGTCTGATGCAGGCATATCTTGACCTGATGCGATCATGTCGTCGTTCAATGCTGTTTGCGTAGTTGCGACTGCGCGGTCGCCGGAAGCGTTGATTGAAGGAATAACCTCTTCGCTCATCGCCATGACTTGGCCGTCTTTTTCCTTCTCGATGCGGAGAGAAAGTTGATCGCCGTTGTTGACGATTGAAGGTTGAAGAACGAAGTCGGATTGACCTTCGCTCAGAACAAGTGAGTGTTCAGGAGTCGCACGCACGGCTTTTTTCACCATGTCCGTGACTTGTTGAACTTGATCGCGAGAGAGATCGGATCCGCGAGCGTCACGAACGAAGATGTCAGCGGCATTTGCCATTGGTCCTGCGACCATCAGAGCTGCGAGAAGAGCGAAATTCTTTTTCATCTGTATCCTCCTTGAAGGCGTTGATTTTCAATTCCGTGAATCCGTTTTTTAGTGGAGGCCGCCGACTTGCTTAATCCGACGTCCGTGACTGCGCCAGGCTAGTCGAGCGTCCCCTGTTTTGCGGCAGCACCTAGACCGTTAAGAGGGATCGTTCTCAGATCTCGCTACAAACTTTGGTCTAAGCGCTTTTGCGCTAAAGCATCGTAAGAATGGAGATTGATGTCAGGAAATTCCAGTGGAGAAGAGGATTATGTCGCTAGCTTCACCGGCGTGCCCTGGACTGTCAGCGTTTCAACCAATGCCTTCAACAAAAACTCATTTGAGTCCCGGAGCTTGGTCCATTGCGGGCTCGCGCGCCTCGCTTTAGCCTGAGTATTGGGAGGAGCGTGAACCGTTCCTTCATAGCGAAAAGATTGAGAAAAGGTGACGAAAAGACCCGATGCCGACCATTCGGTTCTGCGGGCTGGACAGCTTTTCTCTCGTTCATCCTTGTTGAGGCCAACTGATGACCATCTCGGATTTTTCGATTAAACGCCCTGTGTTTGCTTGGATGCTGATGTCGGCGTTGATTATTTTCGGCGCGATTTCCTTCATGCAACTCGGCGTGAGCCAGATGCCTGATATTGACTTCCCGGTCCTCGATATCTCGGTGACCTACGAAGGTGCTTCACCAGCGATTATGGAGACCGAACTTGTCGAGAAAATCGAAAGTCGAGTGATCGCCGTTGAAGGGATCAAGGAAATTCGTTCTTCGATTCGCCAAGGCTCCGCGAACGTTCGTCTGGAATTTGAGATCGGTCGCAACATCGATGTTTCGTTGCAGGAAGTGCAAGCCGCCCTCAGCCAACTTCGCTTGCCGGCTGAAGTCGATCCACCGATTATCCGCAAACAAAATCCGGAAGAAGATCCGATCCTCTTTATTGGACTCGCCTCCAAGAAACCGCTCCTTGAAACAATTCGTTACGCGGATCTTTCGCTACAAACCGAATTTCAAGTCTTGCCCGGCGTGGGCGAAGTTAACGTCGGCGGATTCAGTACGCGAAACCTTCGCATCTGGGTCGACAACGCAAAGTTAAAAAAGAACCTTCTCACCGTGCTCGATATCGCAACGAGCATTCAGCAAGGTCACAGCGAACTCGCGGCAGGATTCTTGGAAGACGAAAAGAAAACGCTCAACGTTCGCGCCATGGGCGAGAGCTTGAAGCCCGAAGAGATCGCTGATCTCTGGATTCGATATCGTGGCGGCGAAGTCATCCGCGAGCCTGTTCTGCAAATCAAAGATGTTGCGCGAGTTGAAGACGGTTTGACCGACGTGCGCCGAATCGCGCGTGTTAGCGGAACGGATGGTATTTCGCTCGCGATTCGTAAGCAGCGTGGATCAAACGAAGTTGAAGTCGCAAAAGCGGTTTACGCGAAAGTTGCGGATCTCAACAAACGAATGCCTGAGGGTTACAAGCTCCAGATTAACGCTGACTTCACGCGCGCCACCGAGCAGGTCGTGAACACGACGATGCATAAGCTTGCGCTTGCGGCGCTCTTCACGGGTCTGATCTGTTGGTTCTTCTTGGGTAGCTTTTCTTCTGCGTTCAACGTGATTCTCTCGATTCCGACTTCTGTCCTCGGAACGTTCATTGTTTTGTACTTCGCTGGTTTCACGCTGAACTTGTTCACGCTTCTTGCCTTGGCACTCGCCATTTCGATCGTTGTCGATGATGCGATCATGATGCTCGAGAACATTGTGCGCCACTTCAAGATGGGCAAGTCTCGAAAGCGTGCCGCTAGCGACGGCGCGCGCGAGATTTGGCTTGCGGCTCTCGCGGCAACGATTGCGGTTGTCGCGATTTTCTTGCCGGTCGTCTTCATGAAGGGCGTGATTGGAAAGTTCTTCTTCCAATTCGGGATTACGATTTCGGCAGCGGTTTTGCTCTCGCTTCTCGAGGCTGTGACTCTGACTCCCATGCGCTGCGCTTACTTGATGAAGCGTGGAGATGACGATAACTGGCTCGGTCGCATGACGGGACGGTGGTTTAATCGCCTCGCGGAACATTACCAAGCTTCGCTGAAGTGGGCGTTGAATTGGCGTTGGAGCATCGTGGTCACAAGCTCGATTCTCTTTGTGGTTTCGCTTTTCTTGTTCGGAAAGCTTCGCAAAGAGTTCGTGCCAGCGCAGGATCAGAATCTCGTTTTCGTCAGCATGCAAACTCCACCCGGGACTTCATTGATCGCAACGGACGAAGCGATGAAGAAAATCGAAGCTTGGCTCAAGACGCGCAAGGAAGTTGAGCGTTACACGAGCTCCGTCGGAGTCGGTGGACCTTCGAATCAAGTCAACAGCGGAACGATCGCGATCACGCTTGTGGAGCGCCAGAAGCGTCGTCTCACGACGATGGATTTTGGAAACAAGCTGCGCGAGACGTTCAAGAAAGATAAGTCGATGCGGATCAACATCCGCGATACTTCGAGCCGCGGTTTGACGGCGGGTCGTTCGTTTCCGGTTTCGTTTAACGTGCGAGGCGCGGACTACGATGTCCTTCGGGACAAGACTCAAGAGATCATTAAACGTCTGGAGAAGTCTGGGCTCGTGACGGATCTCGACACGGATTACAAAGAAGGTCAGCCGGAGCTTCGCATTGTTCCGGATCGATGGAAGGCCGCTAACTTTGGTGTGACGACCGAGAACATCGCGAAGACGGTTTCGGCAGCGGTGGGTGGTCTCCGTCAGGGTCAGTTCACGAATGATGGTCGTCGTTACGACATTCGTATTTCGCTTCCACCCGAGGAGAAGACGACGGCTCAAAACGTGGCGGACCTTCAGGTGCGTAACTTTGCATCGGAACTTGTTCCGCTCCGCAAGCTTGTGACGATGGAAGAAGTGACAACGGTGCAGAGTCTTACGCGGATCAACCGTGCGCGTGCGATCTCGGTCTTCGGGAACGTAGCTCCGGGTAAATCGCAGGGTGAAGCTCTTGCGGTGGCGGAGAAGATCGCAGCTGAAGTTCTTCCGGCCGGTTACTCGTTTAGTCTTGAGGGCGCTGCGCAGACGTTCAATGAAAGTTTCAACAGCTTGTACTTTGCTTTAGGTCTCGGCGTCGTTGTTGCCTACATGGTTCTGGCGAGTCAGTTCAACAGCTTCATTCAGCCGATTAGTATCTTGCTGGCGCTTCCGTTCAGCATTAGCGGAGCGTTCATTGCGTTGTGGGGTTTCAATCAGAGTTTGAATCTCTACAGCATGATCGGGATTTTGCTTTTGATGGGAATCGCGAAGAAAAACTCGATTCTCCTCGTTGAATTCACCAACCACGTACGCGCGGGCCACGGCTGGGATGAGTTGCCGGGAGCTCCGCCTGTCGGCACTCAGCTCTCGGTTCGCGAGGCGCAGGTGCTGGCGTGTCCGGTGCGGTTGCGTCCAATTCTGATGACGTCGATGGCGACGACGGTTGCGGCGCTGCCTTTGGCGATCGACTCGGGTCCTGGTAACGAGACGCGTGTGCCGATGGCTCTGGCGATTATCGGCGGAAACGTTGTTTCGACGTTGTTCACTCTTTACGTCGTGCCTTGTGCTTACAACCTGATGTCGCGGCTTGAGCGTTCGGGTGAGGATGAGGAGGATGTTGGGGTTTCGGGTTCGGGCACGGGTTCGGCTGGGGCTGCTGGTTCTGGCGTTGCCGGTGGGCATGGTGGTGAGGAGCTGGTGCGTGATGCTCACGGGAAGTGGGTTCGGGCTCCGGGTGGCTCGGGGCGCCGGGATGTGGGTTGAGGGTTTGCCGGTTTGGGCTGTGGGCTACGGGTCTGGGCTGCGGACTTGGTTTGGGCGTCGGGCCGGGACTGGTGGCGTGCGGGAGTTTGAGTGCGGGCTTGGTTTAGGTTGCCGGACAAGTTGCGAGTGGGCTCCTGCGGGCGGGGCTGGAACGTGGATCGCGAGTGATTGCGCGTTTGGTTGTGGCTCGCTGATAGCTCGGAAGATTACCATTTGAGTGGGAGGAAGGCAGAGTGCCTCCTCTATGGAAAAATCTCTTTATGAACAGCTCGGCGGCGAGGCTGGGCTTCGTCGTCTTGTTGAGCGATTCTACTCTCTGATGCACACGCGTGAGGATGCTAAGGGCATTCGCGCGATGCACCCCGAGGATCTCTCCGGCTCCGCCGAAAAACTTTTTTGCTTTTTGTCTGGCTGGACGGGTGGGCCTTCGCTCTTTGTTGAGCGTTTTGGTCCGCCGATGATGAGGCGCCGGCATTTCCCTTTCAAGATTGGTAAGAGCGAGCGCGATCAGTGGATGATTTGCATGCTCCACGCGATAGAGGATGAGGGCATCGAGGAGCCGGTACGAAGTGAGTTGCTGCACGCGTTCCTTCGGTTGGCGGATCATATGCGGAATCAGGCTGAGGGGTGAGGGGCTTGATCGGGCGCTCAGGGCTGGGGGCGCTGGCTGCGCGTTGGGGCGCGGGCCGGTGCGGCGGCGGGAGGTACCAGTTTCCTTTTGCGGAAGCGGCGCGTGACCGAAAGGTGCCTGGCACCTTTGCGGGATGCGATGCGAAACCGGAGCGGAGGTTCTGGGTGTGTTGTTGGGTGCGGGGTCGCGTGTCCGGAGCTCGGACCGCCATAAATAATTTTGATTTTGTGCTTGCGGGGTGTGAGCAGTCGACTTTTCTGCCTGATGCGAGGGACATGAGACTTCGACTGGCGGGCGGCTGCTGAAGCTCAGGACGGGTCTAAGCGAGCGCGTTTGGGTTGCAAGCCATCCCGCGCGAGTTCTCGGGAAACTCTCCGTTACCGCACGAATAGACCGCAAAAATTTCTGCCGAAATCTCATGTTACATTCTCGCACGTCGGAGGTGCGAGATGGATGCATATGTTTTCGATGCAGAGTTTGCTCATGATGTTCGTCGGTCAAACGAAGCAACACACAAAGTTCTAGTTGGAATCGCAGCGTGCGAGCGCGAACGACATTTCGTAGTTCTCGGCTTCGGTTCCATCTACGACTGGCTCATCAAACGTCACAAATTCTCAGAGTCGGCCACACATCGTAGGGTGCAAGCATCGAGGCTTCTCGCGCTCGTACCTGAGGAGAAGTTCACCCAAGGTGAGGTGAATCTCACGACGCTTACGCAAGTCGCCACCTCGGTGCGAAAAGAAGAGAAGCGCACGGGAAAACGCCTCTCGAACGAAGCCAAACGCGAGCTCGTCGCAAAAATCGAGCGCAAAACGTCGGCGCAGACCGAGCAACTTCTCGCAACCGAGTTCCCTGAGACCAGCACTGGCAAAGACTCAATCCGCGCACTGAACCAAGATCAATCGAGACTCACCACGGATCTTCCACAAGCCACACTCGCCAAACTCGAACGCCTCAAGGAACTTCTCGGCACCCAGAACTCCGCCGAGGTGCTGGACGAAGCCTTCACGGCACTCCTCCAGAAACTCGAGACAAAAGAGACGCCCCGCGAAACCGCTGCGAAGTCGCTACCCAGCAAACTCCGCCGCTACGTAATCCAAAAAGCAAAAACCTGCGAGTACGTAGACCCCGTCACCGGCCAACGCTGCGACTCAACCCACAACTTGCAAGTCGACCACATCATTCCAAAAGCCAAAGGCGGCACCGACCAACTCAAAAACCTAAGATGCCTTTGTCGCCAGCACAACATGCACGCGGCTGAACAAGTTTTCAGTCGCAAATATATGGATAAATTCAGAACGGTAAGAGCACCGACGCAAGGATACTCCGCGTGGCACTAAAGAAGGGCTGAGGAGAGCCCTCAGCCCCAACACACTTTAATCGCGAACGAGTTCGGGATTTTTCATGATGATCAAAGCTGCCATGAGCTTTGGTACATAATTTTTGTTTTCTTGGTTCGTGATGTAGCCTTCATCGGCGAGGCGGTAGACGTCGCGGATGCCGGAGGTGAGCACCCACTTTTCTACTTGGCTTTCGCCGGCGTTATAGCTGAGGAGCGATAAGTTCCAATCGCCGAAACGCTTCTGCAGGCTCAGGTAATAGCGAACGGCGGCTTCCGTTTCCTTAACTGGATCCATGCGTTCATCGCGCTCGTCGCTCACTTCGAGGCCGAAGTTGCGCGCCGTTTGCGGGACGAAGCTCCAGATTCCGGCAGCCGTCGTCGTCTCCATGTTCTGATAGCCCGTTTCGATCAAGGGCACCGCCATCAACTCCGTCGGAAGTTGAGCGGCGGCGAGTTTCGCGCGAATCATCGGCTCGAAGGTGTGCATACGTTTAAGCGCGTTGCGCATCCAAAACCGTTTGCGCGAAGTCGCCGTTGTTTGGTTCAACCAGTGCAAAACCTGATCGTTCACCACAATCGGAATTTCGCTAGAGGCTTGCGCCTTCTTTGCGTACTCCAGAGCGGCGCGCTCGGTAATGCGCCGGTCGGAGACTAAGCTCTTTCCGGCCCAGGCGCTGAACGCCGTCACAGTTGTGAGAGCGGCGATAAGAACTCGGCCGGACCACTTCGATGTAGGTCGCTTTTCTTGTAAAGACATTTCGATCCTCCTCTTGAGGAAGTTGGGAGCTACCGCCATCCCGACGGTACCGGACGGTCGGGCAATGCGCTCGGTTTGGGTTGCGGCCCGCGCGACTTCATACAAACAAGTCGCGTAGGCACGATGGTCGAAGCCTCGTCGGCCGAGCAAAGCTTCGTCACACGCAAGTTCATCTTGCTCTTCGATCCGATTCATCCAGTAACGGACGAACGGGTTCCAACCCGCAAGAGCGCGAGCGATCTCGGAGAGCCATGCCCAGGACAAATCACCTGAGCGGATGTGCTGGAGTTCGTGATGAAGGGCCATTCTCATCGATGACCAATCCGCAAGAAGAGTTTCGGGAATGAAAACCAAAGCCCGTCCCCGGTGACGGCAGGCAAACGGAGTTGCGATTCGACCACTCATCAGTACGCGAAGGGAGCTGTGATCCCGAATGCAAAACGACGTGGACGCCAGAATAGCGACAGCGCGCTGATCCCGCAGCCACCGCAGAGTGCGTACGCCAAAACTCAAAAGCGTTGCGAGAGCTAAGCCGTACGCGCCGTAGGTGAGCCAATCGGAAGAATCCGAAACGGAGGAGTTTAGCGTTGCGACGTGAAGAGTCGGCAATGCCGTGTGCGGTGGAGAATTCTCATCCTGAGCAGCTGCCGCGATCTGTACCGCAGGCTCAAAAACGTTCGACATCGGGAGCCACGCTTCGCCCACAATCAGGAACAAAGGCGCAAGGAGTAAACACAATAGTCCCGCGCGATGAGCGGATTGGATTGAAGCAGCGCTCAGGCGACCCTGTAGAACCTTCGCCGAACCGACAGCGATCAGTCCCACGAAAAGGAATAAACAATTCCACTTGAAACTCAGCTGCGCGATGAGGAGAACGATTTCGGTCATCTCTTCCCTCGTTTGTCGAGAAGCTCTTTAATTTCGTCGAGCTCGCTCTTAGAAATCGCTTTTTCGTCGATCAGGCGTCGCAAGAGCGACGTGGGCTCGCCATCGAAAACCGTGGCCACAACGTGTTTGAGCGTGCGTGCTTCGTACTCCGATTTATCCAGAGCGGGGGAGTAGAGATGTCCACGGCCTTCCGCACGGGCATTGACGGTCCCTTTGCTCACGAGGATCCGGAGAACCGTTGAGACTGTGGTGTACGCATAGGCTTTTTCACTCGGCAAAGCCTCGAGCACATCGCTTGCGCTCGCTTCGCCTTTTTTCCAAAGCACCGTCATCACCTCGAGTTCAAGCGGTGTGAGGAGTCCGTCGTCATCGGTTTTCTTTTTGCGGCCCATTCGTCCCCCGTGAGATCGAGTTAAAACTAAAAAAATAGTTCAATCAACTAAAAATATAGTTTTAGCCGAATGTCCGGGGCGGAGCACTACGCGCTGCCTAATTATGAAAGGTCATTTACGAGTGAATCGTGGAGCCCACCATGCGGTCCCAGTAGGGAAGCACGTTGATCTGCACATCAAGCTTCTTCAGAAGGGTAAAAACGCCGCCGAGTTTGCGGTGAAGGAAGAGGATTTTTCGCGGAGGCGGCGAATACTTCAAGCTCTGCGTAAATCTCTGACCGATCTCTCGCGAGCGTCGCGCGTAATCGTCATCTCGAAAGCGGAAGGGCTGTTTCGATGGTTGGAAAGGCTCAAGGGAGTTCACCAACAGATCGCAGAAAAGCTCTTTGGCTTCATCACTCTCGCGCGGATCAATCAAGCCAGATTCCGTGAAGCGGCGAATGATCTTCTGCCGATCGAGAGTGGCGAGTGATTTGAGAAGCTCGACGTAATCTTCACGGAACTCGCGCGTATAGCGAAGTGCCGCGCCGAAGTCGAGCAAGACGAGTTTCAAGGGATCTTCTTGGATCAAGAAGTTCCCGTAGTTTGGATCCGTCTGAACGAAACCCCATTCGAAAAATTCCTTCGAGTAAAGATTGAGGGCTAAGGTTCCAACGCGCTCTCGCTCCGAGCGAGACGGATTCTTTTTCAACCATTCGTTGACCGAGAGGCCCTCTTGCCAAGTCATCGTGAGAACACGCTTCGAACAGTGAGAATCGATCGGCTCGGGCACAACGAAATCAGGATCGTGCTCTAGCAGGCGACGAAACTCTTTCATGTTTTCGCGCTCAAGTTCGTAATCGGCTTCCTGTTTCAAGACGATCGAGAGTTCATCGAAGAGTTCTTTGAGATCGATGCGCCGTCCGGTGAGCGTCAGCATGCTCTGCGCGACCGTTTTCAGAATCGAAAGATCTGAGTCGATGGAGTCAGCGATTCCAGGATACTGAATTTTGATCGCGACATCGCGGCCGTTAAGGCGAGCGCGATGGACTTGTCCGATGCTCGCGCTGGCTGCTGCGGTTTCAGAAAGGTTTTCGAACTGCGCAAGTTTGTCGGCGCCAAGATCTTCTTCGAGGACAACGCGGAGCTGCTCCCACTTCATAGGATCAGCTTGGCCTTGGAGTTTTGAAAGAATCTCGATCGCTTCCGGAGGGAAGTAGTCGCTAGCATCCAAGCTCAAAAGTTGTCCCGCTTTCATCGCGGCCCCTTTGAGTTGTGAGAGGTGCTCAGCAATGATCCGCGCTTGCTCGATGCGAGTTTTCAAACGTCCTGATGAAAGCTCATCAACACCTTTTGAAAACTGCTCTTTGAGAGTTTGTCCGAGCTCTTTGGAGCCGACTTGCGTTGCGAGTTGCAGAAGCTTCATCGAACGGGCAGCGAGAGAGGATTTCATCACCCCAATCTAGTGTGCGAGCGTAAGCTTCGCAAGGTGGCGCCACTCTTTTCACATTTCTCCGCGATCTCCTTTGCCTCAGCTTGGATCAGATGGCTCGGAACCGTCCACGGCTGCGGCATCCTCTACGGCAGTCCCAGATAATTTGAACTTGTTCATAATTTCGTACACCGGATGGGCACCGTGATGAACGCTCTCGTAGAGGTGAAGCGTGTTAATCGCCACATCACCAAAAGCACTGCGTACGTAGGGCGATAAGAGATCAGTTCCCGAGCGGGCTTTGCGCAGCCGAGCAATCGTGAGATGCGGCACGTAGTCGCGCTCCTCCGAAGGAAAGGCTTTTGCTTTCAGTGCATCATCTAAGTTCCACTGGAGTTCGGCGAGCGCGCGACTTTTGCGAACGCCAACCCAAAGCACTCTCATGTGACGCTCATCAGGGAAAGCCCCGAGGCCACGGAGACTTGTTTTCAAAGGCGGCGTTTGAGCTGAGACACTTTCAATTACATGGCGTAGGTCATCGAGGCGATTTGGTTCGGTGTCGCCGAGGAAATTTAAAGTTACGTGGAAATTGGCTTCAGGAACCCAGTTGATTTCCATTCCTTTTTGTTGCGCATTGATCTTCGTTCTTTTGATGGCGGCGTGGAGGCTGCTCTCAATAACGATGGGAAACCCGATAAAGAGTCGCTTGGTTGTCTTCATTTTGCTTTCTTTGTTTCCGTCGCGACATCGACCAAAACAGGATTGAGAATGCGCACGACTTCCTTAGGGTCGAGGCTTACCAGAAAGCCACGACCGCCGCCGTTGATGTAGATTTTTTCGAGCTCAAGAATCGACTTCTGGAGATAAACTGGCATCGACCGCCGAGTTCCAAACGGTGAAGTTCCGCCAACTTGGTAGCCAGAGTGGCGGTCCGCGACTTCGGGCGCACACGGAGAAATCGACTTTGTGCCAATCGCTCGTGCGAGGGCTTTAGTTGAGACTTGACGGTCTCCGTGCATGAGAACGATCAATGGCTCCTTCAAATCGTTTTCCATAACGAGCGTTTTGATAACGCTATGCTCGTTAACGCCGATTTCGCGCGAAGAATGTTGGGTGCCGCCCTTTTCCTCGTACCGAAAAACGTGAGGCGTGAAGTCTACATTGTTCTCGCGCAGTACGTGAACAGCTGGGGTCACCGGATATTTCGTATCTTTCATAATGAGCTCTCGCTTTTCGTTAGGAAGTTTTTAGCCTGAAGAAAGATCAAGATCAACGTGGTGGTCGGGACGCTTCTCATCGGTCCTGTCGAAGCATGTTGAAAGAATGGGTGCGGAAAACTCTACTTATCTTCGGGATGGGCAAGTTGAACTATAAAGGCCTTCGCAAACTGTCGCAGGAAAGGAGAACGATGGAAAACCTGCCTTCTGAATTGCCAGTCGAATTAGGCGATCTTCGCTTTGACGACGTAGCTTCGCTTTCGCCTGTGCTTCTTCCACTCGCGCTTTTCGCATTGATGCTCTGGGCGCACCACTCCTATTGCTTTTAAGCTCACGCATGTGTGCAGACCTTAAAGGTCTCTCCTCGAAGAGGAGAAGTTTGCACCAGCATTTTTGTCTAATCTAACTCTGCGGCAAATTCGGCAACTAGGATAGTCAAAGACATCCCGCCGGAACCGCTCGAAAGGCATCGGGGTGAAATCTCGATGCCTTTCTTATTTTTGCTGATCGCACCTCTTGGTTCGCGAGGATCAATGCATGCACTTAACGCCAGAATCAACTCAACTCCTCAATGACGGAACGAAGATTCCTCTTCTCGGTTTTGGAGTTTACCAATCGCCTCCTGGTCGTACGACCTATAAATCCGTTCGATTAGCTTTGAAGGCGGGCTATCGGCACATCGATACGGCGGCCCTTTACGGAAACGAAGCAGACGTAGGCCGCGCAGTTCGTGATTCCGTGAGCGAATTGGGTATCTCACGCGACTCCGTATTTGTGACGACGAAACTTTGGAATTCCGAGCATGGGTTTGACCGCGCTAAGAAAGCGTTCCGCGAAAGTTACGCTCGTCTTGGCCAAGGCACGATCGATCTTTACCTGATTCATTGGCCAGTTGCGGGGAAAAGAACGGAGTCCTGGCGAGCGCTCGTCGACCTCAAGCGAGAAGGCGTCGTTCGTTCGATTGGCGTCAGTAATTTTACGATTCGCCATCTGCAGGAGTTGCTCGACTCATCAGGAGTTATTCCCAGCGTGAATCAAGTTGAATTTAGTCCGTTTCTTTTTCAAAAAGAGCTTCTCGAATTTTGCTTAAGCCATGGAATTCGACTCGAAGCCTATTCACCTTTGACCCGCGGAGAGCGGCTCGACGATGAGCGCTTGGTTCGACTCGCGAGCAAATATCAACGGACTCCCGCGCAGCTCCTAATTCGCTGGTGTTTAGAACACGATGTGATCGTTTTACCGAAGTCCAATACCGCTTCGCGAATACAAGAGAATGCCGCAGTTTTCGACTTCGCGATTGATTCCGTGGATCTTAGCGAAATGGATAGCTGGAATGAAGACTACCGAGCCTCCTGGGATCCCACTGATGCGCCATGAAGTCTCATATGCGAACGTGCACAGAATCGGCTGAAAGGTGAACAGCTGTCTCAGCGTGGCATTATGGAAAAATGTTTTCTACAGCTTCCTGAAGATCGCTTCGCCAGCACGGCAGTAAAGTGACGCTACAGCGCCTCTCTGATTTTCAAAGAAGTTCGGGTCCTCCGAGCTTAGATCTGAAAAAGAAGGAGAATCGCTGAGACGAAACCGAGTTCCGACTAGATAAATCAGCAGGGAGGTTCGATGATGAAATCATTCTTTAAACGCGCTTTGTTTGGTGCCGTGCTCGCGCTTTTTGCAGTGAGCGGAGTTCAAGCGCAGACGAGCGGCAGCACGACAGGCTCGACGTCAGGCACGGACGCAACTAGCTCTTCTTACGGCTCCGGAACGAGCGGCGCCGAGAACATGAACGGATCTAGCTACGATTCGACAACTTCGGGCGGCACATCGACCGATACGGGCACGATGAGTGGCTCTTCGAGCGGCACAACAAGTGGCGCGAGCGACTCGAGCATGAGCGACTCTTCGACGGGATCTGCGAGTGGCTCGACAACGAGCGAAGAGCGCACTTACAAGAAGTCTAAAAAAGAAAAGCCGAAAGCGACAACTGGTTCGACCGGCGCAGCCGGCGCTAGTGCTGCGGGTGGCGCAGCTGGAACCGATACAACGGGTGCAACAGGTGGCACGGCCTCTCAATCCACAATGGGATCGGCCACAATGGGATCAGGAAGTGACACGACTTCTTCTGTAGAAGAGACGACCGTCTACAAGAAGAAAGAGAAGAAAAAAGGGAAGAAAAAAGGCGCTGAAGATGCAGGAGCAGCGAGTGGCGCAAGCGGCGCTGATGCCAATGGTGCAGCCGGCGGTGCCGCTGGTGCCGAAGCAAGCGGTAGCGGCACGGGAGGCATGTAAGCTGTGCCTTCGGGGCTAAAAGCTTCTTTCGTAGATGTGGCCGGTCGCTGTCGCTACGTGAAGACGGGCGCAGGGCCGGCCCTCGTTTTGATCGCAAGCCCTTTGATCCTTGCGACCACTTATCGACCTTTGCTTTCGCGCTTGGCGTGTCACTACACGGTCTACGCGGTGGAAGTTCCGGGCTCGGGTCGCTCCTTCAAGATTCAAACGCCTTGGACGTTCGATCAATACGCCGATTGGCTCGCGCAATTTTTCGATCAGCTGGGTTTGCGCTCAGCTTCGGTAATTGGTCACTCAAACTCAGGTGCCATCGCGATCGCGTTTGCGAAGAAGTACGCTGAGCGGGTTGATCAGCTAGTGCTGGCCGATTCGATCGGGGTTCGTGTCCGCAATGGCTCGATTCTGCGAACTCTCTTTTCTCGAGCGTGGGATTCGCTTGTCGAGATTCGATTAACGGTTACAGGTTTTCCTGATCTGCTTTTCAACATTCTTTTCCACAGCAAAAATTTTTTCCATCAAGTGAGAGTCGCGTCCCGCACGGATTTGCGGACACAACTTCCAGCCGTAAACGTACGCACGCTCATTGCTTGGGGCGGACGTGATCACACTTTGCCGCGCGAATGTGCGCGTTTGATGCAAAGAAGTATCGCGAAGGCGTCTTATGTAGTTTCGCGGCGCGGAAGTCACGATTGGCTTATTGAAAGACCGAGGGAGTTCACCGACGTTGTGAGTCGCTGGGCAAAACCGCACGGCAACCTTGAAGAGCGAGCGCCGTTTCCGCTATAAAATTCTTTTGATCCCAATGAGAGGAATGACGTCGTGGCAAACTCGGTTGTTGTCCTTACCGGGGCCGGCATCTCGGCAGAATCGGGAATCAAGACCTTTCGCGATCACAACGGTCTTTGGGAAAATTACCGTATCGAGGATGTCGCGAGCTACGACGGATTCTTGCGCAATCCTGGTCTCGTTCAGTCCTTCTATAATGCTCGACGCGCGCAACTGAAAGAAGCGTCTATCCAGCCGAATCCGGCTCACCATGCTCTTGCTAAATTTGAACAAGAGTGGCCTGGCGAATTTCTGCTGGTGACCCAGAATGTCGACAATCTCCATGAGCGAGCGGGATCTCGACATTTGATCCACATGCATGGGGAACTCGCTAAAGTACGTTGTCAAAAAAGTCGGCGCGTTTTTGAGACGTTTGATCCCATCAACCCCGACACGACTTGCGTGTGTTGCTCACAAACTGGGCAGCTTCGGCCGCACATCGTTTGGTTTGGCGAGATGCCGATGGAAATGGAGCAAATCTTTGCTGCCTTAGAGCGCTGTGACCTTTTCGTTGCGATCGGAACGAGCGGTCAGGTCTATCCGGCGGCAGGCTTTGTCCATCATGTGCGAGGCGACGCGCGTAAAGTGGAGATCAATGCGGAGGCGTCGGCAGTGAGTCTCGCGTTCGATGAATTGCGGAGAGGACCCGCAAGTCGAGAAGTTCCGGCGTTCTTTGACGAAATTTTGCGTCTCAGGAAGAGTCAATGATCACTTTCGCGCTAGAATTCGCTTCTTCTCGCGAGGGCGCTTGAGGTAGTTTGGGAAAAGCTTACTCAATAAGGAGAGACCGAAAATGGCTAAGAAGAAAAAAGCTTCGCGCAAGACGAACCCCGCAGCTCGCAGCAACAAAAAGCGCATCCTCAAGAAAAAGAAGATGATCAAGCGGAACAATCCGCGCACGCGCAAGTAAGCTGAACCTCTTGCACCATTAAAATAAAAAAGCCCGGGAGAAACCGGGCTTTTTTATTTTGAAGCGGTCCTACGGAAGCGGTGGAACTGGAGGACGTCCCGCGACTTCCGCGCGCTCGGCTCTCGTTTGCGGAGAGTCGTTTGACTCGCGCTCGAGTCCCGGCTCGGGACGCTCCGCCGTTTCGATAGCGCCGTGGTCTTCCATCAACTGGTGAATACGTTCGAGATCGGCATTTACTTCCGCATGCACAAGAACGAGCGCTCCGCCGTCTTTGAGGTTTTCCATGTAGGCTCGATCTCGGCTGTGCTCTTTGCTTTCGCCGGAAAGAGTTCCCGCAAGTCCTCCCGCAATGGCTCCGAAGCCTGCTCCTTCAAGAGCCGCGACAATGGGTCCTGCCGCGAGAATGGGACCCAATCCAGGAACCGCGAAGGCTCCAAGCCCCGCAAGTAAACCAAGTGCTCCACCAGCGGCGGCCCCCGCGCCCATGCCCGTGCTGACTCGTTTTACCGTTTGTGATTCATCATCGAGATCCGCGAGTTGATCCTTGCTGCCTTGTGAGAGCGATTTCTGCGATTCATCGGGCAGGATGAGACTGATGTCGGATTGGCGAATGCCGCTATCGATCAAGCCACGAACGACGAGGCTTGCCTCATGTGGGGTTTCGAAGAGGCCCAGGATTGTGGTCATCATGCGCAAATCTCCTTGAAAGTAGAGAAGGCGAAAGCGCAATCATTTTAACTGATGCTGGCTTCGAATCTCGGCGAGCATGTCAAGTGAGCGTGTCGTTCGAAACACGATCGGCGCGATGGCGTGGCTGCGAGGCAGCTGGAGGATGAGTTAGTTGAACTCTTCAGGAACTTCATCGAGCGCCGAAACCACGGGTTCGCGATCTAGTCCGTAATCGCGATTAACGTCGCGCACGAGTTCGCTGAACCAAACCGGAGCGCCCGGTGAGAGATGCACCGATAAAATGAGGTCGTTCACTTGCTGAGCGTTGAGTTGAATTTTCTTTGATGGCGCGGGTTCGTCATCGCGAGGTTCGGCTTCTTGAATGAGGACTCGCACCTCTCGCTCGTGTTCAAAAGAACGACGTTTGTAGAAGTATGGGAGTGAGTAAGCTTCAAGCGCGAGGACATCTTTTTTGAAGTCGACGTAATTCACTTTTCCGCAGTGGCAAGCAAGCTCACCCTCTAGCGGTGGAATGAGTGATTTGAGCCGACCGTAAGTCGAACAAATCGCGACGCCGTAGCTAGCGCCGGTATAAATTCTCCACATCGCATCGGATTCAAATTCATTTTCAGTCCAGCAACTCACGTAAGTATGTTGGCGCAGGCGCTGAATTTTCTTTTTGAGTTCTTCGTAAGTTTCGGGTCCATACTTTTTGATCAACGCTTTTTTTTGAACGACGCCGATATCGCCTTCGTATTTGTCCCAGAACTCAGTAGCGGGCGCGAGATGGAGGCATCTTGTTTTCAACAGGGCCATGTACTTCGCGAAGTCGAGGTACTTCCAAACGATTGTGTTTTCGGAGGGTTCCTCGATGAGGCGATTGATCTTCTCTTTTGATGCAGGCTGGGGAGTAAGAGAAATGTGCCTGTTTGTGTCAGTTGCAATTGGCTCCAAAACCGTTTCCTCCTTGATGGTTCGCGTAGGTTGATCCCGCCCGAAACCCGGCTTTGCGATCATGATTTTATCAACTCTTCTGTTGGCAGACGTCTCAAGAGTGTGGTGTCTTCTTCACGCTTATGGAAAATTTCCGTGCGGTCGTTGTTAAAAGTATTGATGGAAGGTTGAGCGAAGGTCGCTTCGAAGTGCGAAGCTTGTCATCACGAGAACGGTGGCTCGCTGCCTTGAAGTGGTTGGGTCTCAGCTGGGCGATCGCGCTCGCGTTCTTACCGTTACCGATGCTTCATTTTATTTTTGTGCCGCTATTCTTGGTGCTGGGGATTCCCGCGGGCATTTTTGCTTTTCGCATAAGCGAGCGAATAGGGGAAGGCAGCGTGGCCTGCCCCGTTTGCGGTAATGAAGTCAAACTGCTGAACGTTCGCTACCGAGAGAGTTTTCGTGAGACCTGTTCAAGCTGTGCGAATCAACTTTGGTTTTCATTTGGCTGAGCGCTCACCGAATTTGTGAGAGGTCGAAAGCTCGCCTGAGTTCTCTAGAAATAGAAGCGGCCGCCGATCCCACCTTGAACGAAACCGGTTGTGGCCGGAACGATCGTGAGGCCGGGTGCGATCTCTAGGTAAATTCCGAGGGGAATTTTCGAGGCTCGCCACTCGACACCGATCGGAACGCGCACGCCGAGTGCGATGCGTGTGGAACTTGAGTCGCTAAAATACTTTTCGCGGCGAACTTCCGATTCGCTTTTTGTCGAGACGACGAAAAGTCCTCCGGCTCCGACGTAGGGATTCAGCTGCGAGACGAACTCATTTTGATTTCCGAAGCCGCCGGGGACATGCCAGATCCAATCGCTGTATAAGAGAATCCAACGATCGAACGCGAAGGAGAGACCGCCGTCGACCGCAACGCGACTGTCGAGATGGTACTTCATCACGAAGCCGCTAGGGTCTCCGAGTTGGAGACCTAGGCCGAAGGGACCACCTACGCGGTTTGCAGCAGGTCTGCGATTCTGGGCTTCGGCAGAAATTGTCGTGAAAGTCATCAACGCTACGAATATCGAAGTCAGAAAGGCATTTAGTCGCCGCATTTGTTCCTCCAGAAGCTGATCTCAATCGCCTCACGTGTGGGTCACCCGCGGAAGGGGTGGCTGCCCGTGATGGTTTGCGAGCTCGGTTGTCTTGCGCCTACAGCACGAGTGTATGCCGAGGCGGGTGAATTTCAAGTGTGCGATGTTCCAGGGTCCTACTCGGAGACGAGTGGAATCTTGGTTTGCGGAGACTGTCGAACTTTATCCGGGTGGTGCTTGATCTTCGAGCGGCCTGAGGGCGTCGAAGAGTTCGACAATCTTGCGGACTCTTGCTTGGGCTTGGGCCGGTGGCTTGGGCCGGTGGCTCGGGCCGGGTTCGGGCTCGGGCCGGGTTCGGGCCTGGGCCGGGTTCGGGCCTGGGCCGGTGGCCGTTTGCGAGCGTCAGTCTTCCTTCTCGAGATCGATCGACTCGATCGTCGCTTGAGCATCCTGCCGGCTGATCGCTTCGGGTTTTTCTTTTGTTTCGGAGTCACCTTGAGGATGTTGGGTCTTCTCGTTGAGCTCGGGTCCGGGGCCGTAGCCGCCTTGATAAGCGTTGATGCTGTTGCCCGCACCTGTGACTGTGTTGGTTTCTTTTGTATCGCCCATCGCATTTCTCCTCTCGGTTGGCTGGCTGCTGGGGCCCCGGGGACCGTGGCTCGAACCCGCGGATGCCCGCGCGGTCCAATTTCGCAAAACTCCCGCCGGAAAACATGGAGAAAGGGTGAAGAAACGAAAAGGTGGCTGGCAACCTTCTCGGAGGTACCAGTTTCCTTTTGCAGAAGCGACGCACAATCGCTGCGGTGTTGGGTGTTGGGTGTTGGGTGATCCGCTGGCGGATGCGTGGATACCTACCCGGATCGGCGCTTCTTCTGCTCCCGCACGATGAATTCGGCATGCTCGCGTTGCACACCTGCACCTTCCATTCGATTGATACGGATGTAATCTTGGAGACCAAGCCACGAACGGAAGCCCACGATCACTCGCGTGAAGGGACGACGATCCCAGAATTTCACGTCCGATTTGTTCCATCTCGAACGACCTGTTATCGCCATTGCGATCGCAGCAGTGATGGCGCGAATGAACGGTGAGTAAGTTCGCAGATTGCCAAGCTTAATGTGAAAGTGGAGATGATTTCCAACGTTCGCGAGAGAGATGATACGGATGCCGTACTTCGATGCGAACTTCGTGGCGATCCGTTTTATCGCTTGAGCGTTTTTTGGCTTGCGGAAGGAGAAGTCTCCTTTTGCACGCGTCGATTTCAGCACAAGGTGCATCGTCTGACGAGTAGCGAGCGGCCTCGGACCTTTGCGACCGCCACGAGTTTTGTAGAGATCGCCGCCGTATTCTTTCGTAGAATTTTTGAAGAAAGATTTCTGTTTCAGCACGTGAGCGAAGGTACAGCGCGCGCGAAAAGAAGGCAACGTCGCAGTAAACAAAAATTGATGACGCGTCCGGAAATCGTTTGCTAGGGCGGAAGGCCCGGTCTGCAGTTGCCCACGCAACCCACGCAACCCACGCAACCCACGCAACCCACGCAACCCACGCAACCCACGCAACCCACGCAACCCACGCACCCCACGCAACCCACGCGACCCACG
>SYLX01000053.1 GCA_005808505.1 Bdellovibrionales bacterium | reverse complement strand
GCGATGGAAATGACGAACGTCCTCATCGATACCTACCACTCGATGCAGAACCAGAAGCTGAACGCGATCATGAAGACGCTCACGATGATTTCGACGATCTTCCTGCCGCTGAATTTGATCGCGGGTATTTACGGCATGAACTTCAAGCACATGCCGGAGTTGGATTTCGAATACGGATATCCGGCGGCGTTGAGTTCGATGGTCGTCGTGCTTTTCTTTATGCTTGTCTTCTTCGTCCGCAAAGGATGGCTCTTCGAAAACCGCATTCACATCACTCCTTGGTCATGGCTCTTCGACACCGAGGACGAGCACGGGAATGAAAAATCGAATTCTGCAAATCGCAACGGAAACACTACCGGTAGTGGTACCGGCGGCGGAAACGGAAGATCGTCGAACTTTTGACTGCTTACTTTTTTGGCGCCTCAATGACACTTTGGTGACAGTTCTCTGACTCAGCTTACGTCATTATCCACCGCTCCAATCGCCAATCTTTCGTGCACCAGCAGCGGAAAAGCGAGGAAATTGGCAGAGCTAAAGACCAACGCATCTTGCCTTCTTTTCCGAACGAAATTTTTCTTCTCTCGAGTCTGAAATCCGGTTTGACAGAAAATTCGATCACTACTAGCGTCGGAGTCAGCGACAGGCTTCGACTTCGTCGGAGGGCTTTCGCGAACCTAAATCGAAAATGGAAGAACTTGCGGATTCAAGGGCGCGTAAGTGCCTCGGGAGACACATGCGTCTTTGCTCGGTTGGGAACGTGAAAGAGTACGAAGCCACCCTAAGGGCATGGATTTGCCCCCAACCTGCCTGTTGCTCACGAGATTTTAAGTAGGACTTAAACAGAAGTCTTAAAAACAAAGATCGAGAACGCGACGCCGAGTGCGCAAGCGCTTTGCCCCGCTCGATCGAAAAGTCCCGCGCTTCGCGCGCTGTCTTCCGTCGTCTTCTTGCGAGCGGAATGCAGTCGGCGACGACCGCGGGATTTTTCGTAAGGCCGATGTGTTTTTTGGGCGTGTTTTTTGGGCGTGTGCCGTGAACCGCGCAGATGACGGCAGATGACGGCAGATAACAAGAGAGGCTCGCAAGAAGCTTTCGTCAGTCGCTCGTTTTTTGAGCAGCGACGAACTCGGAGTGAGCACCCAGTGCACAAAGTGCTTGGGAAACGAACGCGAGAAATGCGTGAGCTTGATCTGACGCGAGAGGGGCCGCCACCACGACGGCGTCTGTTGGTTTTGGTTGGTGGCGAGGTAAAGCGGATGGATCGCGGAAGGGCAATCGGTTCGGAAGAAATTGAATTCGGAAGTTGAGGATTCATTAGGCAAACGACGTAAATTTCTTGCTTGATGAGAAGCGCAAGACTTAGCGTCTGGACCCCTCGATCAACTTTCGGATGACGTGCAGACGGATGACTAGCGCGCGACTGAAAAATTGATGGTGAGATTGATGATGAGGAAGAGAGATCGCAACCGAGTTTGACTTCCATGCATGTGCACCACTGGTTTTCGGTCCTTTCGAAACGAAAAGAATTTGCCGAGCTGGTAACAGCTCAGAATTTAGCAGGACGCAAAAGCGACCACGACGGACGAAGAAGAAGCAGCAGAAGAAGACAACGAGTTTTGACCGAGACATTTAGCCGAGAAAATCAGCAGGTGGCTACAGATGGCCCCTGAACAGCAGGAAACGACAAGCATGGAAACATCGACAGCTCATTCGACAGCACTCAACAAACCTACCAACGACCGCGTAAACGCTCCGGCCGGAGCGGAGGCTGCTGGCGGCGCGCAGCTTATGCGAGTTAAAAAACGTGATGGTCGCCTTGAGCCCGTCAACGTTTTGAAAATCGTGGAACGCGTAACGCGTCTTTGCGGTGGTTTGACGGAAGTCGATCCGCACCGGGTTGCGATCCGTGCGATCAGCGGTCTCTACGACGGCGCGACAACAAAAGAGCTCGATGATCTCTGCGTTCAGACAGCAAGCCTTTTGATCGGTGAAGAGCCTCAATATTCGCTCCTTGCCGCTCGCCTTCTTTCGACTTACATCGACGAAGAAGTCATCCAACTCGGCGTCCGCAACTTCCTAGAGTCGGTTGAGTTCGGCTACAAAGCCGGCATCATTTCCGAGGCAACCGCTCTCTTTGCACGCAAGCATCACGAAAAGCTCGTTTCTGCCATCAATCCGGCGCGCAACCAACTCTTCGAATACTTCGGTCTGCGCACGATCTACGATCGCTACCTTTTGAAAGACCCGAAATCCCGCGCGGTTTTCGAAACGCCCCAGTATTTCTTCATGCGCGTTGCTTGTGGTCTCTCGCACACGGCTGAAGAAGCAATCGAACTCTACGAACAAATGTCGAAGCTCGACTACATGCCTTCGACTCCCACGCTCTTCAACTCGGCGACTCTTCGTCCCCAGATGTCGAGCTGCTACCTTCTCGATTCGCCTGAAGACGATCTGAGCTCGATCTATTCGAAGTACACGGACATCGCTCTTCTCTCGAAGTTTGCGGGCGGTATCGGCGTTGCTTACCACCGCGTTCGCGCGCGTGGTTCGCTCATCCGCGGAACAAATGGTCACTCCAACGGCATCGTGCCTTGGCTCAAAACTCTCGACTCTTCCGTGGCGGCCGTGAACCAAGGCGGAAAACGCAAAGGCGCATGCTGCGTGTACCTTGAGAGCTGGCACGCGGATATCGAGGAGTTCCTCGATCTTCGCGAGAACACCGGCGACGAAGCAAAGCGGACTCACAATCTCAACTTGGCGAACTGGATCCCCGATCTGTTCATGAAGCGCGTAAAAGAAGACGCGATGTGGTCGCTCTTCGATCCGAAGGTGACGCCTCATCTCGTTGATCTTTACGGCGATAAATTCGAAAAAGCGTACGCGGAAGAAGAAGCCAAAGGCACTTTCGTAAAACAAGTCAAAGCGCGCGATCTCTACGCTCGCATGATGAAAACGCTCGCGCAAACAGGCAACGGCTGGATGACGTTCAAAGACGCCTCCAACCTCAAAGCGAACCAAACTTTGATGCCGGAAAACGTGATCCATCTCTCCAACCTCTGCACGGAGATTTTGGAAATCACGTCAAACAAAGAAACTGCCGTTTGTAACTTGGGCTCGGTCAACTTGGGCCGCCACATTTACGAAGGCAAATTCGACTTCGATAAACTGGCGAAGACCGTAAAGACGGCGGTCAAGTTCCTCGATCGCGTGATCGACATCAACTACTACCCGATCCCGCAAGCTTCGTCTTCGAACTCGCGTTGGCGTCCGGTTGGTCTCGGTGTCATGGGTCTTCAAGATGCATTCTTCCGTTTGCGTCTTCCTTTTGACAGCACTGAAGCCATCGAACTTTCGCGCCGTATCCAGGAAGAGATCTACTACTACGCTCTTGAAACAAGCTGCGAGTTGGCCGAACAGCACGGACCGCACGCTTCCTTCAAAGAGACGCGCGCCTCGCAGGGCCATCTTCAGTTCGACCTTTGGGGCGTTAAGCCCACAAACAACGAACGTTGGGAAAAACTCCGCGAGCGCATCGTGAAGTCGGGCCTCCGCAACTCGCTCGTGATCGCGATTGCGCCGACGGCGACGATTGCGTCTATCGTTGGCTCTTACGAGTCGATTGAGCCGATGGTATCGAACCTGTTTAAGCGCGAAACGCTTTCGGGCGAGTTCCTCCAGGTCAACAAATACCTCGTGCAGGAATTGAAGAACCTCGGCCTTTGGAACGACAAAGTCCGCAACGAAATCAAGCGTGCGGAAGGCTCGATTCAAGATGTGGCCGACATTCCGTCTGACGTGAAAAAGATCTATCGCACGGCTTGGGAACTCCCGATGCGCGCGTTGATCGACATGGCAGCCGACCGCGGAGCTTACATCGATCAGAGCCAGTCGCTGAACTTGTTCATCGAGAGCCCGACGATCGGAAAACTCTCGTCGATGTACATGTACGCTTGGGAGCGTGGTCTTAAGACGACTTATTATCTCCGCTCGCGTCCGGCGACGTCGATCAATAAAGTTACGCTCGCGAACAACGAAGCTCCTGAAGCCGCACCGGTTAAGCCGGTCGTGACGGAGTCGGAAGCCATCGCTTGCTCGCTCGAAAATCCGGAAGCCTGCGAAGCTTGCCAATAAGACTTGCGCGGGATCTGCTTTGCGCAGATTCCGACTTTTGATCATCAGCTGCAGTGGGAGCCGAAAGACATCCACAGCAACACAGCAACCACGATGCACGTTTAGGCGCTTCATCGCCCCTAACGTGCAAACCCGAAAATTTAGCTAAGTTTCCCGCCTGGCAGAACGCCTGCGGCCGAAAGATGGAGATAACGGATTATGTTGTTAGATCCTGGATTCAACCTGACTCTGCGCCCGATGAAGTACCCACTCTTCTACGAAATGTATAAGAACGGGATCAAAAACACATGGACCGTCGATGAAGTCGACTTCTCTAAAGACACGACGGATCTCGATCGTCGTATGACTCCCGCAGAGCGCCACTTGATCAACCGACTCGTCGCCTTCTTCGCGACGGGCGACTCGATCGTGGGCAACAACTTGGTCCTGAACCTCTACAAGCACATCAACGCTCCCGAAGCGCGCTTGTATCTTTCACGTCAGCTTTACGAAGAAGCTCTGCACGTTCAGTTCTACCTGACTCTTCTCGACACTTATATTCCCGATCATGCGGAGCGCGCTCGCGCGTTTGCGGCAATCGAGAACATCCCGTCGATCAAAAAGAAGGCCGAGTTCTGCTTCAAGTGGATGGATTCGATCAACGAGATCGAAAAGCTTGAAACAGTCCAAGACCGTCGCCGCTTCTTGATGAACCTCATCTGCTTTGCGAGCTGCGTGGAAGGCCTCTTCTTCTTCGGCGCGTTTGCTTACGTTTACTTCCTCCGCTCGAAAGGCCTTCTCGATGGTCTTGCGGGTGGAACGAACTGGGTCTTCCGCGATGAGAGCTGTCACATGAACTTTGCGTTCGAAGTGATCAACACCGTTCGCAAAGAGGAGCCTGAACTCTTCAACCAGCAGATGGTCGACATGGTCGTTTCGATGATGGAAGAAGCGGTCGACTGCGAATTCGCTTTCGCTCAAGACGTCCTCGACCTCGGCGTTGCGGGCCTTTCTATCACCGACATGCGCCAGTATCTCGAGTTCATCGCCGACCAGCGGTTGGCGGCTTTGAACATCGCTCCTCGCTTCAACGCTAAGAACCCCTTCGGCTTCATGGAGCTGCAGGATGTTCAGGAACTCACGAACTTCTTCGAACGCCGCGTTTCCGCTTACCAAGTGGGCGT
>SYLX01000052.1 GCA_005808505.1 Bdellovibrionales bacterium | reverse complement strand
TGATGGTCGTCACTCACGAAATGGGCTTTGCGCGCGAAGCCTCTCACCGAGTTGTCTTCATGGATCACGGAAAAATCATCGAAGAAGCTAAGCCCGAAGAATTTTTCACTCAGCCAAAATCAGACCGCGCGAAACTTTTTTTGCGCCAAGTCCTCAATCCGATGCACAGCTAATCAGTCTCTCGAACGGAGGTTCTCATGTTTGCTCTGACTCAATCTAAATCCCCATCTCGATCTCATCTGAACTCTGCTCGTTCGGGGCGCCTCACCGCCGCTTGCTTTGCGGTCCTCGCATCGCTTGTTTTCAGTGCTTCGGCCAAGGCGGATGCCGTTGCCGACATCAAAAGGAAGGGAACCCTCGTTGCCGGCGTGAAGGACTCGTTACCGCCGTTCGGATATATCGATGAAAAATCGCGCGAGATCGTCGGTTACGACATCGACTTCGTAAAAGCGATCGCCGCTAAGCTAGGAGTCAAAGTCGAGCTGAAGCCCGTCACGAGCGCGAGCCGAATCGCTATGCTCACGGAGAAAAACATCGACATGATCGTCGCGACAATGACGAAGAATCCAGAGCGAGCCCAACAAGTCGACTTCAGTCACGCTTACTTTTTGACGGGGCAAAAGTTCATCGCGGCCAAAGGCAAAGTGAAAACTTTGAAAGATCTTGAGACCGCGCGCATCGGAACAGCGAAAGGCTCCACGAGCGAAAAGAACGTTGCGGCAGCTTTGCCTAAAGCGAACGTCCTTTCTTTCGACGATTATCCGCAGGCGGTCTTGGCCCTCCAGCAAGGAAAGGTCCAAGCCGTAACGACGGATGAAGCGATCCTCGCGGGACTTCTCGCCAAGATGCCGAATAAAGAGAAGTTCGAGATTCCGGAAGTTAAGATTTCCGATGAGCCGTATGGAATCGCGATGAGAAAAGGGGAGAAGGCTCTCGTTGATCTCGTGAACCAAACGCTCCTCGAAATGGAGAAATCAGGAGAAGCCGGAAAAATCTTCGAAAAATGGTTTGGTCCCCAGAGCGCCTCTCCGCTTAAGCGCACCTTCAAAATCACGACCGAAAAGTAATTAGAAAGTCCGCGAGTGCTGAACTACCAATTCGATTGGAATCTGATTCTCACGGGCCAATATCGCGACTGGATCGTCGCGGGCTTGTGGATGACCCTGAAGCTTTCGGTGGTCTCAATCGTTCTTTCGTTTCTTCTCGGACTCGTGATCGCCGTCATGAGACTTTCGCACGTCAAAGTTTTTCGGTGGTTTGCGATCGGCTACCTTGAATTCATCCGTAATACCCCGCTCCTCGTGCAGATCTTCTTTTGGTACTTTGGATCCTTCAAGCTTTTGCCACTCGAGTGGAACGAGTGGCTCAACGGCACCAATCAATTTGAATTCATCGCGGCCGTCGTCGCTCTCACTATTTACACTTCGGCTTTCATCGCCGAAGACATCCGGTCAGGCATTCTGTCGATCCCGAAAGAACAGATGGAAGCCGGGCGTGCCGCGGGCTTTTCGTACTTAGGCTCGATGAGGTACATCATCTTGCCCCAAGCCGTGCGTATCACCGTTCCGCCGCTTGTGAATCAATTTCTCAACTTAGCGAAGAACTCTTCGCTCGCAATGACCATCGGAGTTGCCGAGCTGACTTACCAAGCCCGGCAAATTGAAAGCCACACTTTGAAAGGCTTTGAAGCATTCACGGCTTCGACGCTGCTTTATCTCGTCATTTCGCTTCTGATCACCTGGGCCGTTGATATCTACGACACGAAAGTCTTGAAGCCCCAAGGAGCCCGGTGATGGAATCGGGGTTGGATTTCAACGTCATCTGGACAAACTTCACGTACTTCATGATTGGTCGCTACCCGAATGGCCCGATCGGCGGGGTCGCGTTGACGTTGGTCTTAGCCGTGACGTCCGTTCTTGCTTCGATCGTGGGTGGTTTGATCATGGGGCTTCTCAGCGTCTCCAAGCGAACATGGATTCGCTGGCCCGCGATGACGATCATTCAAATTTTGCGTGGTGTGCCACTTTTGATGGTGATCTTCTGGGCTTATTTTTTACTTCCGGCCGTCTTCGGTAAAGGATTCCCGGAGATCACAACGGTCATCATCGCGCTCACGATCTTTACTTCGGCTTACATGTCGATGATCGTGCGCGCCGGGATCGAGAGTATTCCCAACGGCCAAAAAGAAGCCGGTCGCGCCAGTGGCCTGACTGACGGGCAAGTTATGAGACTGATCGTATTGCCACAAGCTTTGCGCAACATGATTCCCTCGTTCGTGAACCAGTTCGTTTCGCTCATCAAAGATACATCGCTCGCATTTATCGTTGGCGTTTCGGAGCTGGCGCACGTCGCAACGCAAGTGAATAACCGAACGTTGAATTATCCGACCGAAATCTTTCTCTTCATCGCGATCGTTTACTTCATTTTGTGTTTTGCGTTCACTTCGCTCTCGCGAATGCTCGAAAACCGTCTCACATACAAAAGTTGATCGATTTCTCGAAATCAACCGTTGAAGCTTGCTCGCTTCATTTTGCCCCAAGCTCGGTCGCCTCGCGCGTAACTGAAGAGCCCCATCAAGCGCCAGACGGCCGTGAGTTGCCGGTATCCGAAGGATTCGCCCAACGTGACGGCGAGGAGGGCGAGGAATTGACGAGTCTTTGGATACTTCGGGTAGTGAACGGCCTCGATCAAAACTGAAGAGATCGAGAGAATCACGCCGTAAAGAACGCCGGCTAGCACCGACAGAATGAACGTCTCGGTTTCGAGAATTCCGCACAGACCCGCCACAATGAGAAGAACAAGCGCAGCCAATTCGATGACGGGTCCAAGAAGCTCAACAAAAACGAAGTAAGGAAGAGCGAGGATCCCGAGCGCTCCGTACTTCGGATTAAAGAGCATATCGTAGTTCATGAGAAGAGTTCCAGCGAGACCTCTTTGCCAGCGATGGCGTTGGCGGTAAAGCGTTTTGAAATCGCTTGGAGCTTGCGTCCAGCAAACAGGATCAGGCAAAAATTCGATGCGGTAGGGAGATCCCCGACGACGAGCTGCCTTGTGCAATCGAACTATGAGCTCCATGTCTTCACCGAGGCTTCCTTCCTTATAACCACCGGCCTCAATCACGGTGTCGCGGCGGAAGAGTCCAAAAGCTCCGGAAATAACGAGAGTGCAGTTCAGATGGTTCCACCCCACGCGGCCGCACAAAAACGCGCGCGTGTATTCCACAACTTGCATGAGGCAAAGGGGGTTCATCGAAAGACCGGGTTTCGTCACGCGGCCGAAGCGGACCTCGGAACCATTGGCCACGCGGACGGTTCCCCCTACGGCGATCATTTCTTTTGGATGCTCGATGAAAGGTAGAACAACCTTCAAGAGCGCATCTTCTTCAATGAGGGAATCCGAATCAACCGCACAGAAAATTTCCGAAGAGGCAAATTCGATCCCGACGTTCAACGCATCGGCTTTACCGCCGTTTTCTTTGTCGACGACGACGAGGTTTGGATGAATTCGTGATCGGTAGGTACCGCGAATCTTCGTCGCGGAGAGGGTCGGGTCGTAAATAAGCGATGTTTCTTCAAGCGAGTATTCGCTGATGAGTTTAGCGAGAGTTGAGTCTTTTGAGCCGTCATTGACTACGATGATCTCGGTTGAAGGATAGTTGAAGCTCAAAAAAGACTTCACGGAATCGAGGATCGTCTCTTCTTCATTGTAAGCTGGAGCGATGACGGTTACGGGCGGTGCGAGGACGGCAAAACGACGCTGCATATCGCTGAGGACCGGCTGGAGCTTCTTGTTCTTGCGGATTGCGTAAACGGCCGCAAGTAAAAGCAGCATATAAAGCGAGTTGATCGCCATGAAGTAAAAAATCGACGAGGTGAGAAGTGCGTTGACCGTCGGGGCAAGAGATTCGAGCGTCATGCAGCCCTCTTGCTCTTGAGTGCGTGGATGACGCGTCGGACTTCCAAAGAAGGATCGTTTTGAAAGGTCTCAAGCTCCGCGAAATCGCGATCGCCGTAAATGGAGAGCGCTTCGATCGCACGAGCTCTGACTCGGCCGGACGGATTTTTTAACAAACGAAGCGTCGCCTCCGTGGCTCTTGGATCGCCAATCTCTTTTAATGACGTAAGAACGGAGACAAGAAGCGTTTCGTCGTGGACGTAGCTTTTCGCCATCTCAATGAGTCTTGGGACGGATTCAAGCGAACGCAATTTTCCGGCCGCCCGAACGGCCGCGGTCTTCACGCGCGGTTGCGGACTTTTTGCGGCGACGCTGAAGATTTCGTCCATGTCCGTTGATCGCGCGGCGCCAACCAAAAGTTCCGTGAGGAGATCGTCGCGCTCCGGAGGTTGGTCGGCGATGTGCTTCAGCACGCATTTAGCGGCGAACGGAGTTTGGAACCGGCTTAGCGATTCCATGGCAACTTGCGAGACGAGCCGATGCGCATCCGTCAGGGAGGAAACGAGATCAGATTGCGTCGCTGCCGATTCGAGGTGAGAGACGCGGACAATGGCGGCCAGCCGGCGCCACCAAAGCGGTGAGCGAAGCTGCGCTCGATCTTCACTCAAATATCCCAAGAGAGAATACTGATGAACAAGTTCGTTCTTCTCGGCACCTTGTAGGGAAAGAATCATGTTGAGGAGCAAATCCCGAAACAGCCCTCGGTCGCCGCGAGCGACCGTTGGAAGGGAAGTTTTACGTCCATCCATATGATTGATCACGAACTCAACGAGCGATTCTTGATATCTCTTGACTCTCTGCGCTCGGAGTTTCCCGAACGTGCGACGAGAGAGAATCAAGCCGAAGACGCAAATACAAATGGAGACGAGTACCGCAATTTGACCTGCGAGAATCCAAAAGATCCACGTTCCCATCTTGGAGAAGGTGATGCCTAGAAGCTCCATTCAGCTCCTAGTCCTGCGCGGTTTTCGATGCGCAACTCTCCCGTGCGGCGAGATCCGTAGAGTCGCAGGCTCACCGGACGAGCGAAGCGATGTTGCACGGAAAGTTCGTAGAGATGAAACCGATCGATCAGTTCTGGCCCTTCAAAGCTTTGCCCGCTTGAACCGCTCAGCGATAAGCCCCAGCCGTATGTAGGCCAGTACTCGACCGTGAATGCGGCGGATAGAAGCCAGACGGGTGCGACCAAAACAAAGATGCGCTCGCGGATGACGAACTTTTCCCAAAACGGCATGCGGAATCCGAATTGAACGAGGCTTGCGGAAGTCGAGCTTCCCGCAGAATCGTAAAAGCTCGTTCGTGCTCCGAGGGTGTAGGTCCGGTCGTGATCGGCGAAATAGTCCGCGAGGATGTCAACTGACCAGCGAGGTAGAAAAACGGGACTGGAGCTGAACGAAAACTTCGTGTCGATCGTCACTTTCCGCGAAACGGAGGCGAGGTGGCCGAATTGGAAACTCTGATCGCGAAGGGCCGCAAACTCTCTGTAATTTCGGTAAGCGTCGCGGAAGCCGAGCGCAAACTCATTGCGATCTTTGTAGCGATGGCGAATTTCGAGAAAAGATTCTGTGCCGCGGTCGTTTTCGGCCGCGACGGTTTCGTAAGACGCAATGAGTTTCGTCCGCGCGATCCGTCGCTCGAGGACTGCACGTGTTTCGTGGTCGGTCGGGGAACTGAGAGCAGCTTGAGCAGCCGCGGCGCCGCGATCGGATTCGCCTCGCCACCAATAAAAATCGGAGAGGGTTCGCTGACTCTCACCGCTATCTTGACCTTGTTGACCTTGTTGACCAAGGCGACATCGAACGACGGCAATGGCTTGATCTTCGGAGCCCGAGCGGAAGAGCAGACGAGCCTCGTCGAGCGTGAGGCAGCTCTCGGCCGAGGCCGCTTGTGCCGTGGCGAGCACCCAAAACAGGAAGACCCAGCCGGCCGCCTTCATCTCAAGCAACCTTGCCGGCTAAAACAATTTTGATTCTCGCAAGCACAACCGCCGGGCTAAACGGTTTTGAGATGAAGTCCAAGGCGCCGTATTTCAGGCTTCGAAGGACGTCTTCTTCGCTTTGTTTCCCGGTGAGGACGATGGTGGGAAGCATTTTTTTAGCGTCGTTCAATCGCGCTAAAAGTTCGAAACCTGACATCCCGGGCATTTGAATGTCCGTGATCAAGAGACTAAAGGATTCGCCGCGCTCGATGCGATCGAACGCTTCAATTCCGCTTTGGACCCAAATCACCTCAAAGCCTTCCCGTGTAAGGAGAGCTTTGATGATCATCGCGTGATCGACGCCGTCTTCGGCAAGCAGGATGCGAGTGCGTGTTTGTGTAGCCACTGGAAACCCTTTCCCAACAATCCCTTTTCGGGACATTGACGTCGAAACCCGAGGTCGGTGTCTGCGTTCTCAACCAAGGTCTAGGCAGGTTGTCAGCTCATGTCGGAGCTTTGATGAGCCGATATCGTCAATTAAGGATCCGTGCTGATGAAAACAAATAGCGAAGGCGCATGAACTCAATCGTCATTAAACGACTCAATCTGAAAGTTCCGCTTTGGACCGCGACTCTCGCTTCGGTCAGTGGGCTTGTGCTTTTGTTCGTGATCGTGATCTTCTCACGCGAAATTGCGATCAATGTAAATCGTTCCGTTGAACTTCGCGATCGCGAGAGTCAATTTGTAGCCAAGCTTCACGAGCTGATGGTCGTGGTGGTGGAGTCCGAGACCAATCAACGTGGTTACGTCATTACTGGAAACGAAGCCTTCTACCTTCAGTACGCCAAGAGCGAAAAAGAAGCCATCCTCAAACGGCTGGCGATTCAAAAAGTAGCGAAGTTGCGGCCCGAGCACGGGACAAAACTTTCCGAACTTGATGACGTCGCGAAACGCAGGCTCACAAGCTTAAGAAATATTCTCGATCTTAAGCTCAAGGGTTTTGAGCGAGAAGCTATCTTGCTGATCGAGTCGGGGGCCGGGACGCGCCTGATGGAGGACATGCGTCTCCACATCAAGAGTTTGGAAGAGGCTGAAAAAAATCTCGTAAGCGACGCGACAATGAGGGCGCAAGACCGGGCGAGTTTCCTTTCCCGTTTGATTTTGATCGGGGCCGCGATTTCGTTTTGTCTCCTGTGCGTTTCGCTCTTTGCCTTTCGCTCGGCCATGCGTCGCCAACGTGAACTGCAAAAACAAGCTGTTCTTGCGCGCGAGAAAGCGCTTGAACTCTCGCGAACCAAGTCTTCTTTCCTGGCGAATATGAGTCACGAGATTCGAACTCCGCTCAACGGAATTCTCGGCATGGCCGGTCTCCTGCCGCGCACGGGACTCAACGAAGAGCAGCGGGATTATGTCGAAGTTATTTTGCAATCGGGTGAGTCTCTGCTTGCGTTGATCAATGACATTCTCGACCTCTCAAAAATCGAGGCGGGCCGTCTTGAAATCGAGAGAACAAACTTTCATCTTCGCGAGCTTGTCAGCAACACGCTCAAGGTTGTCCGTTACAACGCGGTTCACAAGGGGCTCGAGCTGAAGGTTCATATCGATGAGCATGCAAACGACTGTTTGGTTGGGGATCCACTCCGCCTTCGGCAGATCTTATTGAATTTGATTGGTAACGCGATCAAGTTCACCGAAAAAGGGAGCGTAAGTCTACGCGTGTCGCGAAGTGCAGACCGCTCGGTCGGCGGAGCGTCTTCCAGACTGACCTTTGAAGTGCGGGATACGGGCGTTGGGATTCCGGAAGCCAACCGGCGCTTGCTCTTTAAACCCTTCAATCAAGGTGATGCTTCAACGACCCGGAAGTTTGGTGGGACAGGCCTCGGCCTCTCGATCTCCCGAGAGCTCGTCGCGCTCATGGGCGGGGAGATTGGTGTAACGAGTGAAGAAGGCCAAGGATCTTGTTTTTTCTTTACCTGCGAATTTGATCACGGCGTTCCGGATGCGGTTGGCGATCAAAGGGCTTCGCACGACTTCGGTGCAAACGCTCGAAAGATTTTGGTGGTTGAAGATAACGTGGTGAACCAAAAAGTGATCAGCGCGATGCTGACCAAGATGGATCACAAGTTCACAATCGCTGGCAACGGCGTCGAAGCTTTGCGAGCTCTCGCTAACGATACCTTTGACTTGATTCTCATGGACTGCCACATGCCCGAAATGGACGGCTACGAGGCGACTCGGCGAATTCGGGCTTCAGCCGATGAAAAAATTCGTACGATTCCGATTGTTGCGACGACCGCCAATGCGATCCAAGGTGAACAGGAAAAGTGTTTTGCCGCCGGGATGGACGATTACGTTTCCAAACCCATCGCGTTTGTTGATCTTCAGAAGAAGATCTCGAGCATTTCGGGCCGAAAAGGCGAAGCTCCCGAAGTCGACGGGACCGTTATCGAAAAATTGAAAGAACTCGAGGGTGAGCACGCGCCAAACCTTCGGTCCGAGCTGATCGATCACTTCCTCGCCCATACGTCGGAGAGTTTGACAAAGATGAAATCCGCAATCGATGCGGAGGATCGGACGACGATCGGTGAGCTGGCTCATAGTTTAAAGTCTTCGAGTGCCAACCTGGGTGCTTTCGGTTTGCGCTCCCTTTTCTTGGTCATGGAAGAAAGTCACGATACGCTGGCCATTGAGGAATTACGTGTGAAGTTCAGTGAGATCGAAGCCCGATTTCGAAAAGCTTCAAGCGAGCTTACTTTTTTGAAGACAACGATCGCCGGCGAGGCGGTGAAAGCCATGACCGGTAAGGGTAATGAAGATAATGATGATAATGGAGAAGCGGCGTGAGCGAGATTCGAGTCTTACTCGTTGATGACAATCCAACGGATCGCGCTCTTTTGAAAGCAGCTCTTCGGCAGTTGGGCGTTAAGGAAGTCCAGGAAGCCGAAAACGGAACAATCGCTTTGTTCAAGATTAAGAACAATAACGATATCCGCAAGGCGTTCTCACTTTTCATCATTGATTGGAAGATGCCATCGCTCGATGGGCTTGGGCTTCTTAAGCAAATTCGCAACGAGGATCAAACTCGACACGCGACAGTTCTTATGGTGTCAGGCAATGCGGATAAGGCATTCGTCAAAGATGCGGGTCATGAAGGCATTACAGATTTTCTCGTGAAGCCTTTTGAGCCGGACTTGCTTTTAGAACGACTTGGCAAAGTCATCAAAGCGGCTAGCAAATAAATTCAATCATTTCGATGGAGACGGAAAAGTCAGCGGCACCTCTGGCGTTTGGGAAGCCGGGGCCCGCTTTTTCCACTCTCTTGGAACGTCACTGGCTTCCACGGGAAGAAACGCTTGCTCGCGCTTCACGCGCGCGGCGCGTTCGGCCGCTACTTTCTTTGCCTGAAGTTCCCTTGCGCGAGCTTGAGCTACAGCAGCCGATTTTTCGGCCTGAGCTTGGCGTTTCTGCTCTTTGGCGTGAAGGCGTTCAAAATTGGCTTGATTCGCTCGATTGTAGGCGTCGATTTTAGCTTGCTTAGCTTCCGTCTCAATCCGGAGCTCGCGCATCATCCGTTCCTGATGCTCGGTTAGGACAACGCGTTCTTCCGGTAAGGCCGCGGTCGCTCGTGCGTCTGAAGATGATCCAGGGCGAGACACGAGGTAAAATCCCGTGAAGAGGATAGAGACGAGGATCAAGAGCTTAATCGGATCTAATCGCATCGTTCCTCCTTTCACAGCCTAAACTCACAACCAGTCTCGACCCATCGGATTTTTTGCGGAGATTCCTAAACCGCTTGTCTAAGCAATCGCTATGCACGCTGAGTTGAAAAGAGAAGGCTTTTAAGCGACCTCGTCTGTCGACTCTCTGCACCCCTGTCGAGAAGAAGCCACGCCTCAGAATGAGACGACTCATGTCAATTCCATCAGACAGTGGGAGAATTCGAATTGAAACAGTAAAGGAGAGCGTCCAAGTTGCGTGTCGGGGAATCGTTACAACGAATCGCTGGAACCGGTAGCATCTGCACCCGATGAGTAAGACGATGACTTTTAAGAATCGCGTTCGCCGAAAAGCGCTCTCCATCACTAACATGGGCTTGATTCTAGCTCTCGGCGTTCTTTTTGCGATTGGTGTCGTGAGTTTTACCAGTCTTAGGAACCTAAACGAGCTGAGTGATCTGCGTGAGGAAACTCATCAGCGCCGCGAAAGATTAGATGCCATCTTATCGCACCTGCGCGATGCCGAGACCGGACAAAGGGGTTTTCTGCTCTCCGAAGATGAAGCTTACTTAGGTCCTTATCATCAAGCTACGAACGAGATTGAAAGCGTCTTCAAAAAGCTCGAACAAGACTACAAAAACGAGCCTTCGCAAAGCAATCGACTCCAGCAAATCCGCAATCTTGCGACCGCAAAACTCAACGAGCAATCGGATACGATCGTCGCCGCAAAGAGGGGAAATTTGCGGGCCGCGATCGAAATCCTGCGCACGAACCGCGGCAAGATTTATATGGATGGAATACGCACGCTGCTCAATCGCATGCGAGAGCATGAAGAGAATCTTCTTCGCAACCAGCTTGCGGAGAGTCAGCACATTCGGACCCGCGCAAGCATCACCGAGCTGATTGTAAGTAGCACGGGCTTTTTAGCGGTGTTATTGGTTGCCGTCGTTCTCAACCAAGAAATCCGCAGGCGCTCGAAACTTGAGTCCGAAATTCTTGGGCTCAATCAAGCGCTCGCCATGAAGGTTGACGAACGCACGCGCGAGCTTGAAAAAACGATCCGGGACGGCACCGTTCTCGAGATTCGCGAGCGCGGGGCTCGCGAGGCTTCGGAATTGAAATCGGCGTTTCTCGCGAACATGAGTCATGAGATTCGCACCCCCATCAACGGCGTTATGGGGATGACGGGGCTCCTTTTGGACACTCCTCTCGATAAGGACCAACGCGAATACGCGGAGACCATTCGCCGCTCGGCTGACGGACTCCTCACGATCGTGAACGACATTCTCGACTTCAGTAAAGTTGAAGCCGGCAAGCTCGACTTCGAAACGATTCCCTTTGATCTCGACGGGTTGATTCGGGATATCGAACGGACGCAAGGATTGGAGGCCCGAAACAAGGGACTCAAGTTCTTGCGCTCTTATTCGCCCGAGGTGCCAGCAACGCTCATTGGTGATCCAGGTCGATTGCGCCAAGTGATCATGAACCTTTTGAGTAACGCCATCAAATTCACCGCAAAAGGCCAGATCGCTCTTGAAGTAAGCGTGGTCTCGCTCGCTCCCGGACGTGTGCAATTGCGTTTCGAAATCAGTGATTCGGGTATAGGGGTGTCTCCCGAAGGCATACAGAAGCTTTTTCAACCCTTCTCGCAAGTCGATGCATCGACGACGCGCAAGTTCGGCGGAACAGGTTTGGGTCTCTCGATATCGAAAAAACTCGTTGAACTAATGAACGGCGAAATCGGTGTCACAAGTGAAGTGGGCTCGGGATCTAGGTTCTGGTTCACGGCTGATTTACTGATCGGGGAAGAGAAGCTCGCGCGGCCCGAAAGGATCGTCGAGATGGAAGATCCAAAAACCAAAGCGCGGGATTCTTCCGATAAAGTTCGCGTTTTGATCGCGGAGGATAACCCGGTTAATCAAAAAGTTGCGATCAAGATGCTCGAGAAGATCGGCTTTCGTGTGGATGCGGTTGGCAATGGTGCCGAGGCGGTTGAAGCCCTGAAGACGGTCTCTTACGACCTTGTCTTGATGGATTGTCAGATGCCGGAAATGGATGGTTACGAAGCTACGCGCTGCCTTCGCGCAAGCCAAGTGCCGCGCGTTCGCACGATTCCCATCGTTGCGATGACCGCCAACGCAATGAAGGGCGATCGCGAGAAGTGCCTTGCCGCCGGGATGGACGATTACATCTCAAAGCCGATCAAGCCTGAAGAACTCCAGCGCGTGATTCAGTCGACGCTGGAGGCCCGCCCAAAGGCGGCTTGATCTACAATTTTGTTTTGGCGTTTACTTTTTCGTTCCTTGAATCATCAAGACACTAGCACGCGGCTGAAGCGCGTACGTTTTCTGTGCGTCGATCTCCTGGGGTGCCAAGGGATCGTCTTTTGAAGTGTCAAAGACGAGCGACCACTTTTGCTCGCGTGCCTGCATCGGAAACTGAAAATCGATCGGAACATGGCTTGCGTTGATCAGCCACATGAAGTTGTCGTCCTGGATCAATTGATTGAAGCGATCACGTTCGTTGATGTCTTTGCCGCTAAAGTAAACGCCGAGGCACTTCGCAAAATCTTTTTGCCATTCTTCATCGGTCATTTCTTGGCCTGTCGGCATGAACCATTGCACGTCCTTCGTTCCGGTGCCGCGAAGGCTTTCGCCCTGGAAGAAGTTGCGACGATGGAAAACTCGGTGATTTTGACGGAGTTCGATGAGCGCGCGCGTGAAATCGAGTTGCTTGCGATCCGCATCTTTCCAGCTGACCCAGCTGATTTCGTTGTCTTGGCAGTACGCATTGTTGTTGCCTTGCTGTGTGCGCCCGAACTCGTCTCCCGCAAGCAGCATGGGTACACCTTGCGAGAGGAAAAGCGTCGCCAAAAAATTTCTTTTCTGCTGCGCACGTAGCTTCAAAACCGCGGGATCATCGGTTGGACCTTCAGCGCCGCAGTTCCAGCTGACGTTGTTGTCGTTGCCATCCCGATTGTCTTCGAGGTTGGCTTCGTTGTGCTTGTGGTTGTAGCTGACAAGATCCTGGAGCGTGAACCCATCGTGCGCCGTCAAGAAGTTGATGCTAGCAAACGGACGGCGTCCCGTGTGTTCGTACAAATCGCTTGAGCCCATGAGGCGGAAGGCGAAATCACCGATCAGCCCACCTTCACCTTTCCAGAAGGCACGGACGGTATCGCGATATTTGTC
>SYLX01000051.1 GCA_005808505.1 Bdellovibrionales bacterium | reverse complement strand
GATCTGCGAGAATTCCGGCTGACGATCAGCGCGAAGATCTTCGTCGCGGAAACAACGCGCGATTTGGAAGTAACGATCCATCCCGCCGATCATGAGGAGCTGCTTCAACGTTTGCGGGCTCTGCGGAAGTGCGTAGAAAGTGCCTTGATTCACGCGCGAAGGGACGAGGTAATCGCGCGCGCCTTCCGGCGTGCTCTTGTAGAGAATGGGAGTTTCAACTTCGATGAAGCCTTCGTTCGAGAGTGTCTCGCGAACCGTGCGCACGATCTCGTGACGAAGACGCAAGTGTTGGTTCAAGCGCGCCGAGCGGATATCGAGATAACGGTACTTGAGACGTAAGTTCTCGCTCACGTTTTCATCGTTGATCTGAAACGGAGGAGTTTTTGCTTCACTCAAAATTTCGAGATGGGTCGCAACGACTTCGACTTCACCCGTTGGAAGTTTCTTGTTGATCATGCCTTCGGGACGCTTGCGAACCGTGCCGCGAACTCCGATCACAAATTCGCCACGCACCGAGTGAGCCTGGGCCATATCCGCGTTGTTCGGATCGAGGACGATCTGAACAAGGCCTTCACGATCCCGAAGATCGACGAAGACGAGACCGCCGTGATCGCGACGCGTATCGACCCAACCCATGAGGTTGACGACTTGACCGTCGTGGGAGGCTCTCAGAAGACCGCAGTAAGTGGTACGCTTCAACTCGGATACGAATTTCATTTGCTCTCTCTTTTTTCAGATCAACAGTCTCCGAACATACCGAGCACCCGATTCTTTGCCAAGGATGGAGACGGTTTACGCTCGATGACACACCATGGTTGACACCTTGTGAAGCCTCCCTCAAGGACTCCTCTTTTGGTGGACAGCGCGAAGGCCGGAGGCGTATCTTGGGGCCTATGCCGAAAGTAAAAGTAGAAAGCCAATCCAAGCACTCTCCCGAAGAAACCTTCAAAAAGATCCGCAGCCTCCTCGAGAACGATCGAGACTTGCGCAAGATGGATCCGAACTACACCTGCCAATTCAATGAGCAGTCGAAAACAGGCACCGCTAAGGGTGGTCAGTTCACCGCGGAAATGAAAGTTTCCCCGAAGACTGGTGGCAGCGCCGTTGAGATCGAAGTCAGCCTTCCGCTCATGCTGACGCCGGTAAAAGGGATCGTTCAGAGCACGCTTCAGAAAAAACTCGAATCGGCCCTCGCTTAATCAACCGGGTCATCATTGTCGGGAGACGAGGCTGAGATGGCCAAAACACCCGCGAAGAAAACTTCAAAGAAAGTCACTCGTAAGGCTTCGACGAAATCGGCGACCGCGGCGAGCAAGGATCTATCGGGCTCCGCTGCGGAGCCTTCCGTCCTTTCGCGAAAAGTTCATCAGGCTGAAATCGTTGAACCCGAGATCATCGATCCGGCGGATGGAGATGAGGGAGCCGAAGACCGCGAATTCGCTCCACCCGATTTTGAAGATGTCGGGCCCATCGAGATTGATCCTGATCGTGACGTTCTCGAAGAGGCGGAACGCACACTTCCCGTCGTGAAGCCCGAGATCGTCGATCAGAGTGAGTCGTCTTCAAAAGCACTCGCGACGACGGATCCGATCGCGCTCTATCTTGCCGAGATCCGTAAGTATCCCCTGCTCACCAAGGAGCAGGAGCGTGAACTGGCCATGCGCTACCGCGAAACGGGCGATCCGAAAGCGGCTGAGCTTTTGGTGACGAGCAATCTTCGCTTCGTTGTTAAGATCGCCGCCGAATACTCGCGCTTCGGCGCCAAGCTCATCGACTTGATTCAAGAAGGTAACGTCGGCCTCATGCACGCCGTGAAGGAATTCAATCCTTACAAAGGCGTGCGCCTCATCACCTACGCTGTTTGGTGGATTCGCGGCTACATCCAGGAGTACCTGATGCGCCAATATTCTATGGTGCGAATCGGGACGACACAAAACCAACGCAAACTTTTCTACCGCTTACAGAAGGAACGCGAAGCTCTCGAAGCGATGGGACAAGAACCCAACTTCGCGCTGCTCGCCGGTCGCCTGGGAGTGACGGAAGAAGAAGTCGAAACCATGTCGCAGAGGATGGCCAACCGCGACTTGAGTTTGAACACTCCCGTCGACGGCGGCGCTTCGACTTCGACGCTTCTTGATTTCGAACCTGGGGAAGGTCCCCTAGCGGACGAGACGATCGGCCATCTCGAAGAGATGGAAGTCTTGAAGCGTAATCTCGAGCAGATCCGCCCGTCGCTGAACGAGAAAGAAACCTACATCCTCGAAAACCGCGTCCTCGCGGATGAGCCGATGACTCTCCAAGAGATCGGCGAACATTACGGCGTCACGCGCGAAGCGGTCCGCCAACTCGAAGCTCGTTTGATTCAAAAGATCCGCAACGCCGTCACCAGCTCGCTGGCTGGTGAGTAGCGGAGAGGTGCCTGGCACCTTTCCGGGATGCAACGCGAAACCGGAGCGGTGTTACGGCCTGGGATCTGAGTTCTCGCTAGTCGGCGCGCGAATTTCGATGCCCTATCCGGATCGGCGCTTCTTCTGCTTACGCACGATGAACTCGGCCTGTTCGCGCGCCATGCCTGCGCCTTCCATCCGATTTACGCGCACGTAGTCTTGAAGACCGAGCCAAGAGCGGAACCCGACGATCACGCGCGTGAAGGGTCTGCGATCCCAGAACTTCCCCTCAGACTTTTTCAATCGCGACCGACCTGTTACGGCCATCGCAATGGCTGCGGTGATGGCGCGTAGCGATCGCAGCGGTGATGGCGCGTATGAACGGCGAGTAAGTACGGAGATTGCCGAGCTTGATGTAAAAGTGGAGGTGATTTCCGACGTTCGCGAGGGAGATAATGCGAATACCGTTTTGGTCGCAAACTTCGTCACGACTCTCTTAATGGCTTGAGCATGTTCCGGCTTGCGGAAGGAGAGATCGCCTTTCGCACGGATCGACTTCAGCACGAGGTGCATGGTCTGGCGAGTTGCTAAAGGCCTACGCCCCTGCCGACCAAGTCGAGTCTTGTAGAGGTCGCCGCCATATTCTTTCGTGGAGCTCTTGAAGAAGGATTTCTGCTTCGTCACGTGAGCGAAGGTAGGAAGCGGGCCGGACTCAACACCCCGACCGAGGAGCCAACCCAGGCGCAAGCCGAATTCACGCTCACACCCGCACAACACGCGCCCGCAACCACCAAAGCCAAAAAAAAACGCCGGCAAAACCGGCGTTCTTCTCTCAGATCGACCTAACCAAGAAACCTCAAGAAGCCTCTTGCTCTTGATCTTCGAATGTCTGCGCGAGCTTCGCGCGAAGACGCGAGATCGCCTGAGCGTGGAGCTGCGATACGCGGCTCTCCGTGACGCGCAAGACTTTGCCGATCTCCTTCAGGTTCAAGTCTTC
>SYLX01000050.1 GCA_005808505.1 Bdellovibrionales bacterium | reverse complement strand
GCTCGGTAACGGCTTAGCGGCTGGGCCGTTCGGCTGCTCCGCATTCTTTGTTAGAGCAGTTGGCGGATTCGCCGGTTCGGATTTTACCGCTTGGACTACCGACTTTTCCAAGACTGCGGTTTCCGTTGCCAAGGTTTTTTTACCATTTGCGGCCACGTCAGAAATGACTTCTTCAACGGCGGAATTCGCAAACTTCACGCCCTTCACGAGGAGTTCACTGCCCACCTTCGCACCCTTCCAAGCGAAGGCTCCAAGTACAGCACTTTCGGCGGAGAGCGCGACAAATTTGCAAAACGCCTTCATCTGAAGATCAAGTCTCAGGCATGCGAACTTTCGGGTTCCCGTTGTCATGAGTTCGATGACGTTGTTCCAAGCTTTCTGCGCGAGCTTATCGCCGTTGCGAATGGCTTCGATGGCCACCGTGGCTCCCGAGTAAACTTGCGTCGTAAATGTTCCTTGATCCGTCTCCTTTACGTACTTCCAGGCTTTCCCGATGTATTCGCCCGTCTTCAAAAGACTTTCGTAAAGAGTGGGGATCGAATCCTTTACACCTTGCCAGCAACCACCGCCGGCTGATTTCAGACCCTCGAGCGAAAATGTCTGGGGATCCGAAGAAGACTTTCGAATCGACGGCTCAACATCGTCGCAGACGCCCGCTTGAGATGTTTGAGTGGCGATTTTGGAAGTGCTAGATTCAGAAGGGAGCAATTGACGACTTGTCCCCCGAGCATGGCCAGCACTCTGGACAGTTTCGCTGGCCGCTGGCAATCGAGATCCTTGAATTCTCGGAACGAAGTTGTTCATGAGTTCTTCGAGCTGCCTTCGATCACCGAAAGAAGCCGAGACCCGCGAATAGACCACCGAGTAAATCGCGTCGACACCGTAGTAATGCCGCTCGACTTGCCGGGTCTCCTGACCTGAAGGCGAAATATAGGACGATTCAAAAATAACGACTCGTGTGCCCCGAGCGTGAGCGAACTCGCGTAATTCCAGACTCAGAATATTGAATGCCGACGAAGCAAAAAGAGACAGAACTTCGCTTCGCGCCGCCGAAATTTGGTCAAGAAGGTGTTTTGTTTTTTCATAATCGAAAGGACCGACCTTAGGTCGGACGTAAGTCACAATGAACTCGTCATTGGTTGAGCCCGATTTACGATAAATCTGTCCAGCGAAAACAGATGGCTGGAGCTTCCACTGACTCGTGATTGAGACGTCGAAGTGACTGACTTCAGCTGAACAAACAGTTGTCCAGAGCAGCAAAATCGCTGCGACGAACAAACGATGAAGAGTGAAAACGAAGTCCATGTTTTGTTATCGGGACGCAGTGTGGCTCGCTTGAACTACTCCGACAAAGATCGAGCTCCCACGAAGGGCTGACGCAAACCCAATCAAGAAAATTAAAACCGCATCGGATCCTGAATCACGGTACGCTCGCACCATGACAAGCTGGTTTTTGGTCCTGATAGCAGTACTCTCTCTCGCTCCTCAATCAAGTCTGGGCGCGGAGCTGAAATCAGCTTGGCCACCTGGAACGACGCTGATTATTCGTCATGCGCGCACGGCGCCAGGCACGGGTGATCCACCTGGGTTCCGGATCCACGGCGAAGGCGCTTGTTCAACTCAGCGTAATTTGAGTGCTGAGGGTAAAAAGGAGGCTAAAGAGTTCGGCGAACGATTCAAAGCTTTGGTGCCTGATGCGGTTCTCACAAGTACGTGGTGCCGATGCAAAGACACCGGTCAAATCGCATTCGGACGGCACGAAGTTTGGGAGCCGCTCAATTCATTTTTCAATGCTAAGAGCGAGGAGGCTTCAGCTGTAGCAGCGATGGAGGCACGATTAAGAGAGAATGCCCGTAAGAAAAGACGCGAAGTTTGGATCACGCACCAAGTGAATATCACGGCCCTCACCAACCGTTTTCCCGAAGAACTTCAGATATTTTTATTATCGGTGGATGACTCCGGAAAGAAGCGGATTCGCATCTTTCCGGAGCTTTAAGCGTGCCAGCACGAATAGCTGGTTGATTCATTCAATTAACGAAAGCGCAAAAATCCAAAATATCCCTGCGGCACCGACGGGGGCAACGCGGGCGGAACCGGACGCATGTAGGCGTCAAAGATCATATGGCAATCAGCTTGAGTCGCCGCGGCCGCTTGTTTCACGATGACGCCTTTCTGATCCACGAGGGTGCAAACACCTTTCGCAAGCAATCGTGCCGTGCCGAACGTAACACTGGTCGCTGCAGGATTCGACGCGGCAAGTGGTGCGGCTCGATTCAAACACTCAAGTTGCATCGGCGCAGCCATTTGCTGGCTTGTCGCTACTCCAGCTGCTGTATTGACACTACAGCTGAGTAATTCGAAAGGCGCCTGCATCGTGCCTGCGTACATGACGGTCCAATCGGATTGCCCAGAAGGAATCTGCAAATCAGACGGACGGATATTTCCAGCGAACAATTCTGCATATTTTCGGCAAGCCGCTAACGAAGCTTGCGATGATGTCACGCGTGTTCCGCTTAAGTCGACGACGCAACTCTTTTCGGGAGGAATGTGCGGAGTCTCGGGAGGACGAATCGTATAAGTGCCTCCGGGTTTCGCGCCGGTGACGTACGCCCAAAATTTTACCGGCTCACACGGAGCTAAACCGGAAACACTGGGACGCATCTGCATTGTTTTCTCCAAGAGAAGACGTGCAGACGACGAATTGTTGATCGGGAACGGTTGGTCCACCGCGCTCAGTCTTGCCACCTGAATTGGGACACGGCCTACGATATCCACGAAATTGCGCGATCGGATGATCGCATTCCGAACGTGCACGGGGAAGTAGGCTTGAGGATCACGTTCGACGATGATGCGAATGGGCGCACGTGGATAAGCCGTATTGTCTACAACGAGAAGTCCCATCTCCGCCATTTTTGGCTCCGCACCGGGAGCGGGTAGTCCCATCGCCGACCCTGAAAGAACGACTTTGATATCGAGCGGAATGTGGCTAGGCGTCGTAGGTGCGGGTCCCGGATCGGTGATGTCGAGGACGAAGTAATTCAAACGCGCGGTCGCGGCTTCGACACTTCTCAATTCGGTGAGTTTGACTTCTGCACTCTTGAGGAGCGAATGCACAGCTGGCGGCGGGAGCATATACAAATGGGAGTGAATAATTGCGTTCTTCAAGAGAGCGTTACGCGAGATCAGACTCTCGTTCACCGCATCGAGCTTTTGCACCGCGCAGTTAGGACGTTCACGACGATACTGCTCCATCCGTCGCTCCGCCGAAACGAGGCTATCGTAAAGCGGAAAATCCCAAGCACGAATGCTATCGAGTTCAGCTTGGTGAGTCGCTACACCAAAGTTCTGCGTAAAAAGCATCAGACCCAAAAGTGACGTCAAAATTCCGACAGGCGCTAAGAACCGAGCCTTGCGACCAAAACGTTGCCCCATGAACACCCCTTCAATTTTTGGGAAAACAAGGCCCGTGCTCGGGCCCTGCTATGAAGAGATCGGCATCCAACGTGATTTCTCAAATTTTGTTTGTGTCTTGAACAATCAACGGTGCGCGTGTCTCATGATCGATCACATTGCGATCTTCATTTGACGAACAATGAAGGAGCACAAAGAGCCCCGGAAGAATCGGGGCTCTGATTAGGACGGTTCACTTCAATTTTACGAAGTCTTGGACTCCATACAGAGGCACTACTTTAGAACTCACTTTGATTTTGCCAGGCGCCCACGATTCAATCGTTGAGAACTTCATGATGACAGCTGAACTTACGTTCGTTCGATCGTTGCGGAAGTACTTAACGAAGTAGCTCAACTTGGGCTTAGTTGATTTCGACGCGTAAGTCTCGGGCCCGAGGCCTTGAGTGAAGTCGTTTGAAAGCTCGCCTTCTCCGTTGCGATGACCGTAATAAACCATGGTGCCGCTCTTCTCGTAGATATGGAAATCCACATCGCTGTTATCGTTATTCCACGTGATCCACGAGTAAGTAGGCGAAATTTTCAGCGCTGGATTGATGGAGGCCGGCAAACGATCGCCGGACATCTGCTTTATCCACGCCTGCTCGCGCGCCAAAAGCTGATCCATGCCCGGGAAACGTGCGTGAAACTTCTTACCCTTTAACAACTCAAATGTTGCCATCGCCTGCTTGGAATCGCCCATTTCCAAAAACAGCCACGCAAGATCGCGGTAGTTTTGCGGCTCCTCGGGGCGAAGGTCGATCGCGAGTCGGAAAGCTTGAACCGCCCACTCACAATGACCCTCGAAACATCCGAGAAGCCCCAAAGCGCGAATCGCCTTGCCGTCTTCTTCTGAAATCTCGAAGAGATTTGAAAGCGCCCGCAGCGCTTGACTCTTCTCGCGGTACTGCGCAAACCGCTGAGCCGACTCGATGAAGAACCAAGGATCGTTCATCTCAGCTTTGTTCAAAGCCGTGTACTTAGCTCGCAATTCGCGAAGCGACTTCGCATCCGCGAAATAGTGCTGCATGACGCTTTCGGCACTGACTGATGACGGCTCAGCCTCTTTCTGCTTTTTCATCTCAAAGGGAGGAGGCGGAGCAGCCAAGGCCGCTGATGCCGGCGCCGCCATAGGTGCTGGTTCTTCCATTGCGAGGTCTGATTCCGCACCGCCGAAGCCGATTGCGCTTTGACCAGCGATATCACTGGCGCGCCGAGCAGCTCCGACCGCACCTGAGCCGCCGCCCTCCCCGCGCCGAACGGATCTTGAAGAGACCTTTGCGCTAGGTCTTGGAGCAGCTGCGGCGAAGTTACTTTGCGCCGACTCGCCCGCTTCCGCAAGATCGGATGACTCTGCCAACTCATCACTCGAATCCTCGCGCCGAGTGAGGTTGAACTGTTGATAATCGCTTTCGAGTTCAAGAACGATGAAGGAGGTCTTTGGTGAAACGAGTTGGTAACGAGTCGCGTGCGCCATCAGCTCTTTCTCGTACTCATCCGCCTGCGGAACGAGACTCATAAGCTTCTTCATTGCCCAGAGCTGCTCCACTTGCGGAATATCTCTCGCATTCGTGAAGTCTGCTTTCAGTTCTTGAGACTTCGAACCGTTAGAGACCGTGACCGTTACACTCTTGGGAAGTCGTCCCGATTTCGCGCGAAAATAGACGTAAGCTCCCTCTTGAAAATCGAGCCGCGAACCTTGCTCGGGATAGGCGTCGGATGCAACTCCACCCTCTACGACAAGCCCGGAGAAGATCCACGGGGCTGTAAGTAAAGTCTCAACGGCCGAGTCAAGGCTTGCCGTTTGGATGAGCGGCAAAACCGTACCTCCCGACCTCTCTGCGACTTTCGCGGCAAAATGCGGATTAAATCGTGACGAGGCCGGTAGGAAGTGAATCTTTGATTTCGAAAAATTCTGCTGCATTAACTCCGACTCTTTTTGCATCGTCGGAACCGCGTCGCTCACGATGAGGGCTTCAACCTCACTACCCGCTTTCTTTTGCTGTTCCTGAATTTCGTCGAACACGGCTTTGAAGTTTGTTCCACCGTCAAAGTCGAGCTGACTCAACTTCGAAGGATCAATCCCCGAGACAGCTGAGTTAAACTCGTAGAATTTCATGGATGCGCCGGTTGAGATTTTCACCTTCTCTAAAAATTTTGCGAGTGCAGTGAGATCAGTTGGCTTAGAACTTCGGCTGGTGTCGATGAAAGCCAACCATGTTTTCGCAGCCGCTCGTTTCTGCCTCGGCAGTTCTTGAAACCACCGGGCTCCGACATAGGGCATATCGCCTTTGGGTTTTGTGACTGCGGTCCACGTCGCACCCTTGGTTCCGGGAGCTTCGGCGATCGCGACGTTGAAGGAACCGGGAAGTACAAAGGATTTCTCATCGAGCATCGCACCGAACGTCGTCTTATCTTCGGCAATCGGTTTCAGGTAGGCACGTTTTGCGTAAGCCTCGCCGATCACGACGCCTGAAAGCGAAGTGGCTTTTGCTTCAAGCTTTAACGAGAACGAATCAAGCTTCAAACCCTGCGGGAGGGGGAGCGAATACGCGAATCGGTCGTTGATTTCGTTCAGATCTTGCCAGTATTTGACGCGAATCCAACGCTTCCCGTTAGCGGGGAAGGGGAAAATTCTTACCTGATATTCTGCGCCGTCTTTCCAAGCAAGGACGGCGGGATCATCGCCGCGACGGACGATCTCCTCAAACGTCTCGCGTGCTTTGTGCTTCTCCGTCAGAGTCCCGTACTGCCATTTCTCGCCAATTCGCAATGCGAAATCGCGGACGAGCGAACCATTTGGCAACTGAATTTTGAAGAGTCCTTGGACGCTCTGATGAGTTGAGTTTTTATAAGCGATATCGAGAACGGTTTCCGCAAAAGCTCCCTTTAATGAGACATCGGCTTTCACGTCAGAGACGGTCAACGCTTTCGCTTGATCCGTTTCAACCGAGAAAAAAGGTCGGCCGGGCATCTCTGATTTTGGGGGCCCGGGCAAGAACTGGGCTTGGGCTTGGGCTTGAAATGAAAAGGCGAAAGCACCAATGAGCGCAACTAAACAAAGCTTATGCATGAATCCTCCGGGTTCAAATAGAGTACGCTCGAGCCCGGGGGTTTATTAGTCGCGATTCACACTATTTTTAGACTTCAGCACTTTCCGGCGCACGGCCGACCAGCCTCTTGGCTAGTTTGTTTACAATTGAGACGCCTTCGAGAAGGTCTTTAGTCTTCACTGAACTGTACCCCCCAACTACTAGGTTCAATTGAAACATCGCTCTAAAGGCCGGCCATTTACCTACAACATGATTTCTAGATAGTCGGAGCGACGACTGAATCGACGGAACTTTGACGTCGAAGAAGTGCTGAGCCCATTCGGGAGGTTCGCTTGTTCAAGAATCAAAGTCTTAGATTTAAACTTTGGAGCACTTTCGGCTTGATGACCCTACTCTTGGGAACCGTCGGGCTTGTCAGCTACGTTTCGCTGAGAAACGTCGTCTTAAATTACGATCACGTCGCTGCGAAGAATCTTCCGAAATCACTCGCCATCGGTGAAATGGGAAACAACTTCCGCGCCATCCGGATCGAGTTGAGAACGCTGGCTATTCCTGGTCTTAGCGATGATCAGATCGCGGGATTCGCGAAAGCTGTGGCGGACGAAATCGCCCACTTTGAAAGCTCTGTTGCAAAATTTGAAAAGCTTCCCACGACCGATCGCGAAAAGGCTCTCTTCAAAGAGACGCTAGCCTCGTGGGAAAAATTTAAATCCGCGGGTGTGCAGAACCTGAACCTCGCCATATCAAAAGATCCGAAACAACGCGATCAATTTCGCGAATTCGTTCTGAAGGACTGCTCCGCCATGGCGGCCGATTTTTACGCAAAGCTAAAAATGGTAGAGGATGACCAATTAAAAGATAGTCAGCATTGGACGACCGCCGCAAATTCGGCCGCCGAACAAGGTCGCTTTTGGTTAACCCTCGTGATCATCGTCGGCGCCAGCGCTTCGATCGCGATCGGCTACGTGGCCTCGGGCCGAATCGATTCTCAATTTGCAGGCTTAGTTGCTCGCCTCAATGCAGGTGCCAACGACGTGGCAGGCACCGCAAGCCGGATCTCCAGCGCAAGCGAGCAACTCTCGTCAGCCTCACAGCAACAAGCCAGCTCACTTCAGGAGACCTCGGCTTCACTCGAAGAGATCAGCGCCATGGTTGGGAAAAACTCTGATAATGCGATCCGTACTAAAGATACCGCCGACGCGTGCCACCGCTCAAGCGACCGTGGCCTTCAGTCATCTCAAGAGGTCATCGAAGCTATCAACGCGATCGCTTCAAGCAACGCGGATATCGCAAAGCAAATCGCGACGAATAATCAACAGCTATCTGGCATCGTGAATGTCATCAACGAGATCGGTAGCAAAACCAAAGTCATCAACGAGATCGTTTTCCAAACAAAGCTGCTCTCTTTCAACGCTTCCGTAGAGGCGGCACGCGCCGGCGAACACGGCAAAGGGTTTGCCGTTGTTGCGGAAGAAGTCGGTAACCTCGCACGGATGTCAGGCGATGCGTCTCGAGAAATCAGCTCACTTCTTTCGGAAAGCGTCAACCGCGTAGAATCGATTGTCCGAGACACGCAAAGCGAAACTTCGCGACTTCTCTCCAACAGCGAAGCCCGAATCAAAGAAGGCACAGCCGTCGCGAAATCTTGCGGCGAAGTTATTTCCGAGATCGTGACCCAGGTGTCTCTCATGCGCGATATGTCGGATGAAATCGCCTCGGCCTCTCGCGAACAGGCTCAAGGCATCGATTCCATCAACTTGGCCATCCAGCAGCTGGATCACGTAACCAATGCGAATGCCGCAACGGCCGGTGAAGCCGCTTCGACGGCAAGCGACCTCACCAGCCAATCCGCGCAGCTTCGAGAGCTTGTGATCGGGCTTCGCTCCATCGTCGAAGGCGGCGGACAACTCGAAAGCAGCCCTCCGTCGAACACCAATATTTTGGAGTTTTCTCCCAAAGGCAAAAATAAAGCGCGCCCCGTCGGGCGCGCAGCTTAAGGATCGAGAGCCCGCGATCGCGGGCTCTGTTTACGTCTCTTTTTTAGCCCTCACATTGCCAGCCCATGCCTTTCAACTTCTCAACGAACTCTTGCGCTTTCGTTTCGCAAAACTTCTCGTCGGTTTGAGCGTTAAAGAGAGTCTTTTCGTCATCTGCGGCGCGCTTGTACTTCACTTCGCAGGGCGCCTTCTTGCCTTCTTTGGCGTAAACGACGGTGACTGATCGTTCCATCTTGCCTTGCTTGCAGAGATGCGTGCCGTCAGCCGCTTGCGCCACCGAAGTCATCGATAGTACCGCTGCCGCAAATAGAACCGCTTTCATGGAAGTCTCCTTTTGAGATCCTTGTGGTGAGAACTCGCACTTCTTCAGATTACGGCGAACTCAGCCTAACGAACAGATCGATCGCAACCGTGCCAACCGCGTGTCTCAAAACGGAAGGTTTCTCGCTCATTGAACTCCTCATCGCCGAATATTTAAGCAAAACCGTTTCGATCGATAAACAAAATATGTTGTCACCTACACTTGCCACGTTGCTTGAGGAGCCGAATGATGGCGGCGATCGCGATTTAATCCAAATCATAAAGGAGTCCAAATGAAATCTCTGCTTTCCGCATTCGTCCTGTTTTTCCTTTTCACGGAATTTTGCCAGGCTGAATCCTTCAATGATCGGTCGAAACCACGCATTGAGAAACTCAGTTTAGGAAGCGATTTTGAAGGCGGCTGCGGCTGCAGTGCTTACCGAGGGGACGATGTCTTCTTCTTTAGCGGTCCCGAGGATCGCGCTCAGCTTATCGCCAAAATTGATGGTCGACTCCGAAAGCTCAACTTTGTCTCTTCGACGGAAGATAGTTCTCCGGCGGTCGGAGACCGTTTCACAAAGATTTACAAAGATTCAAGGTATCGCGTCAGCTTGGATCACAAAACGACATTCGTTTGCGCCCCTTCCGATGAAGGCTGCGAAGTGACTCGATATGATCTCAAAGTGAACGTGAAGCGAGGTCGTGAATCGAGCCGATTCTCATTCAAAGGGGATTGTGGATGCTAACTGAGCATTGGTTCCCTATAATGGAGCCATGTTCGGTAAAAACGCTCTTGAGATCAGTACCTCGTACCGCACGTTCTCGGCGATGCACGATGCTGGAAACGGTTTGATTTCAAGTCTCGAACTGCTGAAACAGTCTGTCGGTCCCAAAGAACAGCAGATGGCTCACCGCTTGATCCACGGCGTGCAGCGTGGATCATCGCTCCACGGAGCGATGGCGAGAAATGGTTTTCCTCCCCTCGAAACTTCTTTGATGAAGCTTGCGGAGCAAACCGGATTCATGGCTGAGACTTCCAAGCTACTGGCCGATTACTATTTTGAAAGATACGAGACCGAGCGCAGTATCAAGTGGGCCCTTTTGAAGCCGGGCCTGCTCCTGATCATCTCACAATTCACCTTCTATCTCCCCTCCTTCGTCAATGGCTCAATCTCAGGCTATGACTACATTCTCAGAACACTAGGTTTGATCGGTGCGGCCGTCGGAGTTCTCTGGTGGAGTTTTGAGTTACTTCGACGCTCCTCGCGAGAACCTCGGCTAGCCAGGAAGATTCACAAACTTTTTCAATCTGTTCCCGTTGCTCGCGACTTGATGAAGACCTCCGCCTACGAGCGCTTCTTCACGGCGATCTGGCTCTCGTACCGCGCAGGCGCTGATCTTGAATCCATGATGAAAGCCGCCGAAGACGCTGCAAACGACGACCAACTCCGCGCCGCTTCTGTTTTCATTCGTCGCAAAGGAACGGCGCAGGGATTAGCTGAATCGTTTGCACGAACCGGAATTTTTCGTGACCGTCATCTTGCGGCAATTCGGATCGGAGAGCAGACCGGAGCTCTCGAACATACGCTCGAAGAAGTTTGCAAAGAGCTCCGGCAAGAAGTTCGAGTCAAAATCGCTCGCATCAACGAATGGTTGCCAAAGATCATCTACGGGTTCGCATGCGCTTTGATTGTTTTCCGGATTTTGACGTCGACAACTGGTCCTAGCGCGATACCTTAATGGGTGAACAACATCGGGAACTTGGAGAACCAATGAAAGCTGAATGGATGACCCTCGCATGCCTCGCCAGCGGGCTAATATTTAGTTCTGCTCAAGCGGCTTCGCCAACTTCACATTGCGCCCCTAGCGAAAAGATCTACTTCACGTGCGAAACCAAGCAGAAAAAAGTGATTTCTATCTGCGGAAGCACTGAGCTCTCACAAGCTCAAAGCTACCTTCAGTACCGCTATGGCAAGAAAGGCTTTGTCGAGCTCGAGTTTCCGAAAGAGCGCAAGGGATCGACCAAAACATTTTTTTACGCTCACCACTTTCGTGCGCAATTTGATAACACCACGCTTCGCTTTGAAAACAAGGGCGTTAGCTACGAAATTTATCGCGTCTATGATGGCGACAGCAAACCGGCGGTCGATATCGCAGGCGTTGCGGTGACACCAGCGGCGAAAAAACGGACCGAGATCGCGTGCGCAAGCCTAAAAAAAGAGGCGTACACGAATGAACTTTCGGCTCTTGAGGGTTTTGCGTCCTGCGACCCGGATGATGCGATGAACTTGGGGACCTGCCCGCCCGCCAAATAAGAATCTCGACCCCAATCATCCCGCCGTCGGAAAGTTTTTCGAAACGAATTCTTCCGCGTGCTCCAGAATCTTTTTGCGGTCGCGACTCGCGGGAGAGTTGTCATGAATCGATTTCATGTCCTCGGGTGCGATCCGCCCCGTTCCGGCATGATCAAGGTATTCGAGCTTGAGATGCGATTTCAATCCTTGCGTTGAGCCCGCTACCCAACGCGCGGTCTTATTGTGGGTTGTAGATTCATTCTTCGACACGACGAGCGCGACTGGTTTGTCGATCTGCTTTCCGATGCTCCTGTAAACTTCTTCTGCCGTTGCCGTTTTCGGATCTACCTTCGTGTTTTCGTCTCGAACGATTTGGACCAATCGCGCTACCTCGCGCCCGGCCTGCGGAGAAAAATACGGCGTTGTCTTGGCATCTGGAGTGGACCACTGAAGAGTGTTCAAACTAAGACCTAGTGTTCTACCAACTGCAGTGGCGGCGTAAGTCCGATTTGAAAGTTCAAGTGCTGGCGCATAGAGCATGACTCCGGCGATAGTTTGATCCCGGAGGGCTGAACGTGCGGCCAGAAGCCCGCCCGTGGAGTGACCTACGACGATGACTTTTTTTCCTAATCGCTTGGCAAGCGCGATGGCTTTTTCCTGCTCGGCCATCATCTCTTCGGCCGTCAACCGTTCAATCGACTTGATGTCTTTTTCCCAATGCCGCGGCAACAAGGGCATCAGAACGTTCATTCCTCTTCGGTAGAACACTTCGCCCAAAACCTTCTGTGCGTAAGGAGAATCAAAAAGCCCGTGGGTGAGAACGACGACGTATTCAGTTTCTTTGCCGTGATCCATAAGACTGGGCGCGTGCTTAGAATCACCAAGCTTTGGGAGGCGCTCTTCACGATCCTGCAGGAACTCTTGCTTGGCGGCCTCGAATCGCGTTTGAGATTTGGCGTTAGCCAGTTTGCGGATTTCCTCAAACGAATTGGTCGCTTTCACGCCCGCAACAACGCAGTTCGGATCAGTGGCGCGTGCATCCGCTGATCCGGACAACACCGCCACTAACGTTGTAAGGAGTATTGTTTCACCTAGCTTACGCATACTAAGGGAAATTGCAGACTCCATACCTGCTTGGGCTCGAGTCCGATTTGCTCTGACGGAAGGGCTGACCATTTTTCGGCTTTCGCGCGCACAAAGGTTTAACAACATGGTAGTGGACCATCTACGTCTCAGATTGAGACGATAGGTTTTGCTGAGAATTTCCAAACTGATGACGGGCTCACCTGAAGCCCTTACATTTCCTTTTCAATTCCTGGGTACCGCACGCGTCATCATGTAGAAGAACAAGGGCTGGTGGGCGTTCTCTAACATGTCGTCAGCCGACGACATGTTCGCAATGATGAACTGAGTATATGTCGAATTCTGGCAAGGCCTCTGATAGAAGCGTCGCTGAACATCATAAACCTCGAAAGGGAATTCAAAATGAAAATGGCTACGGCGCTTGCGACCTTTATGCTTTCGGCATTCTGTTCGATGTCGATGGCCTCGCCGGTAGATCTCTGCGGACCCGAGGTTCAGCCGGTGGACGGCTCTTATATTCACAAAGCGATTTGCTGGATCGATGCTAACGACACTCAGAGACTTCTAGTGCGTATTTATGAGCGATCTTCTTTCAATGCCACGACGACGTTTGCGGAAGCTTGCGTCCGCGTAGAAAGCCGCGACGGATCGTTCATAAACTCATATTGGCTTCCGACCGGTGGCTTCTCGTACGAAGTTCGCGGCGGATTCACTGATCACGTGCATGGTCAGTCTTTCGAACAATGTAGCTGGGCCGTGCCCGGTGGCTTCACGGTTGGAAACTGAATGGCCGAATCTCTGCGCGATTAAGTGTGGCGGGGTTGTGCTTCAAGGGGATTTGTTTGGCGCCCTATTCGCTCTTTTGAAAATCATTGAAACCCTAAAATTTTCTCGGCAAGATTTATGAATGCTGAAGAACGAAACTGTCGGTGTGATTGCAGAGTATATTCGCCAGATCCAGGATCATGGTGAATTTTCGCTTCCAGGAATCGCACGTCTCGGAATCAAGATGCTCGGGACTGAGAAAGTGCTCGTCTCCAATTCGGATTCGGGAGAGCCTTTCGCCGGGCCGGACTTTGAGACATGGGCGAACGCTAACAGTAAGACGTCAGCAGCGAGAGAGATCAAAGAGTGCTGTGCACAGGCGATACAAGCACTCGACAAAACTGCGACGGTCGCACTGGGAACCTTAGGCGTAATTCATAGGCATTTTGAACCTGGACGCGAGGGTCGGAACCCCCAAACCGGGGAGATCATCCGCATTCCCGGAAAGTCGGGAATCTATTTCTTTCCGCGGCCGGATTTTCTAGAACTGGGCGGCGCATCTTTCCAACCCAGTAGAGCGGCGTTGGGCGTGTTTGAATCCAGTCCAGAGATCGAACGCCTTCTCACAAGTTAAGAGGCCAGCAACTAGGTCTTAAGCCAGAGATCCTTTCGAGTAACGAACCGATCTGAGTAGTTCGAGATTAAATCCCACTCAATCTCGATGACTCTTCATTGCTCGTCATGCCTCGGAAATCACTTAGCACGCATTCACCACCGAAGGTAACACGCGCTGAAGCAAATTCGAGCCGATCGCAAAGCATCGCGGATGCTTGCGATCTCCGAGTGCAACGATCGTGACGGCGCAATGCCGTTACGAGCCTTCAGCCTGTTCTGCCAATCGCGACTTGATCGCGAATTTACCATCCCCTAGTCTAAACTGGTGAGTACGCGAAATTGAAATCGCAGTTCAGCACTTACTCGATTCTGAAGTGGCTGCCGCTCATACTCTTCTCGATCTTTTACCTCACGTTCTATGTATTCTAAGAGCGAGTTGACCAAGTTTCGTCGTGAAGAAGTAAGCGTAGCCATAGAACGGCGCTCGCTGTGAATGATGATAGCCGAATCGGTTGAGTTGATTCACGCGCTCGCGGGCCCAAAGCATGGACTTACTTTTTGATCCGTCGTTGTTGGTCGTGAATAACATGCGATGAATCGATTCGAGATCCGAAAACTACATCTCAAGACAGAATCGAAGTATCTCCAAATCACGTTCCGTTAACTCGATCCTTTTTTCATCCGCTGCAGTAACTCCGGTTTGAACACAAAATCCTTCAAATCAAAATTTATTTAATCTCGCCCTCCTTCCTTGCTTTCACGTAACAAATCGTGCTCACCCCGTAGGAAACGTTAGCACCAGCACTCAAAGGGTATGGGTGCTGACGGTTGCGGAGGGGTGACTCAAGCAGAATTTTTGGAGTGAAAGCGATGCTTTGAGCGCGAGAGGTCGGAGATTGGGAGACCTTTAAGAATGAGGTGAGACTTCCTCCTAGATCAGTTGGGCGAGATGCGCCGTTAGTCCATAAAATACGAGCAGGACAACGAGTGGCCAAGCAATGAACCCAACGATGTCGGATGCGAAATCATAGTGAGTTTTGAGATCAGTCGTTTGAACTCAACCAGCAGTTTCGGATTTGGAGATGAGATCGTTATCAATTGCTGGCGTTGAGATTGGAACCGGAGTTGTCATTCCCAAATGTATTCTCGAGGGGACGGCAAACGCAATTCCTCGCTTAGAATTTTGCGCCGCCCACGACGCTCATATTTTTTTAGCGGGAAGAGAGTGGAACATTCCGGTTAACACCCAGTCACCACCGAGTTAATACGCGCGGAAATCTGCTGAAATTTTGGGAAAGATGAGCGACCGAGATCTTCTCGTGCCGAAGCTGATTCAACTACTTAACTCGATTGGGAAACTGAAAATGCGGGCTTCGGAGGGGAAGAGAAAATGGTCGGCGCGACTGGATTTGAACCAGCGACCCCCAGCACCCCAAGCTGGTGCTCTACCAAGCTGAGCCACGCGCCGACGCAAAAGGAATTGGTAATCTAGGGAACCAGTGGCTCGAAATCAAGGGGAAAAGCCTAATTCAAACGGCGCCCGGCGGGCTCGTCAGAAGGTTCCCGCAAGAGCACCGGAGCTGCTGCTCAAACAACTGGCATGGCGCTTCAACGAAGCTGCGCCGCGAAACCGCTGCGGAGTTGCACCGCCGGAACGGAGCGAATCCACGAACTCGATTCGCCTCATTCCGCCGGTCGCCACCTTATCGGCCAACGAAAGTTGCAATCGTGTGAATCAGCTCTTTCGGATTAATCGGCTTCGTTAGCTGCGCATTACAACCCACGTTCAAACACTTCTTTCGGATCTCGGTCATGGCGTGGGCCGTGAGGGCGATGATCGGTTGTGAAAATCCGTTCTCGCGAAGTTTTTGCGTTGCTGTATAGCCGTCCATTACGGGCATCTGGATGTCCATGAGGACAATATCGAAATTTCCGCCGAGGGCCGCACGGTATCCGATCCAGCCGTTCTCCGCGGTTTCGATGAGCGCCCCTTGTTTAGTGAGGTATCGCCAGATGAGTTGCTGGTTGTCGGGAGCGTCGTCAACGACGAGCACACGGATTCCCTCAAGTGCCCTGTCTTTGATTTCGATGACAGCTGTCTTCTCTCGCGACGGGCCTAAGCTTCTTGAAGTTCTTCGATGAGGTTGATCCTCGATCTTCACTAAGAATGTCGTACCCACGCCCTCTTGCGTTTTGATGACGGACACATCACCGCCCATGGAGCGTGCAAGGCGACGCGAAAGCGCCAAGCCTAAGCCCGTTCCTCCGAACCGCCTCGTCATCGTGCCGTCAGCCTGAACGAACATCTCGAAAATTCGGTCCTGCTGGGAAGTTGGAATGCCGATGCCGGTGTCCGCAACTTCAAAGCAGACCGCCGGTCGTCCGTCATCCGTCTTACAACCGTAGCTACGGATTTTGACTGAGCCGTACTGCGTGAACTTGATCGCATTGCCCACGAGGTTGAGGAGAATTTGGCGCACGCGCAGCGGATCGGATACGATCGATCGCGGGGAACTCTCGTCATAAGTGTAATCAAGAGTGAGGTCCTTCTCCTTCGCTTTCACTCGAAGGAGCGAAACAACGTCCGCCGCGATCTGATCGGGATAAGCGTCCGTGTATTCAAGCGTAAGGTGACCGGCTTCGACCTTCGAGAGATCGAGAATATCGTTGATGATCAACGAGAGATTCTCACCGTTTCGCGAGAGAATGTCGATGTAGTTGATTCGCTCCGTCTCGGAGAGCCCAGGATCCCGGAGTAAATCCGCAAACCCGATCATAGCGCCCAACGGTGTGCGGATCTCGTGAGACATGTTAGCCAGAAACGCCGACTTCAATTGATTCGCGCGCTCGGCCTCATCTCTTGCAAGAACCAAGGCCTGCTCGGATTCCTTCTGCTTTGAGATATCCTGAAACTCGAGAACGGAACCGCTGACTTCGCCATCAGCCTGGAGCGGCGAAACCGAAAACGAAACGGGAAAAAGCCTCCCCGATTTGTCGACGAAAACTTCTTCCTGGTTTTGCACCACTTTCATGGTCGATTGTGCATTATCGATCGGACACTCTTCCATTGGGTAGTGCGTTCCGTCAGGCCGCTTGTAATGAACAGCGTAATGCAAAGGGCGATCTTTGATCTCCTCCAGCTTGTAACCCGTCAGTCGTTCCGCAGACGGATTCATGAAAGTCGGACGCCCTGCTTTATCCATCATGAAGAGAGATGAAGCTGCGTTATCCGTGATGGTCTTCAAGACGTGGCGACTTTCTTCAATCGATCTTCTCGCGATGACTTTTTCGCTGACGTCGACAATGGCAGCGAGCACACCGTGGATTTCGCCATTGGTATTTCTCTTAGCCGCATAGGTGAAGTCGATGAAAAATTCTTTCTTCTCCCCGCCCGGACTTTGTCTTTCGAAGAAGATTTCTGTCCCTCGGAAAGTTTCGCCCGTGCGATAAACCTTATCGAGAAGGTTACCGAAACCTTGGGCAAACGCATCGGGGAAAACTTCGCCAGCTAATTTCCCGATAGGCGAACTCGTAAATCCAAACGCATCGTTGTAAGCGTCGTTCGTGAAGGTAAATCGGTGGTCAGGACCTTCGAGGAGTGCGATCGGAATCGTCGTTTGATTCAGAACTTCTTGGAACGTGATCCACTCTTTGAGAGTTTGTTCCTGAGCTTTTTCAGCTGCTTCTTCTGCTAACTTTCGTTCGTGGATATCGAAGACGGTACCAGCGTATCCGAGGTATTTTCCGTATTTATCGTAGCGAGGATTACCGGCGTCGATTGCCCATCGATAGCTTCCATCATGAGTTTTCAAACGGTACTCGCAATAGAACGGCCTCTGTTCGCGATTGGCGTTGAGGTAAATATTAGCCGTTTTTTCTTTGTCGTCCGGGTGAGTTGCGTTCAACCATCCAAAGCCCAGGGCTTCTTCTTCCGTCTGACCCGTATATTGGTACCACTGCTTGCTCAGGTAGGAACAGGAGCCATCCACTTCGGTGATCCAAAGGATTGCTGGCGAAACGTCGACGCTGCGTTCGTATTCCAACTGCGCGATTTTCTTTTCCGTAATATCGCTGAAGAGAAGACCGACTCGATTGAATTGGTCATCAGCGATCCGAAAGGCAAAGACGTCAAAGATTCGTCCCATTGCGGGGGCTTCCTGCTCGAATCGAATCGCCTTTCCGGATTTCGCAACCTTTCGGTACGTTTTAAACCAAAAATCATCGAGATCCGGAACGAGCTCGCTGACCCGTTTCCCTTGCGCATCTATGAGGCCCGTCTGCTTTTCGAACATGGGATTAACTTCGATAAAGCGATAGTCCACAGGCTCATCCGCTTCATCGTAAATCATCTCGAGAATACAAAAACCTTGATCAACGGAATGGAACAAAGTGCGGTACTTCGCTTCGCTGAGTTCAAGCTGATTTTTTGTCGTGAACTCGGTTGTTGTTTCCACGACTGAGCAGAAGAGCCCTTGAACTCTTCCCCGCTCATCGCGAATTGGGCTGTAAGAAAAAGTGAAGTACGCTTCGCTTAGCTCGTCCTGGCTACTTCGGCGAACCATGAGCTTTAGGTTTTCAAGGTAGACGGTTTCGCCTTGATCCACTCTCTTTACGAGAGGAAGAAGCTCTGACCAATTCTCGCTCCAGACCTCTTCAAAGGGTTGGCCAAAAGCATCTGGATGTTTTTCGCCAAGGATCTTTCCGTACGCATCATTGTAGAGAATCGTACGTTTTTCCCCCCAAGCAACGAACATGGGGAAAGCTGAGCTGAGCATCAGCGAAGTTGTCGTCTTGAGTTCTGAGTTCCAAGTGTCAGGATGACCGAGTGGATGACTAGCCCAATCGATCTTCCGCGCGAACTCGGAGACTTTAGAATTTCCGCTCAGGAAAATTGGACTCATGACTGCTCACAGGTTCTTTCGAAAGTACGCTAGCTAGCGATGATTTTGGCGTCAACGGCGCAAAGCCGACAGGTGTAGCGGAGTCGTCTTTCTATGTAATAGCCAAACTCATTTATCGATATAAATTCATATTCATTAAGACACCTTTAACCTCCCTGGGAAGTACAGGCACGAGTTAAGCCAAGCAGGTAACTTTACTTTCCAACATTCACAGAACTACTCCCCCCGATTCGTGTTCAATTATTGAACTGAGTCGCGTCACGTTGACTCAGATCAACCAATGAATTCACCTACACCTTCGGTAACTCATGCCTCTATATCTCTTAGGGCTTTTAGGGATGGGCCAAATCGAGGATGGGTTCGGGAGACAACCAAATGAATTCGCAGCCAACCTACCGGCTCAGAAATAAAGCCGATGACCAATGCAGTGAGGCCCTTGAAAGGATGAAGACGCAGCTCGTGTCTCGACGTTCAATTCGAGAGCTGTTCATCGTCCCGAACTCGTACGCCGAAGAGCCTGATGAAATCGACCTCTACGGCCACTCCCATGTTCTGTGCAGCTTTTCTTACGACGTCGTTTCTCCGCAATCTCGAGAGTACAAACTGATCTTGCGGGCGCTACTCGGAGATCACGTGCAAATCGTCATTGAGTTTCGCTCATCGAAGGCTATCGCGAACATCTATCCGACTCTTCAAAAGACATCCCCACTCGCTAACTTCGACTCGGAAGTTGCACGTTTGTTGACGGAATTATTTGCATCGGAAGTTTGAATTTCGGAAGCGGTCAGCCCAGAGCCGCACTCCACTCAAGGCAGAGAATAAAAAAGGCCTCTCGCTAAGTACGAGAAGCCTTTTTGAAGGACCACTGCTAGAAGCAACTGCGATTAGCAGTCTTTAGCTTCAGAGACGATCTCGACTTTCAATTTTTTAGAATCAGCTTCTTTCGAAGGACCCGTGATTTCGAGATCACGGCAAACGGGTTTGCCTTCTTCAACGACTTCTTGGTTTTTATTTACTTTAAGAACTTGAGTTTTTAAGACACCAACGACCAACGTGCTGCTCTTGCGCTCGATCTTAAGGTTAGCCTGGTAGGATTGACCGATCCCGTCTTCACCAACGATCGGGAGAATTGCGGGCAAAACCTTTTGGACTTCTTCGTTCGCGTAAACGGCGTCTTCGATCGCCTTCTTCTCGCCATCAGTAAGAGCGGCGAAAGCAGGAACAGCAGCCAACAACGCAAATGCAGCAAAGATCTGAGACTTCATCTAGAACTTCTCCTAATTGAGTGTTTCGTCGTAATCGACTTGAATTCGTATGCTGGCCCTTACTGCAGCCAGCGTGCCGAAGTTGAATTGAAGGAATGTCGTCAGCCGACGTCACGAGTGGCAAATCATTTCGATTTGGCCCCCGCAAAACGAACTCGTGTATTTCTTAGCTAGCTCCGTTGCGGCACTGGTTCCTGAATAGATTGCCTAATCAAGGCTAAAGCACTGGGCGTTGGTTTCAGCAGAGGGTCTCAATGAAAATCGCCGGCATCATGGGGCTGGTCCCTGTGCCCGTCGTGCAACGTTCGCGAAACGAGATCAAGCAAATCCGTGCGCCGAATGGGCTTGGTTAGATAATTGTCAAAGCCGCAGCGTAAACACTTATCCCGTACCTCTTGCATAGCATGAGCGGTCAGCGCGATGATCGGGCGTCGGAAGCCACTATCCCTTAGCACCTGAGTTGCGGAGTAACCGTCGAGCACAGGCATTTGGATGTCCATCAAGACGATGTCGAATGCCTCATGCATCGCTCGGAACACAGCTTCGCCTCCATTGGTCGCGATTTCGACGCGCGCTCCTGCCCGTTTCAAAATTCTTGCGATGAGCTGTTGGTTATCGGGCGCATCGTCGACGATCAGAACTGAGTAGCCCTCTAGACTCAAGTTCGACATTACATCCAAGGCCTGATGGGCGGCCGATGACACTTCAGCTTCCTCAACGTTTACGGCTTCTCGGCAGTCGTTCTCCACCGTGATCTCAAAACAACTGCCGCGCCCTTTCTCCGAGTGCTCGAGCTGAAGATCTCCCCCGAGGAGCCTGGCCATCCTTCGCGCGAGCACGAGTCCGAGCCCAGTCCCACCGTAAGTTCGGGTTGACGAAACGTCCGCCTGAGAAAAAGGCTTGAAGAGTTCGCTCACCTTATCCGGCGCGATTCCGATGCCAGTATCTTCAACGATAAACTTCAACTTTTGACCGCGACGACCGCATTGTAAGAGCACAGATCCTTGGTCCGTGAACTTCACGGCATTCCCGATGATGTTCATCAAGATCTGGCGCAACCTCACCGGATCAGAAACAGCGACGGTCGGGAAACCTTCTTCGATTTCAAGTTTTAATGACAAGCTTTTCTGACGTGCCTTCACGCTCAGGAGCGAGATGACATCTTCAACAAGTTCACGCGGATTGAATCTCGCCTTTACGGTCTTGAAGTGGCCGGACTCCACTTTTGATAAGTCTAGAATATCGTTGATCAACGAGGCGAGCTGCTCCCCATTTCGATTTATGACGTCGATGTACGTGGCGCGATCTTTTTCGCTCAAGCCCCGATCGTTGAGCAACTCCGCGAATCCCAAGATCGCGCCGAGTGGCGTACGGATTTCGTGACTCATGTTAGCTAAAAACGCACTCTTTAAAGAGTTTGCGACTTCGGCGGCGTCCTTGGCTCGCTTGAGCTGTTCTTCGGCTTCGACTTGTTCCGTGATGTCTCGCGCGATAATGAGAATTTTTTCCGGTTGATGATCACTGCCTAAGATCGGGGTCACGATTTCGTCCCAACGTTTGACCCGACCGTTTCTGAGATGCGCGGTTCCGGTAAATCGGCCGATTCGACCGCGTCTTGCTTCTTCGAGTGCTTGCTCGGCGGCATTGCGATCATTCGGCCGATCCCAGAAATCGAGCCAATTAAAACCGATCAACATGCGTCGATCACAAATTTCAAGAAGATGTTGGCTTGCTTCGTTCAGCAGGGAAATACGACCGTCAAGCTCAAGCACCTTTATACAATCACAGCTGCTCTGAAGCATCCGGACATTGAACTCCTCACAGGCCTTGATTCTCCGCGAGCTTTGCCGTTCGCCCGACCGATCGCGGAGGCTGACTAAAAGTCCACGTTGCATTGGCGCGATCGTGCAGTCGTAAAGCTCTTCATCGTTCTCAATCGTGAAATTTGCGGCAGCTCCGTATTGTCGCGCTTTTTTTGCCTCTTCCTCACAGCTTGAGCGCAGACGAAAGGGATTCAAATTCCAGATCACGGGTTTTTCAGATTCGTGGATGAGTCCGCCCAAAAGCTTCTCGGCACGAGGATTGACGCTGACCACAGAACCTCGATCATCGATCCAAAACAACGCATCGTTGATGAGGGAAAATGCCGTGCGGAGCTCGGCGTTTTGATCCAAAGCCGATTCAAAAGATGTGATGGCGCAATCGTTGGTCAAGGGTCATCCTTTGTCGGTACCGTATCGGAAGGACAACATAAACCAACTGCTCTCGCCGCGATGTTAAAAAATCGAATAGTGCGGGCGAGAGGTAAACAATTTTAGATATAAACAAATTTAAGCGAGACCGTTTGCGCCGAGTTTACGGCTTCACAAACGCCGTGGATGCAGCAACCAACGGAGCGTGATCACGGCTAAGCAGGTCACCGTTGGAACAAGCACCAACGGCGTGGCGAAGACCAAAGCCATTGAGGGATCCGTTGCTCCTGAGCGCAAGCTGCCCCGCGGTCCAACCCAAATCCAACTGAGCCAGCCCGCAAGAGGAAGAGTGAGTACGTGAAGACCGAAGGCTAGTAGGTAAGACCGGGTATCGCGCAGAGGCGGAGGATAAACAAAGCGCACGATCGCTAGGGAAAAAATGAGCGCAACGCCCGCACCCACGGCAATGCCTGCACTCAAAGCCGCAACATCAACGATGCCGGCAAAGCCATGCTCAGAGTTCTGAACGGCCGTTAAAAACTCTAGCTCGTGCCCGCGCAATGGCGAAGGGCTAGGAGAAGGTGACGACATCAAACCATGACTTTACGAGAAGATTTGCTGCATACGGCGAATTTCCGAGACGAGTCCGCGAAGCTTCGCGACTGCTGTCTCCTGACTTTGCGCCATGACTTTGATTCCGCGCTCCTCTTTGACTTGATTCTTCAACTGGCGAAGCGCCGTGCGCGCTCCCTCGATGGAGAAGCGATCTTCGTAGAGAAGTTTTTTGATCATCATCGCGGTTTGAACGTCTTTTCGAGAGTAGACGCGCTGACCGTTCTTCGACTTACGAGGGCGAAGCATCTCAAACTCCGTCTCCCAATAACGAAGAACGTATTGTTTAACACCCACCATCTCGGCCGCCTCGCCGATTTTAAACGCCATTTTTTCGGGAATCGCTTCGATGTTTTCGATGAGTTCGGTGCCGGCCTCGACCCGCTTTTCGATTGCGGGAGCCTGGATCATCGAGAGTTCTTCCGCTTCGTTCGACATCGATACGGCTTGCGCCGGCGCATCCGTCGACGAAGGAGCAAAGTCAAAACCGCTTAGCTCGAAATGGAGCTGGTGTTTTGCATCGCCTTCCTCGTCGTCGAGTGAGCCAACCGATTGGCCCTCGATTGACGAGCTAGAAATGTCAGAAGCTTCGATGGCGCGTGAAGATTCCTCGGTCTCCGCTTGAACCTGCTCGGAGCCAGGCTCTTGCGGAGGGGAATCTTCATTCGACGAATGATTCGACCTATTATTCGTCGTCGTCGTCGTCATCATCCTTGAGTCCGGTAACGTCTTCTCCATTGAGCATCGCCTTTAAGACTTGCGAGGGACGGAACGTAAGGACTCGACGAGCACTGATCTTGATCTGCTCGCCAGTTTGCGGGTTACGTCCGACGCGTTCATTCTTTTCACGCACGACGAAGTTCCCGAAACCCGAGATCTTGACCTTATCGCCTTTAGTCAGGACGTCTTTTAAGCTCGTAAATACGAGCTCGACCAGCTCCGAAGCTTCCTTCTTCGAGAAACCGATCTTCTGATAGACCTTTTCGACAATGTCCGCTTTGGTCATCGTTGAACGTCCGAGGTTTTGTCCGCCGCTCATGATGTTTAATGCCTTTCCCTGGAGCCTGTCATCCTGCCTAAAAGCCCCGTCTTTATGATCTCTTCGTAAAGGCTACCAAGTCATTGATAAGTTTCAAGCTTTAGAATCCGACGCCCCGCTTTTCCTCGCGGAGCGAACGCTCTAAAGCGCTATCAACGGATGGAAACGCCAAACTTCTGGCTCACAGCATTGACAATCTTATCGCGCAGCTCGTTGACCTTTGCATCTTCGAGGGTCGCGTCTTGTGCCTGGAAGATCATGCGGAACGCTACGGACTTTTGTCCTGCCTGGAGACTACCACCTTCGAAGATATCGAAGACGCGAACTTCTTTGAGAAGCTCGCCACCAGCCTTCCGGATCTCAGTCTCCACCGCGCCCGCTGCCAGCTCTTTGGGCATCAAAAGTGCGATGTCGCGATCAACAAACGGCATCTTCGAGATCGGCTGATACTTCGGACTCCGCGGCTGTCCCTTCATCAAAAGATCGAGATTGAACTCCGCGACCGCAACGTTTTCGCGGATTTTGAGTTCATCTTGAAGCACGGGATGAAGCGTACCGATGATGCCGACTGATTTTCCTTCAAACTCTAAACGAGCCGCCTGACCCGGATGGAGAAACTCAGGAATTTCTTTGGCCGCCGGCTGAACCCAGCGCCATTTCAAAATACCCATGCCGCGAAGAAGATTCTCGACGTTTGCTTTGAGTTCAAGCACGAGCGGAGCTGATGACGTCTTCTTCCAGAGATCCGTCGACTCACCCCAGAACGCGAACGCCAAACGGGATTCTTGGGCGTAAGTTTTCTGACCGTCGTTTGTTTTTCCCGGGAAGTGGGCGTGACCGATTTCAAAAAGTCGGCCGAACGCATTTCCCTGCCGTGAGTTGTGCACGATGTTTTTCACAAGCCACGGAACAAGCGACGTCCGCATCACGTTGAACTCTTCGTTCAGCGGATTAACGATCGCGATTGGTTCATTTGAAGTCGTTAAGCCCGCGAGCTTCACGCGATCAAGATCGCCGAGAATGCGGTCCTGGAAGGTGCGTGAAAGAAACGCGAAGTTCAAAGCCTGCAAACAACCTTCTCCTTGAAGAAGGCGACGCATTTTCGACTCAAGCGTGAACATGAGATCGTGAGTAGCGGGAGCGATATCCGAAGCCGGAATCGTTTCGGGAATATGCTGGTAGCCATTGAGGCGCGCATATTCTTCGACGAGATCGACGTCAACGCTCAGATCCCAGCGGAACATCGGCGGAAGCACTTTCCAAGCTGTTCCCGCTGCCGCAGAGGTCGGCTCGATTGTGCAACCCAATCGCTTCATCCACTGCGCGAAGTTCTGCGCTTCGACTTTGTAGCCAAGGCGATCTTCAACCGTTGAAAGTGAAATCTCGATCGGCTGACGACGGAGCGGATTCGGATAACTATCATAAGCTTCGCCCATGATTTTTCCGCCCGCTACTTTTTGGATCAGCTGAGCCGCACGATTGAGAGCTAGCGGCACGGCTTCTGGATTCGTGCCACGCGCGAAGCGATAGGATGAATCCGTTTCAATTCCGAACTTGCGAGCCGTACGGCGAACCGCACCTGGCGCAAAGTAGGCCGCTTCGATGAAAACTTCGGACGTGTCGTCTTGGACGCCTGAGTTTTTTCCACCGACGATTCCGGCAAGCGCTACCGCCCGCTCCGCATCGCGAATGGTAAGTTCCGTACCTTCGAGTTTGATTTCGCTTCCGTCGAGCGTGACGAAGGTTTCACCTTTGACGGCACGATCGACGATGATCTTGCGCCCTTTGACTTCGCGAACATCGAATGCGTGAAGCGGCTGCCCCAACTCCATCATGACGAAGTTTGTAACGTCGACGACGTTGTTGATCGAATTCACGCCGACACTTTCAAGACGCGCCTTGAGCCATTGAGGAGAGGGCCCTACCTTGACTCCCGCCACGCCGCGACCGGCGTAACGTGGGCACATCTCTGAATCGCGAAGATCGAGCGCCATTTGCTGGCGCGTGGATCCACCATCTTCGATCAAACTTTCAATGGGGAACTTAACTTCCCGGCCGAGGACCGCCGCGATTTCACGCGCGACGCCAAAGTGCGAAAGGCAATCTGCACGGTTGGGCGTGACTTTAAGCTCGAACAGAATGTCGTCAAGGCCCATGTACTTCGCAAAAGGCTGACCGACCGGCGCATCGGCCGGTAAAATCAAAATGCCTTCGCTTTCGCTCTTCAAACCGAGTTCTTTTTCAGAGCAAAGCATTCCGCCCGATTCGACGTCGCGAATCTTGGAGCGTTTGATGACAAAGTTACCGGGTAAAACTGCTCCCGGCAGAGCGACGACGATGCGGTCACCTTGATTATGGTTTTTCGCTCCGCAGACGATTTGGTGAACAACTCCCTCACCGGTCGACACTTGGCAAAGTGTCAGTCGATCCGCGTTCGGATGCTGACCTTTTTGCAAGATGTGGCCGACAACAACGTGCTCGAAGTCCTTAGCGAGATTTTGCACGGCTTCGACTTCGATGCCGGCGGCCGTCAGGAGCGCTGCAAGATCATCGGGCTTTGCGAGATAGTCTTTGATATCGATGTAGTCGTTGAGCCATTTCAATGAAATTTTCATAGCGAGAACTGCCTTAAGAAGCGAACGTCGTTTTCGTTGAACAAGCGGATGTCGTCGATCCCGTACTTGATGATCGCCATGCGTTCGATTCCGAAACCAAAGGCGAACGCTTGCCAGTCATTCGTGTTGATGCCCGCAAATTTCAAGACGTTCGGATGCGTGAGTCCGCATCCGCCGATTTCAACCCAACCCGACTCTTTACACATGCGACAGCCCTTGCCCGAGCAGATCGGACATTGGCAATCGACTTCCGCCGACGGCTCGGTGAACGGAAAGAAGCTCGGACGAAAACGCGTCTTCAAATTCGAACCGAAGAACTCACGAACGAAGAACGTGATCGTGCCTTTCAAATCCGCCATCGAAACTTTGCGATCCACGCAGAAACCTTCGATCTGGTGGAAGTTCGGCAAGTGCGAGATATCGTAATCGACGCGGAAGACGGGACCGACGCCCGTGATTTTGAACGGAGGCTTCTCGTTGAACATCGCGTGCACTTGAATGGGCGAAGTGTGCGTGCGGAGAACGTAGTTGTCGTCGATATAGAAGGTATCTTGCATGTCGCGGGCCGGATGGTCCTTCGGCATGTTAAGGCCTTCGAAGTTGAAGCTATCTTTTTCGATCAAGGGTCCCGTGCGGACGGCATAACCGAGACGACCCAAAATCCCCGAGATCTCTTCGATCACGGAAGAAATCGGATGTTTTGCTCCGGGTGGGCGTTGCGGTCCCGGAAGCGTCAGATCGAGATGTTCCGATTGAAGCTTTGCCTCCAGCTCCTGGGTGCGAAGTTTTTCCTCGCGCTCGGAATACAAGGCCTCCAGACTCTGCTTAGCCTCGTTCACCAGCTTCCCGAAAAGCGGCTTTTCCTCAGCCGAGAGTTTTCCCATCTCCTTCATGAGAGCGGAAAAGCTTCCCTGTTTACCGAGGAACTGAACTTTCGTTTCGTAGAGGTCCTTTACGCTGCCCGCTTTTTCGAAAGCCTGCGCGGCTTCGCTGCGGATCTGGTCGATTTTCGCGTTCATACTCATGATTGAGCTCTCATGCTTGGGCTTTCAGCGGCATTCGGTTGAATAACTTGATCAGTTCGGTCATGAGGATGGAAGACGGCGGTCAAAAGCTAGCGAGATGGACGCGGATTCAACGGCAAATAAAACACGGTCAAAAACTCGTTGAAGGCACCGTGATTATCGGCTTTCTAATTGACTGTAATTTCCACCCAGGTTCCCGATTTCCTGCAATTATTCGATGATTTACACCCGATTTTCAAATAGTATCCGCGACCAACATGGCGCATAAGAATCGATCAAACTGGAGCCCTTACAAGGCTCGTCAGAAGGCAAGAGGGAAAAGCTCGGGGCCGCAGTCAAACGCGGCATCCACCGGTACTCCTCATGAAGCTAACTCGCGCCACCGTCGCCCGCAGGAGCAGTATAGCTTCCACGAGGCAGACGACCGGATGTACGACGTCTTCCGAAATCATGGCTTTGGTGATTATCCCCACGACAAACGCGGACAGCTGACCCGGTTCTACCAACTTCTCATGGCGAACCAAAACGAGCAGAACTTCACACGCCTCCTAACCGTGAAAGACGTCGCGATCAAACATTTCATCGATTCGCTGATCGTCGCCAATTTAACGGAACTTCAGTTTCCTCTCTTAGACATGGGAACTGGACCGGGATTTCCGGGAATCCCGCTGAAAATTCATTTTCCCGAAGAGAAGATCATTCTCGCTGAAGGCGTTCAAAAGCGCGTTGAGTTTTTAAAGCGCGTTCGCGAAGAAATGGGGCTCAAAAATCTGCTGATCCTCGGTCGCAATATCAACTTCGAGTGTTTCTATCCCGTGAATGGGGTTATCACACGCGCGGTTGAAGATGCGCGTAACACGCTCGGGAACGTCGTCAACTGTCTCCAGACAGGCGGCAAAGTGTATTTGATGAAGGGCCCAAACTGTGACCCAGAGATCGAGATGGCTCGGCAAGCTTGGGGCGAATATTTTGAACTCGAAAGCGACATTGCCTACGAGTTGCCGAAAACTCCTCACGAACGCAGGCTCCTCGTCTACCGCAAGTTGAAACCTCATCCTCTGCCAGATTTTGAAGAGCTCGATCTGCGGTGGGAAAAAGAATTCGGCGCAGGCACGGAATGACGAAACCACCTCCGAAGAAAATTGTTTCTAGCGAACAGAATGCGGTCTTTCGCGAACTGCGCGAGTGCCTGGCTTCGAAAGGGATCCGGAAGCACGGATTGTACATCGTTTCAGGCGATCGAGCTGTTGGCGAACTTTTAGAAACTCGGAGCCCAGAGGTTCGCGACCTCCTCATCTGCGCCGAAACTCACGGCGAAGACCATGCGCTCGTTCGTAAGTTTTTTGCAAAGGCCGCGGATTCACGCGCAACACTCATCGAACTCTCGCGCGCCCTGTTCGAAGAATTAGATCTCTTCGGCACCAAAGAGCCCCTCCTCGTGCTGCGAACGCCGGAGCTTAAGATCGCTGATCTTACCGTCGCCCCTGAAGGACTTGAAGTCCTGTGTGCGATGGGAGACCCCGCAAACGTCGGCGCTCTTGTTCGGAGTGCCGCTGCGTTCGGCGCAACAAAAATTGTTTTCTTGAAAGAGAGCGCGTCGCCGTTCCATCCGAAAGCGACTCGAGCCGCCAGCGCGACGACGCGGGCGGTAGCTTTAGAAAAAGGCCCTTCCATTCATGAGATCGGTGCGACGAACGTCATAGCACTCGACATGAAGGGCGAATCTCTTTTTGATTTTCGGTGGCCTAAAAACTGCCGCTTACTCATAGGTGAAGAGGGTCCGGGCGTCCCGAACAAGCTTGATCATACCCTCGTCTCTATTCCGATGGCCGCGACGGTTGAGTCTCTCAACGCAACCGTCGCCGCAAGCATCGCGCTTTATTCTTACAGATCTTCGCAGTCTTAACCGCTGATCGATCCTGCTTGTTTTCAGCGGTCGCTACGCTCATCGCTGCTTTGATCGTTAGCTTCCTCACCTTGATCCGCAATGCCGGTGTCTGCACGTTTGGCATCTTGAGGCGAATCAATATGGCTGCCTACACCTGCGGTGTTGCTATCCGTATTCAGAAGATCGTGGCCTTTTTGACCTTGTTCCTGAAATTTACGGCCGCCTTCGCCGGAATGTTGATGCTGGGGTGGATTTGCTTTTTGATTATTCATGCCGAGCCTCCTGCCCCCCACTATCGAAGGTAAGCCTGGGCTGGGTCTTCAGAAAATAGTGAAACACTTCTAGTGATTCAGATGAAAGTGAGCCACCTCTTCTCGAGGTGTGGTCAAGGAAGCTGGTGACTCACTCAAGTTCACTGCTTACGAACTCACTTATGTAAGAAGTTGCGAAGCGGAGTCGCAAACCGTTGCGGCATGACGTTCGCAATTAGATCGAGCGTGTTCTGCATGAATCCACCTTCGCGAACTTCGGGCTTCATTTGCTCGAAAGCTTCTGCCATCGCGATGGCTTCTTCTTCAGCGAGGACTTGGCGAGCCGATTCGAAGATGCGGCCTTCTTCTTCCTCGATGTGATGGAGAAGCGCTTCCCGAAGTTTTTGAGCAGTTGTCGTCCAATCAACTTTCACTGCTTCTTGGCCTTGAAGAGCGCGGAGCATTGTTTCAGCTTCCATGTGCTCGGCGTATCCGTGCATGACGAGATCTTTCGTCTCATCGATGGAACGAAGCGAGTTGTAGAAAACCGCTTCTTCAGCGCGAGAGTGAGGCACGAGTTCATCACGGATCTGACCGATCAGCGCCATGCGAGTCGCATCATCCGCGTCGGCAGACTGGACAAGACGATCGAGGAGCGGCTTCAGTGCGTCGTGATCCTTCTTGAGCGCTTCATAAATCAACATTTCGTTTCTCCTTTGCTGAATTGCTAAAGTTCATCGACGAGTTTTCATTCTTAGTAGGCGTCGGTGAATCACCCGTTGAGAACGAGCCGTACACCGCTTCCAAATTCGAACTAAAAACTAATTGAGAATGGCGCGCGGAGAATCACGCAGCTGTGAATAAGATCAGGAAGTTTCGAAATATTTTACGAATGCGTGAAGACGATCACTCGTCAACGTGCGGGAGAGTAAAAAGAAGCCTCGAGGCGCTTCACGAGCGCATCGAGCTTTTTGAGACTAGATGGCGCAACGAAGATGGTGTCGTCTCCCGCGATCGTGCCAAGAACATCATCCGAGCGCAGACCATCAATGTGGCGCGCGACTAAAGAAGCGGAGCCCGGTGTGGTTTGGACGACGATCATCGCACCATTGTGCTCAATGGTTCGCACGAGATCCCCGAGGCTGTCGATCAGCGGCGCGGTTGCAGGATGTTCAAGCGGAAGTCGATAAGTCGTCACTCCCTCATTATCCGTCATCTTGATCGCGCCGATCCGGCGCAGATCGCGCGAGACGGTACTCTGCGTGACTTCAAAGTCGAGCTTTTCGAGCTGTTCGCGCAGCTCTTCTTGCGTGCTCGCTTCTTCCCTTTCAAGAAGCCCCTTTAAAGCCTGTAACCGTGCTCGCGCGTCTGTTGACGGCATTTCAGCCTCCGCCTTGTTCACAACTAAAAACTGCGACTGTCTCAAAGCTTTACTTCCCCATCAGGCCCACGAGCAACGCCTTTTGCGCGTGCATACGGTTCTCGCTCTGCCTGAACAAAGCGGAGCGCTCGTGCTCAACGAGCGAACTCGCGATCTCCTTATCGCGAATCATCGGCATGCAGTGCATGATCAATGCTCCGGGCGCCGAGTGCCCGTACAAGTCCTCCGTCAGCGAGTAAGGCTTAAAGACGACGTCACGGTCGGTTTCCTCTTGCTCGAACCCCATACTCGTCCACACGTCGGTGTAAACGGCGCTCGCACCTTCGACAGCTTTCACCGGGTCACGGTGGCCGACGATTCTTCCGCCTCCGCTTTCCGCGCGCTTCTTCGCTTGCCGTAGAATCAGCGCACTTGGCTCGTAACCTACTGGGCAGGCGTAATGAAGTTCGACACCGAGGTAAGGCGCAAGCAGCAACAAGCTGTGGAGCATGTTGTTGCCATCGCCGACGTAAGCAAGCTTCAGACCCTTCAAATCCTTATACGTCTGCATGAGCGTCTGCAAATCCGCAAGCACCTGACAAGGATGATGCGAGTCCGAAAGCCCATTGATGATCGGGATGGTTGAGTGCTTCGCCATCGTCTCGAGAATGGCGTGCGAATGAGTTCGCACCATCACCCCGTGGCAGTATCCGCCGAGCACGCGCACGGTATCGGCTGGATCTTCTTTCTTTCGGCCGATGCTATCGAGCTCCATCGCAAAGCCGCCGAGCTCCTGAATCGCGACCGTAAAGCTTACGCGCGTGCGGAGCGAGGGCTTTTCGAAAAGCAGAACGACGGTCTTCGCACGCAGGTCATCGCGATTGAATCCCGCCAAACGCTGCTCACGACAACTCTCCGCGAGGAACAAAAGATCCCACAGCTCTTGGCGCGAGAGCTCCGTCCCGGTCAGAAAATGTTTGGTTTTCAACTTCAGCATTTCGATCCTCCTTTCCGGAACGAAGCCCGGTCCTTGACAATCTTCGAGTCAAGTTTTGGCCCGAGCAAAGGGACTCAATTCGACCACGACTCTTCAGCATATTTTTCGCTGAAGTCCTCGGCCGTTGCGCGCGAGCGCAAGCGGCAAACCGTACCGACTCCGCGATCCGTAAAGAGCTCCTCGATCAAAGCATGCGGCCTTCTCGCATTCAGCACGTGGACGTTGGTCACCCGGTTCTTCAACGCGTGAAGAATCGTTTGCGCTTTCGCGAGCATTCCGCCTTTAACGACTCCGTCTTCAATCAGTTGCTCGAGCTCGCCCGCGTCGAGCTCTGGCAACAGTTTTCCTTGAGGATCGAGAATTCCGTCTTGATCCGTAAGAAAGAGCATCTTCGTCACTCCAAGCTCGGTTGCGACCCGGCTGGCGGCCCAGTCGGCGTTTATATTGTATGAAAGACCATCGCGTCCCAGACCGACCGGCGCCAAAACCGGAATCCCGCGCACACCAAGCTCGTCTTCGATCGCGAGTACATCATTTATCAACCGCGTTCCCACGCGCTCGATCTCGCCAACGCGTCCGAGTTTAGCGTCTGAGGCCTTGCATACGAGTGTCGCCGCATCGGCGCCGGAGAATCCCACTGGTTTGAGCCCGGCCTCACCGAGAGCGCGCACGATGCGTCGGTTCACTTTTCCGCAAAGGACCATTTCGACGACTTCCATCATCTCGGGCGTCGTAACGCGAAGACCGTTCACGAAGGACCACTCGATCCCGCGACGCGTGAGTTCTTGGTTGATCTCGGGACCGCCTCCGTGCACGACGACGACCGCGACCCCAACTTTTCGGATCATGCTGAGATCGCGGCAAATCGAGTGGAGAAGTCCCTCGTCCTGAAGGACGGATCCACCCAGCTTCACGACGATCGTAGTGCCGTGAAATTCGCGCACGTAGCGCAAAGCTGCGAGAACATCGTGATTCATTTCGTACTGACTCAATCCCACTGTCATGTCGTGTATTCCGTGTTGATGTCGACGTACTTCTTCGAGAGATCGCAGCCCCATGCCGTCGCGCGATGTTCACCCGCACGAAAGTCGATCTCGACTTCAATTTTGTGCTTCTTCAGCGAACTCTTCACTTGATCGCGGTCGAACGTTGCCGGTCGTCCCTCAGCGAAGAGAATCGTGCCTTGAATTTTCAAGACCATCCGCTGAAGCTCAGCTTCGCTCACTTGCTCAGCTCCGAGCCTCGCGATGATGCGGCCCCAATTCGGATCTTCCCCGTGCATCGCCGTTTTCACCAGCGGACTAACGGTGACTCCACGAGCCGCCCGTTTTGCGACATCCAGTGAAGTCGCGCCCGTTACGCGGACCTCGACGAGTTTGCTTGCGCCCTCTCCGTCAGCGGCAATCGCTTGCGCCAAGAAGATCGCGACATCGTTGAGCGCACGACGGAACTTGACTTCGTCCGCTTCCGACATCACCGAAACGCCCGAAGCGCCATTGGCGAGAAGAAAAACGGAGTCGTTCGTCGACGTATCGCCATCGACCGAGATCATGTTGAAGCTCGCATCGACCGCCTCGCGCAGGTACTTGTCCGCACGCGCTGCCGATATTTCCGCGTCCGTGAGCAAGTAGCCGAGCATCGTTGCCATATTCGGGTGAATCATTCCGGAGCCTTTGCAGATTCCGGTGATGCGAACGACGCCACCCGAAAGCTCGACGGTTTCCGTCACCGTTTTCGGTACGAGATCCGTGGTAAGGATCGCGAGCGCGAAGCTTTCGGCCGTTTCGTCCGCGCGCGATACCATGTGGCTGATCGCCGGCAAAATCTTTTTGAGGTCGAGCTGAGGTCCGATGACGCCAGTCGATGCCGCCAAGATTTCCTTCGGGTAGCAGCCGAGTTCTTTCGCGACTTCAAAGACCATCTCGCGATTGGCGCGCTCGCCTTCAACTCCCGTTGCGGCGTTAGCTTGACCACTATTGGTGATGATCGCGCGCACCGACTCGCTCGGAAGAATCTCGCGACAGTAGCGAACCGGCGCGCCTGCACACTGATTGAGCGTGAAGACGCCTGCGGCTACGGCCGGCTTCTCACTGAGGATGATCCCCAAATCAGGACGATAACGGCGCACTCCGCAGTTAACGCCCGACGCGAAGAAACCTTTAGGCAAAGGAGTTCGGTTAATTCCAGGTCCGGGGGTCATAGCAATCCCTCCATTTCCTCAAGCCCGGTTTCAGCGGCGCATGAGATCACGCGGTTGAAGTTCTCGACCGCTTGCGAAGCGGCGCCTTTCAATAAATTGTCGATCAACGAGAACAAATAGAGCCGGCCATCCACAATCCGCCACGCAATCTGCGTGCGCGGAGTTCCTACAACTCTTCTCAAATTCAAAAGCTTGTCCGCCCCTGCTTCATCTAAGCATGCGACCTCTACGAGCGCGCTGCTGCCGTATGCTCCTTCAAAAGCTTGCTCAACGGCTCTACCATCCGTTTCAGTCGCGCATTTGGCATAGATGCTCGCCACGATTCCGCGCCGCACGTTCAAAAGGTGCGTCGTGAAGAAGGGTTGAAACGCAACACCCCCAAAAGTTTGCGCGGCCTGCTGAATCTCCGGCTCGTGCTGATGACGTCCGATCCGGTACGGAAGACAAAGCCCGTCGACCTCGGCATGAAGCAGACGCTCTTCGGCCTTCCGACCGGCTCCCGTCGTACCGGACTTCGCATCGATCACGAGCGATGACGCATCGATGAGTCCGTTTTTGAAGAGCGGAAGAACCGCCATCAACACGGCCGTAGCGAAGCAGCCAGGGTTCGCGACAAGTCTTGGTCCTTCGGGACGCTCATTTTCGGAGTACCACGGCACCAATCCGTACTCAGCACGTGCCACAAGTTCAGGTGCGGCGTGCGCAAAACCGTACCACTTCTCATACATCTCGATGCAGCCTGTGGGGTTTCGACCGGGCAAGCGAAACGCTCCACTGAGATCGATGACGTGCGCACCGAGGCTCAACAAACGAGGCGCAAGCTGAACTGAAGTCTCTGCGGGCGTCGCGAGAAAAACGACTTCGATTCCTTGAGCCGAAACTTCGGCATCAAGTGCCTCGATCGACAAGCAGCGCACATCCCGCGCTCGGCGCTCCCCTAGTGAATCGGAGAGTTGAAAAGAGGAAGTCGCAAAGCAGCTTACGAGATTCGCCATGGGATGTTTGAGCAAAAGACGTGTAAGCTCGAGGCCGGCGTACCCGCGGGCGCCGACCACGGCGACGCGAACCTTCGCACGGCCTTGAGATGCTTGTTTTGCACTCTTTTGCGTCACCGTCATTTGCTCTTCCCTCTCGTCAATCAGCTCATCATCAATTAGCTAATGCGCAGTCAGCTGCCCATCAACCTACCGCTGATCAACCTACCGCTAACGGTTGACCCACGGAATTGGGCCTGACGCCCCGACGCGCCTACTTAATTCTTATGCACGCTCTTGCATAAAGTTTCGGTACGAATGCATAAATGTCAAATTTTTCTTTTGTTTGCAAGAAAAATCGTGCATAGATATGCAAAACCGAAAAAGGCGCGAGACAGCCGAACTCGGCCGCGGAGGACTGAGATTTGAACTAAGGGCAGGAAGCCCTAAGTGAGCGGAGCAGAACAGAGATGGCTTCGGCTCACTAAACAAAAACCGAGACAATTTGCGATTGCCAGCGCGACTTGTATTGGCAACTTGAACTAAAACAATGCTATTGAAACAGTGGCCATTAAATCAGCGAGAGGAGGCGAAATGAAGCCGACCGAACAAAAGAATCCCAATCCTGACCTGAAACTGACACAGACCTCGCGTTCGCAAAACGCTGGCGCTGAGACTGTCGTCCTCGTCTACTCCGGAGGTCTCGATACTTCGATCTGCATTCCCATGATGCGCGAGGAGTACGGCTATAAAGAAGTCGTCACAGTTACGGTCGATGTCGGACAACCGAAAGAAGATATTGAGCAAGCCGAAGCTAAAGCAAAAACTCTCAAGACCAAGCACTTCACGGTCGACGCGAAGGATGAGTTCGTTCGTGACTATTGCTTCCCCGCTTTGAAGGCAAATGGCGACTATCAAGGTTACCCGATGAGCACTTCGATCGCGCGCCCCCTCATCGCGGCAAAGGCAGCGGAAGTCGCAAATTCACTCGGCGCAAAAAGCTTTGCGCACGGTTGCACAGGTAAGGGTAACGATCAGTTTCGCATCGAATTCACGCTTCGCGCGTTGATGCCCGATGCCGTGATCCACGCCCCCATCCGTGAGCGCAACCTCACGCGGAGCTGGGAGATCGAATACGCCCAAAGCAAAGGTGTGCCGATCCAGCAGAGCCTTGAGAAAATTTGGAGCATCGACGAAAACCTTTGGGGCCGTTCGATCGAAGGTGGGCGCCTTGAAGAGCCGGACTTCGCTCCGCCGGAGGAAATTTTCCAATGGACGCAGAGCCCAGAGAAAGCTCCGTCTCAACGTCAGGAAGTCACGATCACCTTTGACCAAGGACTTCCCGTTGCCATCGACGGAAGAAACTATGCGCCCGGTGCATTGGTGCAGCTCGCAAACGAAATCGCGGGTCAGCATGGTGTTGGTCGCATCGACATCATGGAAGATCGCTTGATGGGCTTGAAGGTCCGGGAAAATTACGAGTGCCCTGGAGCTACGCTCTTGCTCAAAGCTCACCAGGCCCTCGAAGCCCTTGTGCTGACAAGAGACGAGCTTCGCTTCAAGAAATCGGTCGATCTTGAATGGAGTCGCTTGGCTTACGAAGGACTCTGGCAAGATCCTTTGAAAATGGCGCTTTCAGCTTTCATCGATACGACGCAAACGCGAGTTTCAGGAGAAGTTCGACTCTCGCTTTACAAAGGACAATGCACGGTCTTGGGCCGAAAGAGCGATTGGGCGCTCTACTCAGAAGACCTAGCCTCCTTCGATAGCCAGACGTTTGATCAACGCGAGAGCACCGGCGCAGTGAAGAACTTCGGCCTCCAAGCAAGGATGTTTCATCACCTTCAGGCATTGAAAGGGAAATAACGATGTCGAAACTCTGGGGCGGGCGTTTTGAAAAGGATCTCGACACGCAAGTTGCGCGTTTTTCTTCCTCGCTTTCCTGCGACGCCCGCCTTTGGAGCGCCGATATCGAAGGCTCAGTCGCGCACGCACGGATGCTGGGCCAACAAGGCATACTCCCTCAAAACGAAGCAGATGCCTTGCTCACGGGCCTTCAGCGCGTCCACGCAAGAATCGAAAACGCCTTCGCAAAGGGCGAAGAGATTTTTTCGCCCGAGGCAGAAGACGTACACTCCGAAATCGAGCGCCTTTTGCGTGAAGAAGTCGGACCTGTCGCAGGAAAACTGCACACAGCGCGCAGCCGTAACGACCAAGTCGCGACGGCTACGCGCTTGGCGGCAGCTCGGCAAATTACCGAGCTGCAAACGGAGATCCGCGCGCTTCAGGCCTGGCTCTGCGAGACCGCGGAAGCAGAAGTTGAAACCCTGCTTCCTGGTCTTACGCATTTCCAGCCCGCACAACCGGTGAGCCTTGCGCATCATTTGATGGCGTACTTCTGGATGTTTCAACGCGATCACGAGCGTTATACCGACGCCGTCAAAAGAACGCTGAGCCTTCCCCTTGGTTCCGCAGCGCTCGCGGGAACTTCGTTCGCGCTCGATCGCGAATCTGTCAGCAAGGAGCTCGGTTTTGTTAGCCTCGCCGAAAACAGCATGGATGCGGTTTCCGATCGTGACTTCGTGCTCGAGATCCTGAGCGCAGGATCGATTTTCGCGATGCATTTGTCTCGGCTCTCCGAAGAGATCGTGATTTGGACGTCTCCGACGTTCGGCTTCCTTACGCTCGATGATAGCGTGACGACAGGCTCAAGCATCATGCCGCAGAAAAAGAATCCCGACGTCGCGGAGCTTATTCGCGGCAGAACCGGCCGGGCGTACGGCGCGCTCGTGGGCGCTCTCACGATGATGAAATCCTTGCCGCTCGCTTACAATCGTGATCAGCAAGAGGATAAAATTCATCTCTTTCAAGGCTTGGATAACGCACTCGACTGCGCGCGCCTCATGCGTAGAATGTTCGAAAACGCGCAGTTCCACCGCGAGCAGATGTCAGAGGCATTGAAAGGAGATTTCTCAAACGCGACGGACCTCGCCGATGAACTGGCGAGAAAAGGCGTTCCATTTCGCGAAGCTCACGAAATCGTCGGTCAAATCGTTCGACATTGTTTGCGATCCGGGCGCGCCCTGGAATCCATGTCGGCTGGCGAACTTTGCGCTTTTCATCCGACGTTTGATGAAAGCTCGGTCAAGTCGCTGGCTCATTCGGCCGTGATGAATGCGCGCACCTCTCGGGGTGGTACAAGCCCCGAGTGCGTGCGAGAACAGATCACGCGAGCAAAAGAACTCCTTCGACCGTAAGTAACTGGACCGCACGCGCAACGTGTGCGGTCCAGTACGCGACTTTAGCTCGGGGCTGAAATGCCTACGGACGTTCCACCTGACTAAACCAATTTCTACGATCTCTCGCTGGCTGGATCTTGTGTTAAGAGATAAAGAAGACGAAAATGTCACCATGTCGTATAGCTCGGTCGAGAGGAAATTCAACGGTGACGTTTTGGTTGTCGATGACAACTGGATCACCCTCAAACTGATTGAACAAATGCTACGCGGCTTTGGTCTGGAGCCGGAAACGATCGACTGTGGTTCAAAAGCGCTCGAGCTTCTTGAAGAACGATCGTTTGATCTCGTACTCCTTGATTGCAGCATGCCCACAATGGATGGTTACGAAGTCGCCGCCGAAATCAGAAAGCGCGAAACGAACGAATCCGGCCGTCGCAGCAACATCATCGCTTTCACTTCGGATGACTCGCTCGAGAACCGTCTTCGTTGCAGCGAGTGCGGCATGGACGGCATGCTCCCTAAGCCTTACACCTACTCCGACGTCGAAGACGTTTTGCAAAAGTACCTGCCGACGGGCAGTTGACGTTTCATTTCGAGACAACTCGCAATTAAACATCTCAGCTTGAGACCAACTTTACACTGACGTTGGATCGCTCACTTAGCCTCATGATATCTTAGAAAGACTCAATTTGCTCAAAGCGCGGCTCTAACAGCGACGTCGAATTTTAAGACGTGGCCGAACGTGCCGAAGAGGTCTGCATGAGAATTACTAAGCGACGTTTGTACCCGACTCTCCTCGCAACAGCTTCACTAGGCCTCGTGCTGTCGTTTCAAAACTGCAGCAACAAGATGATGGGCTTTGAGCCCGAAGAAGCCAACAAACAGGAGTTCTTCAGCACTTCGTCGCTTGCGATCAACAACGGCGCCGAGTACACGAACATTGTTGGTGTAAAGGTGCAAGTTCGCGCACCGCTGGCTTCCAAAATGTACCTCACCAATGATTCTTCCTGCGAGTCGGGAGGCGAATGGGAAGACGTTCGCGCCGAGCGTCCATGGCTCTTAGCCCAACTGAACTCGAAGGCTCGCGTCTACGCGAAATTCACCGCGAAGAACGGCGCGGCTTTGCCTTGTATCGAAGCTTCCATCACTCACGACGACACGGCTCCTACAGCTGAGTTTATTGAACATCCGCCGGCATTCACGAAGCTTGCAGAAGCTCGCCACGACTTCCGCGGAATCGACAGTCTCAGCGGAGCTGATGAATTCGAATGTAAAACCAACACCGGCACTTGGGCAAAGTGCAAAGGCCCTTACCTCTCGAGCGGTCTCACTGAAGGCGCACAGCGCGTGCAAGTTCGCGCAATTGACCGCGCAGGTAACGTTTCCAACCCCATCGAACACGGTTGGGTTATCGACCAGACGCCGCCGAATGTTCGTTTGACCGCAACTCCTCCCGCACGCACGGGCAAATCAAGCGCGACGTTCCGCTTCGAAGCGGATGATGCGACTGCCGGAGTGGAACTTGTTTACTGTCGACTCGATACCGGCAGTATGCAAGGCACGACAAATCCCGGATGCACGTCTCCCGTTTCGATCAATAACCTTGGCTCCGCTAACACGGACGTCACCTACACCTTTAAGCTTTGGGCGAAAGATAAAGCCGGTAACGTAGCCGAAATCGCTCCGTACACGTTCGTTGTCGATCAAGCTCCTTCAGGTGCCTTCGACGTGATCGGGATTTCGAGCACCGGCGAATCGAAAATCGACGAATACCTCGGTGTCGTCCCCGTTCCGCGCGTTCACTGGACAGCTTCTAACAGTGCCGAAAGCTATCGAGTTTCGATCCTGAATGCATCGGGATCGGCCGTTGTCTGCCCGGAGGTTACAGTTGCGGCACCGACGACGATGCATCTCTTCCAAGGAGCTTCTTGTACACTCGCGGACGGTGCGTCTTATAAAGCGAAAGTTGTAGCCGAAGACGACGTGGGCAACTTGCGCGAGGCTCCGCTATATTCCTTCAAAGTGGATATTACTGGACCCCAGATCAACGTAACGGGCCCCGTTCTCACAAACGACGACAAAGACGCTCAGTTCAGCTTCTCGATTAACGATCCTTCGGGAATCGATTCGGCCGTTTGCGAAAAAACCTCGCTCGGCACTAAGACTTCGCAGAACTGCAAAACGCTTACGACCGTTAAGTACATGGATCAAGCGATCGGCGAGCATAAGTTCGAAATCGCCGCGACCGACATCGCCGGCAATAGCGCGCGTTCGACACCCATCTCTTGGCGCGTGAACCAAATCGTCTGCGATCCTTTCGGATCCGGCAGCGGCGCTGACCAATGCAAGAAGGGTCTGAAAGCGAATCTCTGGTACCTCACCGGCGACCAGAAGCTCAACCCGCCCAAGGCGGTAGATCGCTACATTTCGGAAGGTACGCTCGCGAACGTCGTGATTTACCTCTCGCAGATTTTCACGCCGACGATGCCGTTTACGGCTGGTTTCAAAACTCAGGACGGCTCGATTTTGCGCGACAACTCTGGCCAGATCCTTCAGGAATACTTCGCGCTGAACCTCGAATCTTTGCTGAAGCTCGAAGCCGGAGTCGATAGCGCCGGCAAATATCAGATTGCGATCATCTCGGATGACGGATCGAAAGTTGAGTACAAGGATTCCGCCAATGGGCCCTGGAAGCCCCTCATCGATAACGATGGAGACCACTCAACTCAAATGAAGTGTAATCTTCAAGGTCTCGATTTCACGAACACGTCGCGGATCCCCGTCCGCATCCGTTACTATCAAGGGCCGCGTCAGCACATTGCCTTCACTCTGATCTGGAGAAAGATGCCGACGGATCCCGCGAAGGTAGAAGAAGCTACTTGCGGAAAAGTCGGAAGCGAACTGTTCTGGGGCAACACGGACAACAAAGAGCCCGACATGGTGAATTACGAGTACGGAAAACTCGTCGAACGTGGATGGAAAGCTTTGAAGCCGGCCAACTTCATCCTCGACGAGCAAAAGTAAGAACTAGCGGCTGAGTGGAATCAGCGCCGCCTGCAAGTCTGCGGGCGGCTTCTTTCGCCAGAGGCTCAAGACGTAGCCACCATCACCAGAACCCGTCGGCTTCACCGCGTACGCTCCGTGATTAACCAGCATTTGGATGTGATTGCCGATCTCTCCGGAAGCTAAGCCCCAATGTTCAAAGCAAGTCCGCGCTTTGTTGATGGCTTCGGCGAGCTGATCAAAACCCTGCTCGGCTTCGTTTGCTTGAAGTGCTTTTTCCGCAAGCATTACAGCCTCGCGCATGTCGCGATCGATGCGCTCACCAAGGCTTGCGTCTTCTTGCCAAAGCGCCTTCACCCGCGAGACGCACTCGGAAGTGACGCCGCGTTTTCCCGAGTAAGAGAGATACCACTGCGGACGCCACGCCGGCTCGACTTCAGTACGATTGCCTCGGCGTTCGAAGCGAAGGCCTTTTGCCGATAGCGCCACCGCGATGTCGACACCGCTCGATTCACCGTGGAAAAGGTTCTCGAGCTCACGGCAAAACTCCGCGATCTCGTTCTCGGTCAACCAACCGCTCCACTGCATCCACCGTCCTACGCCTACACACAGGGCCGCAGAAGCGCCTAAACCAGCACCTACCGGAACAGAGTTCGTGATTTGAAAATGCCCGCGGACATCTTGGCGCGACCGCCCCCGCATCTCGAGAGCTTTTTCGATAACGCCCCAGAAGAGAAGCCGCATCTCGCTCCCGTGCTCACCGTCAAAATCAGCCGAGAGATCTTTGCCGTCATCGAGGTAGCGAAGCGTGAGAGATTTCGCGAACACGGGAAAAACAAGAGCCGGGCATCCACGCAAGACCGCATGTTCACCCGCGAGGATCCATTTTCCGAAAACCGTCGTCTCCATGCTTCGGCCGCTCAAACCCTGCCTCCGTGGCTTGAGAAAACTTTGTATCGTTCACCGAGCGTTTTCTCGATTTGCGCGGCAAACGCGCGACCGTAAGGATCATTGCGGTGAAGAAGATGGACGTTAGGTCCAGCATCCATGGTAACGAGCGGACCATCTCCACGCTTCTCCCACGACTCGCTTCGCACGAAGCGCAGAACGTCGAGAGAGCCAGCGGTCATGTAACCGAACGAAGGTTCGCTCGTTTCGAAGAGCGCATGCATATCCCAGAATTCGGCCCACGTGATCTCGAACGCGCGTCCCCAATCTTCTGCTTGGAGACTCTTGATCAACGCGGTTACGCGTTCTTCGGCGCGCTCGGGTCGACCCCGAAACAAAGCACTCGATGCTACCCGGACATGGGCTTCGGAACTTGAAACGGCTTTCTTCTCGTCGTCGACGACGATGACTTGATGGAGAAGATCGCCAAAGCCGAGATCGCTGACTTCCGTGGCTCCCTCGGCGCCCCAAATCGACCAGGGAGAAAAAAAGGAACGACAGGATGAACCAGAACCCTGACGACTCAGATCCGCGGCTTCGCGCACCGGGAGCTCTCGTTGATCCGTCAGCCGAGGAATTGCCGCAAGAGTAACGCGTGTCAGTGCGGCAAAGCTTGAAGCCGAAGACGCAAGCCCGCAATCGGAAGGAAAATCGTTCGCCGACCGAACTACAAAAGATCCCTCATAACCTAAACGAGCTTTGAGGCGCGAGAGATGCGCAAGAAATCGCGAGGCCCCTTTTTCGGAAAGTTCGATGGGTGTAAGCGACTGACCTTCATGTTCGCGCAAAGGTTCCCAGCGATCGGGTGCGCCTTTCTCCAAGGTTTCGAGCTCAACGATACTATTGAGGTGATTCAACGTGTACGACAGTGAAGTATTCGTCGGACGATTGGCGGCTGTGTCCGTCTTCCCCATATATTTGATCAATGCGATATTTGAGGGGGCGGTAGCGCGAAAGCGATGGCTCATCTTCAACCTTCCTACGTCAACAGAGCGAGGATCGTCGGGAGCGTCAACCGACACTCGGCTCGATCTTCAGGCCTTGCGAGAGCGAGTCGGTGGATCCACAGATCTCAAGCTCCATCTCACGCGCGCAACTCTCGATTTCCCGAGTGCGACTGCGCTCGTGAATCAAGAGCATCACGTCGGCACCCATTGCGCCGCAACCTTTTGCAGCGACGATCAGCCCATCACGCGACCGCAACTCCGATAAGAGCGTTTGCGTTCGCTCAGCCGTTAATCCCGCCAGCGCTAAGGCCTTGGCCGCTTGATCGACGGACGCGACTAGCTGCGACTCATTCCTTGTTTCAAAGGAATTTGTAGCCTGCAACACGGCGGTCCGCAACGACTCGTGCAGGGCGGCTTTCGCCTCACTTGTTGTTCCACTTTGGCGAAGATGTTCGTGCGTTGCGAGTTTGGCGCCAGTTCGCAAAAGAGTAAATCCAAGCGTCGGAAACTTCCACTCAAACGAACGTGTGCGGAATTCACGCCCATCGTACCAAGTCACGTCACCACAGAGCTGCGAAACGACGTCTGCACCTGAGGGTGCACTCCCCTCGCCGTTCCACGCACAAGCGCGATAGTCTTCGAGAAGCCTCTTCCAGTCGACGTTTGCAGCATCAAACGATGACCAATTCTCAAGCGCTGCATAGACGAGCGCAAATTGCGCGCTCGATGCGCCGAGGCCGCCTTTTCCTCGATGAGGATCTGTAAAATCAAATCGAAGGGAGGAAGCCGCCTCTCTCTGCCGCTCTCTGTGGCGCGCTAGCAAATGCCCTGCTGGAGATGCCGGCGCAAAGGGCTGCCTGCGGTCTCGGGTAGAACCCGAATTCCAATATCGCAATTCAAAACGTGGACCCGTTGAAAGAAGGAGGCTCGGTCCACCCGCGATCGCCAAATACTCACCGACTAAGAAAGTCTTCCCCGGCACCGAAAGCAATGTAGTTCCGGGACGACTCTCACTCATGGTTGACCAGCGGCACCTGCTTGAGCGCCCGCGCGGATTTCGCGCAAGATCTCAACGGCGTTGTTCAACGAGATGCGTTTAGTGAGCATCAAGATTTCTTCTAAGCGCTTTTGCACGATCGGCACTTCTCGTTCCGACGCGCCGGCTCCGAGCGTGAGATTCTTGATGTGTAACTTCATATGGCCTTCGATGATCCCGACAGTTGTGAGCGCTTTCAGCGCGCCAAGATTTTGTACAAGGCCAACGGCCGCGCACAAACGCGAGAGATGCGATGCACTGTCGATGCCCATCATGTTCAAGCAAAGCTGAGCTGTGGGGTGAAGCTTCGTGACTCCACCCACAGTGCCGACGACGATCGGCGCTTCGAAGATGCCAACGAGATCATCGCCTTCCATCTTCCACTTCGTTACCGAGCTATACTGCCCGTCACGAGCGGCGTAGGCATGAACTCCGGCTTCAACCGCGCGCCAGTCGTTACCGGTCGCAATCAAGATCGGATCGATTCCGTTCAACACGCCTTTGTTGTTGGTCGCCGCACGATAGGGATCTTGCTGCGCAAACAGCGAAGCTTCTTCGATCTTTCGGCCGAGATCTTTTTCGATTCCGCGAATCACAACGCGTGCACGAGTGAGTTTCGTATCAACGAGATTCGAGAGGATACACATGGTAACCGTCTCGCCCGTTGCTTGTTCGACCGGTGTCTTCAGGTATTCGCAAACCTGATTGATGATATTGGCGCCCATCGCGTCGCAGGGATCCGCATAAACATGTATGACGCCCATTTGGCCGCCATCACCGCGCGGAACCGCACGCACTTGAATGTCGCGAACGCCCCCGCCGCGAGCGACGAGCCCGTGCGCGACATCTTTGTTCGCAAGCTCAATCCATTTTGTTTTGTTGCTCGCGATCACTTCCGCGAATGAGCCGAAATCGCTGACCTTCGCGATCTGAATTTGACCGATGATGAGATTGCCAACAGTTTCGGTCGTGATCTCGCCCGACTCACGCACCCACTTAGCCGTCTTCGATGCGGCCGCGATGATCGATGTCTCTTCGACCGCGAGCGGGATGACGTAGTCGCGGCCATCGACGCGGAAGTTTGTGGCAACGCCAAGGGGAAGTTGAAAGTAACCGATCACGTTCTCGATGAATTTCTCGGCGAGATCGGGAGTTTTCAAACCTCCGCCGCGTAGGAATCCGACGTCTTCCGAATTCAGTGCGCCCATCTCGACGAGTCGTGCGAAACGTTCTTCGCGCGAGAGCTTAGAGAAGCCTTTGAACAAGTCAGCTGACGGCTCGCCCGAGGAAACCGCCCTTGCGAGAACTGGAGATTCCAATTTCACTTTCTTGCCTGTCGCCATACAATCTTCTCCTGCAGTTCTTTGAGATCTTTCGATCCCGTGCAGAACATCGCTGTTTTCAGCTCGTACTCTAGAAGCGCCATGCGAGCATCGAGCGCTTCTTCGCCTTCTAGCGCAGCCTCGATGAGAGGCTTTGCGAGTCCGACCATCGACGCACCCATCGCAAGAAGCTTAGCTGCATCGAGCCCGGTCCTGACTCCACCCGAAGCCCAAACGTCGTAGTCCGTCTCAAGGCGCTTGGCCGTGAGCAAACTCTCGACCGTCGAAACTCCCCAGTCGCGGAAAGTTTCGGCCGCTCGCTGAAGCGGATCGCCCGCTTTCGAGCGCCCACCTTCGATGCGACCCCAGTGGGTACCGCCGAGTCCGCTGACATCTACCGCAGCCACACCGATACCGTTCAATCGCCGAAGCGTTGGCTCCGAGAAACCGCAGCCAGTTTCTTTCACGATGACCGGAAGCCCGAGCTCCTTCACGAGGCGCTCGAGCGCTTTCAATCCGCCCGCAAACTGCGGAGTGCCTTCGGGCTGCATGCACTCTTGCAGTGGGTTGGCGTGTACGAACATGGCTTCGGCTTCTAGAGTGTCGGCTAATCGCCGAATCTCTTCAACCTTCGAGCGGATGAGTTGCGCCAGGCCTATATTACCAAAGAAGCGTACGCGAGAACATGCTTTACGAATCTTTGTCCACTCGGCATCGGCCGCGGGATCGGTCAACTGTCTTCGTTGAGAGCCAACTCCCATCGCCCAGTTTCGTTTTTCAGAAACCGTTGCGAGGACGAGATTGAGATTCACGCTCCCGGCATGACCAGCCGTCATGGAACTCACGAACATCGGTGAGCGAATCGTTTTAGAAAAGAGTGAAGACTCCAGCGTCACGTCTGCGAAATCGAGTTCAGGAAATGCTTCGTGAACAAGTTCGATTTGATCAAGGCCACTCGCTCCCGTGGCTTGCATGCGATCTTCGAGACTTAAACGGATGTGATCGGCTTTGCGGCTCTCGAAGAGTTCAGGATTTTCGTGAACGACAGCCATGCGCTATTTGCCTTTGATGAAGAAGCTAAACGTTCGCAACGAAAGTCAGCTTCGAACGTTCAGATCAAGAAACAGAAAAAGCCGCTCCAGGGAGCGGCTTTTCGAGCGTCTAACAAAACTTTGCGACAGGCAATCGCCCGCGAAGTTTACGCTGCAGGAATAACTTGGCGAACGAGTGCCGTGAAACCAGCCGCATCCGAAACTGCGAGATCAGCGAGGACTTTGCGGTCCATGTCGATTCCCTTAGTGAGGAGAGCGTTGATGAGTTTCGAGTACGTCGTGCCGTTCAAGCGAGCTGCCGCATTGATACGTTGGATCCAGAGGAGGCGGAACGCTCTCTTCTTCACCTTGCGATCGCGGTAGCTGAACACCATACCGCGGTCATTTTTTTCTTTCGCGTGGATGAACGCGCGGCTACCCATTGCATAGTAGCCTTCAGCTCTCTTCATTACCTTTTTGCGACGACGACGGGCGGTTACGCCTCTTTTAACGCGTGACATGTATCAAACCAACCTTTCAGGAAATTAGAAGTTAAGAAGACGGCGCGTTTGATTCATGTTCGCGCTGTGAACGTAGACAGTTGCTCCCGCTTGGCGCTTGCCTTTGGATTTCCAAGGGCTGAGCAAGTGGCGCATGCCAGATTTTTTGTGCTTCACTTTGCCGGATGCGAGAAGCTTCATGCGCTTCTTAGCTCCGGAGTGCGTCTTTTGTTTCACTGAAGGTGACCTTTCTCTGATCAGGCGACTCGCCACCACGGCGAATTCTTTTGAGCCCGGGACAGATGATTCAACCGACTTCCTTCAAACGAAGTCCTGGAGCGGGTTTGGCGGTTACGCCTAGCCTGCAGCAAGCGTTCAACGGATTTCGGAACGCACAGGTATAACCTCGAAGTACCGAGGGAGACAAGGGTTTTTGCGGAAGAGGTCCCGCAAACGGCACACAAAGGTGCCTGGCACCTTTGCGGGATGCGCTGCGCAGCTCCAGCCTGGGGTGCGATCCTAAACCATTGAAACAAAAAAGCAAAACCCCATCCGTTCGAGCCGGATAGGGTTTGAAAAGGATTCCCGCTTAGGCGCGGAATCTAGACCGGGACGGAATTTAGGCGCAACTCAGGCCGCGGCCTTCCAGAGGCCTTTACGTTTGAGAGTTGCTTCGATTTTCTCACGAAGCACGACCGGAGCAACCGGCTTAGTTACGTAGTTATCGACCTGAAGCTTGATCGCCTCAGCGATTTGGTGAGCCTCTGTCTCGGCAGTCACCATGATGAAGGGAGTCGTCTTAAGCGTCGCGTGGCCGCGGACGTTTCTGAGAAGCTCTAGGCCCGTGACACCGGGCATGTTCCAGTCGGAGATGACGAGGTCGATCTTCGTTTGTCCGCCGTTCAATAGCTCCCACGCCGGCTGCCCGTCGTTAGCTTCGGAGAACTCGGTAAAGCCCATTTCCTTCAAAACCTTGATGATGATTTTGCGCATGGATGACATGTCATCGACGACGAGAATACGAAGCTTGGGATCGACCATTTTCTTC
>SYLX01000049.1 GCA_005808505.1 Bdellovibrionales bacterium | reverse complement strand
TTCCATCGATGTGCTTTTCCGCTCAGCTGCGGTTAAGCATGGGCCTCGCGTCTTCGGAATTCTGCTCAGTGGACTTTTGGATGACGGCTGTGCCGGTGGCCTTGCGATCGAATCGTGCGGCGGCGTTTGCCTAGTACAAGACCCGGAGGATGCCCTCTTCGGTGACCTACCGGCGAACGCACGGGACATATTGACAAAGCCCGTGGTCGCGAAGGCGAGTGATCTGCCCGAAGCTTTCGAACAAGTTCTCAAGCGCATGGAGCCCGCGAAAGAAATCACTCCGCCGATCAATCTCGTTCGAGAAGTCGCAATGGGTACGGATGCCTGTTCGCACGTGGAAGACCTGAATCAGATTGGCAAACCGAGTCCGTTCGGATGTCCCGAATGCGGCGGACCTATGTGGAAGCTTGATGCAGGTCCCATGGACCGCTTCCGTTGTCATATCGGTCATTCCCACACCTCTCGCTCGTTGCTGGAAGCCAAAGATGAGCAGGTCAATCAAGCTTTGTGGGTAGCTCTTCGGGCTCTGGAAGAGCGTGTGCGCATTCTCGAAAAGCTCGACCGCAAACGCGGCGGCAGTTTCGGGCAGTATGATTCGATGGCCAAACGTCTGAGCGAAACGCGTCGGCATGCCGATGTTTTACGTCGATTGATTCTCGATCCTCCGGAAGAGCAACTTGCGAATGCGCCAGTAGCGGAACCGCTTCAAGAATCACGGGCGTAAGGAGTTGACCGGATCGTTCTCCTGCGATGAAGTTTAAGAGCAGGAGAGAACCTATATGCTACGAGCGATGGAGCGGCCGCTTCGTCTCATTTCGATCATCGCTTTATTCGCCGTCAGTTTAGGCCTGTCAGCTTGCGCGTCTATGGACGCCGCCGGCAAACGACAAGCCGTCCTCGTTCGCTCGGAGCCTCCGGGCGCCGAAGTCATCGTGAAAGGACGCTCAGTCGCGAGGACTCCCGCTTACGTGATGATCAAGCGTGAGCGGAGTCCTGAGATCACTCTTCGGAATGAAAATGGATCTACGGACGTTGAACTGAATACCACCTACCGCTGGCGCGATAGCTTTCTCCCGAATTTGGTCTTTGTCACTTACGCATGGGCTGGGTGGATCGTCGACTTCGCAACCGGCGCCGCGTGGGATGCGCAAAACCCAAGGGTGGTGAGAATTCCGGGGCCACGGCCGCAGACTTACAATCGCCTTCGAGACCGACGTCAGTATCGTGCAGCCATCGCTCCACCACTTGCAGACAATATTGCGCTTTCGGATGAGGCAGGCCAAGAACTTGAGCGCGTTCTGCGCTCCTCGCAAGATGGCGTTCTTAGTTATGATTCCACACTGAATACGTTCGTCTCTAACGGCTACGACTTCGATAGTCGTAGAACGCGGACTAAGCGCGATCTTTATTTTGATCTCGGCGTCGACGCTATCTACGAAGCGGAAGTGATCGACGAAGATTCGCACCTCACCGTGCGAACGAAGCGTACCGATGTCTATACGGGCGAAAGTGAGCGCGTAGCGGACGTCACGCTCTCACGTGACTCGGATCTTTTACCGAAGGGGGCGTGGAATCTTCCGTGGCTAAGAAGCATTGTTCCCAACTCAGTCGGGATCGACTGGGTCGCCGACAACTTACGCATCACGAACAACAGCACGGGCGCTAACGGCAAAATGTATGAGCTTACGGATGTTCACGAAGGGGGCTTCGCCAAAGGGCTGAGTTACCTGAGCGCCTTGTCGATTACGTCGCTTCCCGAATTACGAAGTGGGCGAGCGAGCCGAGGAACGTTTGCTTTCGTGCCATCGTTTCGCGTCTCAAGAAAAGATGCGAGACTTTCTGGGTCTGATCTCCCTGGGGAAACGGACTTTCTAAGATGGTGGGTATCGGCCGGGATCGGTCCCGAAATTGGTTTTCAAGTCAGCAGCCATTACTTGTACTTGAATGTCATCCCGTCACTCTACTGGAACGAGTTGAGCTGGTCGCGCAACGGTTTGAATCGAGAGCGCACGGGGACAGGCTCAACCTTCCAAATCGAATTTGGTTACCTCTTTTACGCAACATCGAACTGGACGTTCCGACTTTTCTCCCGAACGCAAAACGAAGACAATGCGGCCTGGGAAGAGGCGACTCAAGAAATCATTCCGAATACTTCAACGGGAGCGCTCAGCGTTTCTCGTTTTACGGCAGGCCTCTCGATTGCCTACCGGTTCCAAACCGAGCGCTACCGGAGGCGTTAATTAGCCGCGTCCGTCGGTTTTCGCCGCGGGATCATGAGAGAGAAGTAGAGGGCGAGCGCCGTCCCGAGACAAACGCCGCCTAAGACGTCGGTTGCATAGTGGACACCGAGATAAATCCGCGAAAGTCCGACGAGCATTACCATAAAAAAGCTCAAGGCCAGGATGAGGGCTCTCTTCCACGGTCGATGGATGTAGTGGCAAAGCACTACGGCAAACGACGTGTAGACTGCAGCCGCGCCAATGGAATGCCCACTTGGGTAGGAGTGTCCGCCGGCTTCGACTAAACGACCCGCAATGTCGGGGCGAGCGCGGCCAATCCATGTTTTTAAAAGCGTAACGGCGGTGACGGCCGTGACCGAAGCGGCGGAAATGTAAAGCGTCGCTCGCCAATTCTTCACGGCGAGAAGTAATAAACCAGCGGCGATGCAAAAGGCTGTCAGGAGTCTCGCCGAACCAAACTCGGTCGTAAACGTCATTCCCTTCGTAAAATCGTCGGACCGAGCCTCTGCGGCCGCCTTCATAATCCCTTGGTCGAATCCGTCTACATCGAGACCCATCTGTGGACCTAGAGCGACGATGAGGGTCAGCACTAAAAAGAGAACAACGAGTAATGAGGCGGACGCCGAAATCCAAAAGCGGGCGTCGCGGTCGAAGATAAGTTTGCTGCGGGCGGAAGTTCTATTTGACGTCATTTTTTCCATATTCATTTTTGTTTGATGGGCCAAAGCCACGCGGCCCCTCTCACGCCACTCGAGTCACCGTGGCGAGCGGGCGTAAGTTTCGTCGCGACTTCATCCGAGAAGACATACTTTTTCAAAAGTTTTGGAAGTTGCTCGTAAATTCTTTCGACGTTCGACATGCCTCCGCCGAAGACAATCACGTTAGGATCGAGAACGTTGATCACCGACGCCAGCGAGCGCGCCATCCGATCTTCGTAGCGTTCAATCGATGCCAACGCCCGCAAATCGCCAGACTGCGCGAGTCTGAGGATTTCTTGCGCGGCAAGATCTTGGCCCGTCGATTCGGCGTGATCGCGACGAATGCCCGTTCCGGATAGATAAGTTTCTATGCAGGCGCGCTTTCCGCAGTAGCAGTTGGGTCCCGGAAATTCATCTTGGCGGATCCACGGGAGCGGATTGTGACCCCACTCGCCCGTAATCGAGTTCGGTCCTTCAAGCACTTGGCCATTTACAACGACGCCAGCGCCGCAGCCGGTTCCGATGATGACGCCGAAGACTACCGCTTGGCCCGCACCTGCACCGTCGCTCGCTTCCGAAAGTGCGAAACAGTTGGCGTCGTTCGCTAGACGGACCTCGCGACCGAGGGCCGCGGCGAGATCGCGGTCGAACTCGCGACCAATTAAACAAACTGTATTGGCGTTCTTGACCCGACCCGTTGCCGGAGAAATTGTGCCCGGAATTCCGATTCCAACGGATCCAGTTTTTTGAAGGCGGGTCTCAGATGATTTCACGAGGTCGCGGATCATCAGCACGATCTGTTCGTACTGCTCTCGTTGCTGCGAAAGACTCGAACCGGATGCGGCGGGAGTAGCCACGCGTTCTCTGAGACGAACTTCGCCGTCGTCATCGAGCGCGAGGATTTCAGTTTTTGTTCCACCTAGGTCGACACCAAACCGCATGGTGTTTGTCTCCTCCAAAGGCCCTATCAGATCCATCCTCCGGGCTTAAATGTTGAAGCCTGTCGTTGACGGGGCTGTCAACGAGTTCCGACGTCGGTAGATGCGTGAAACATAAACAGAAACTTCTCTAAATCCACCTCTTGGGGCGATAGCGGTTGAAAAACAGATGGGAGTGCGATTGAAATCGCGAAGATCTTTTTCGGTCGTTGAAGGACCCTTGGGGTTTTGTGGAAACTAACAAATTCTTCCGCTTGCTTTCGTTTGGTGGTCGGTCGTTCTTCACCTTTTCGCTGTCTATTTTCCTCTGTTTGTCTTTGGGCGCTTGCGCAAAAGTTGGGGACGCACCGCTTACGACGGAGCCCGGAATCGAAGGATCTTTCTTTGCGATCGGTGCTGATGTCGGTCGACAGCGGTCGGTCCCGCTGACCGTAGATTTTGAAAACGGCACGCGTCAGTTCGTGATTGAGACCTCCGAAACGGCCGGTTATTCGATCGGAAAAGCAATCGATGGGCCAACGCCTGAGTTCAAAAATGAAGGACGCTTTTTTATTCCGGCCTCGATCACCAAAGTAGTAACGGCAGCTCTTGCGCTCGAAGCGGTTGGTCCCGATTTCCGATTCACGACTGAGTTGAACTTTCAGGTACGTGCCGACGGCAGAACTTTATCGGATCTCATCATCCTCTCTGATGGTGATCCGCAAATTGCCGACGAAGAAGGAGAAGAGGGCCCCGGTCGGACGCGCATTGCCGAGATGGTAGCCGCCCTGAAAGCACGGGGAATCAAAAAGGTCGTTGGACGACCGCGATTGATGGCGGTCGACGAGCGCCTGAACCTTGCGCGTGTGGCCGAAGGCCTTGAGGATGAAGATCATCTCGAATGTTACGGAGCGGTCGCAGTTGCGTTCAACTTCAACCAAAATTGCGCGCGCCTTGTTGTTACCGGCCTACGCAAAGGGCATTGGGAAGATCGCGGTATCGCGTTTCCATTCAACGTCCAATTGAAAAAAGCCTCAAAGGCGTTGCTCTCAATTGTTCCCGAGTTTGGGGCTGACCGCGCCGTCATTCGTTATTTAGTAGGCGGAAGTTGGAGTGGGGATCCCGTTTCACAAAAACTACCGGTGCCAGATACGCGAGCATGGTTTGCAAACGCTTTCCTGAAAGAGCTCGGTCGTCAGGGCCTGAAGCTTGAGGAGTCGAAGGACGTATCCGCAGAAGGCGCCCCGGCCATTCAAGAGCGTCTGCGCATCGAATCCGATCCACTTTCCGATCTTGAGCGCTACATGAACAAAGAGAGCGATAATTTCTTGGCCGACGCGATCTTCAAAGCGGTTGCCGTTCGCGAGAAAGACAAGACTTCCGATTTGCGGGAAGTGGCGTCTTTCGCTTTGCGCGAAAGTTTAATGACGTGGATGAAAAACCAAGGTCATCCCGAATACGCTGATGAAGTCCATCTGATCGACGGCGCAGGACTCTCACGCTCGAATCGAGTCACGCCTCGAGCGTTCCTGGCGCTTTTGAGAGAGTTTTCGAAGCATCCGAGTTTCCCGGTTCTGTGGAATTCTCTTCCAATTGCGGGCGTTGACGGAACGTTGAAAAACCGGATGAAAAAGACGGCAGCTGAAGGAATTGCTCGCGCAAAGACAGGAACCCTGCGTGGTGCTTATCAGCTTGCCGGATACATTCCCTTAGGAGATCCAGCTTCGCCTCGCGAATATATTCCGTTTGTTTTGTTAAGTGCCGCGACCGCGAAAGAAAAAGACGAAGTTCGGGCCTTTCAAGACAAGCTCGTAGCGAAGGTTACGGCGAGGCTTCGCGAATAGACTCTGCGGAGTCGGGGAGGCGGCGCGACCCCCAAATTGGCCAGCGCTGTCAGCTTTCTCGACACCTGCCAGGGTTTTAATCGAATTTAGAGGCGCTCGCTTGCGGCATGATTCGTGATGAAAGCGGATTGCGGTGGTTGGCTCGGCCGAGCTGGATGTTGGTGAATCGGTCGGGCGCAACTCGCGATGAGTTGGAGTGAGGATCATGAAGCTCTCGATTTTCAAGGCAAGTTTCGTCGCCCTTTCGCTCGTTTTTAGCGCCGTTGAAGGTTTGGCCGCGCAACCTGATTGTGCTGCCGTCTGTGCACGTGCTCAGCGCCATGTCCAAAAGCAATCGAAAGACATCGAAATTGAGCTCAAACTTTGGGAGAGCCGCTTAGGTCTTAAAGGCGATGTGGTTCGGTATTCCTATGGCTCATCGGCTGCTGAGGAGCTCCTTCGCTTCATGGCGCCCTATTACATCAAAGGTAGCCCGGCTAACTCAATGGATCCGGGCTTTCTCACTTACCTGATGGTTCGCTGCTTTCCGGAGGGCTACATCGATCTCGACTACGCTAGAATGAGCTCGCTCGTGAAAACAACTTGGGTCGCAAAGACTCTCAAGATTGAGAAAGATCTTTTCACTTGTAAGTGATCTTATTCGGCGTGACGGGTGCTTCCATCGAGAACGCGCCGAGACTGCGAGCGCTGTTCGATGAAGATGCGCTCTCGGCCAATGAGTTTTCCGTCTTCGATGATCTCGACGAAATATTTCGCGCGGCCGCTTCCGTTGCCTTTTAGGTTGAATTCATAACCGCCAAGTACCGCGGTGGCTTGAGAAGCCGTTACGGAAGTGGCGCGGCCTTCTTCGGGGACAAGCCTTGCGCTCGCTCGCGGATAGCGCGCACGAAGGGTTTCGTTGAATTCAATCCGCACGCTCCCTTCATTCGTGTTCATCACAAAAGACGAGTTATTGAATCTTGAGCGCATGTTCGCCGAGAAGACGCGGCTTTCGACACGTTTTTCGCCGAGAGAGAATTTATCCCAGCTACTGGGTTTCACAAGGGCCTTGAGCGAATGGTCGGAGCCTTCGAAGTAGCGCTTTAAATCCGCCATGGAAGTCGAGCTCGAGACGAGGTGAGACGTGAGCACCGCTCCTTTTCCGTGCTCGCCTCCCGTGAGTGCGTAATCGAGATCTGTTTTGTAGGGTCGAACGCATTTTGCGCGCGTGAGAAAGTTCTCGCCAAAGCACCCGTCGGGTCGAAGCTTGTACGCAAAAAAATCGGCGGTGGCTTCCGCGATCGCTTCGGCTTCCACGGGGCGAGGGTCTTTTTTCATGAGATCGCAGAAGCGAGGAAACTTTCGGCAGGAAAGTTGGTGGAAGAGTTCGTGAAGTTGCACATCTTCGGATTTGAGTCCCGAGTCGATCGTCTTCGTCGTGCTCGCAAACTTGAGCTCATCATCTTTTACGCTGTAGCCAGCAGCAAGACCGGCGCCCAAACGAACGATAAAGTCACCTTCCACAGGGCCGAATTCCTTTTCGAACGCCGCGATTCCTTCGTTCAAAGTTTTTATTAGAAGAGACGTGTCGGGACAGCCTTTAGTTTCGTTGTGAATTTTAAAGCGTCCGTGATCGGAGATCGGCGGACACTCAGTCGGGGGAAGAGGCAGCGGCGTCAGGCGATAGGGTTTGAATCGCTCGTCTTTGAGATCGAGGCAATCATCGGCCACGCCCGCAGCTTGCGAGCTTAGAAAACAAAGGGCGATGAAGAAGAGGAGAGATGGGGCCCAGTGGCGCACGTTGCGCTCAGAACATAGTGATGAGGTGACCAATGCCGAGAACGATCGACATCACGAACGTAGCGAGCATGAGGTGAA
>SYLX01000048.1 GCA_005808505.1 Bdellovibrionales bacterium | reverse complement strand
CGCTGCGCGCTTACCGACTTCAGGGTTTGCGCCGGCGCCGAGACCTTTAGTGAGTTCGGATCCGAGCTGGATTTTTGTGAGTGCCTTGTGTGCCGCGAGTGCTTGGCGATCGGTGTTGGCAACGATGAACTCAACACCGTTCAGGCCGCCGTCGATCATGGTCGTGACCGCGTTGTTACCGCCGCCGCCGACGCCTACGACTTTAATGTTGGCGCCGATGTTGATGTTCTCTTCCAGCTCAAACATATTGAACCCTCCGGTTAGAGCGAAGGGCTCCGCCCCGCGCCTCTCGGTCTACGCCGAGATTTTACCACCGCATTTGGTCTCTGCGGCTCGTGCCGGTCTGCCCGGCGTTGTAGTTTTTGTTAGAGGCCCCTCAGCCCGTTATCTTTAACTTCGATCAAGAATTGAGCGCGCCGCCGAAGAAGTCTTTCACCTTCTGGGCCCAGCCCGACATGACGTCGGAAACTCCCGCTTCGACCGGAGTCGCAACGAGACGCTGGCGCTCTTGCGCGGTCATGTTATCGACCGCGTAGTTCAACAGTCCCACCGCTGTCGCGTGCTCAGGTGAGCGCACAACATCCGTGAGGCCGCCGACTTGTTCGGGAACTCCCCGGCGAACCGGAATGTCCGAAATGAACTCACCCATTTCGAGTAAGCCTTCGAGCTGACAAGCGCCGCCTGTGAGCACGATTCCGGAGCCGATCTGATTCACGAGCCCCGATTTACGGATCTCGTGCCAGATGAGTCCCAATGTTTCTTCCGCACGAGGTTCAATCACCTCGCACAAATCTCTGCGCAAGACTGCGCGGGGCTTTCGCCCTCCCACGCCCTCGACTTCGATCGTTTCGTTCTCGTCGACGAGATCGGCGATCGCGCAGCCATGCTTCTTTTTTACTTTTTCAGCAGAGGTCTGCGGCGTCCGCAGCCCCATGGCGATATCTTGCGTGAAGTGTTGTCCACCGACGGGAACGGTTGACGTATGCGCAACCGAGCCGGCGACGTAAGTGATGATGTCGCAAGTGCCGCCGCCGAGATCGACGACCGCAGCGCCTAACTTCTTTTCGTCATCGCTCAAAACCGAGAGTGAGCTCGCCAACTGTTGGAGAACGAGGCCACGAACTTTGAGCCCCGCCTTTTCCGCGCACTTAACGATGTTTTGAAGCGCCGTTTTACCAGCGGTCACGATATGGACGTTCGCTTCAAGGCGAACGCCAGACATACCAATCGGATCGAAGATGCCAGCTTGATCGTCGAGTTTGAACTCGCGAGGGAGAACGTGAAGCACTTCGCGATCCGCGGGAACAGCAACGGCCTTCGCCGCTTCGATCACGCGATCGATATCTTCGGACTTCACCTCTTTATTTCGAATCGCGACCATGCCGCGCGAATCGAAAGACTTGATGTGATTGCCGCCGACGGCGATGTAAACCTCTTCGATTTCGTGACCGGACATCAGCTCCGCTTCTTCGCGAGCTTTCGCGATCGCCTCCGTTGTCGCTTCAACGTTGACGACTACACCTTGGCGAAGCCCCGTATTGGGTGCTGTGCCGAGGCCAACAATGTCGACGTTGATTTCGGGAGCGGCGCCTGGAGCGGCGAGCTGGATTTGCGTCGAAGCGCTGACGGCACCGATCACGAGCGAAACTTTCGTCGTGCCGATGTCGAGCCCAGCTACGACGTGTTGCTTTTTCGTGATGCCTTTAGACGAGCCTTGGCCCGTCTTGGAAATTTTCGTCGTCATCCTTAACCTCGCCTGATTTGCGTCCTTCGCCATCAGGTCCGACAAAGTGCCCGCCAGTCCTTTGACGGGTTCAACAAAATCAGTTTGTTGCTCTGCCTGTTTTAGATCTTCATCCAGCCGAAGTTGGATCAAGATCGGGGTCACTCTCACACCGAAAAATCATCGTTTGGCTGGCCAAACGAATTGCTTCGTCTAGCTTTTTCTCCCGACTTAGGTCGAACCTGAACTAAGCTCGAGGTTGCCTAAAAGCGGAGTGTTTCCAACCGATTGGCGGTGCTCCCAAACTTAAGGCTACGGACCCTTACGCAGTCTGACAAGAACTTTCTTAGAGAAACTTGCGTCGATGACGCGTCCTTTAAGATTGTTCGCGGACAGATAATTCAAGACCTGCGCGACCCGCAACACTTTCAAATCTACTTTCGATTCACCGAGTTTTACTTCGACTTTAGGATGGATCAGCGTCAGCACAAATCCATCTTCGTTCGTCCAGGCAATTTCCGAAACGTTGCGCCGACTCAACACGCCTTGTGTATCGAGCTCGCCTACGAATTCAACTGCTGCTTTCCTTCGGTCGAGATCACTTCCAAAGATCTCACCTCGAAGAAGCGGAACATCGGGAATCACGCTCAAAGGAAGCGGATTGAGCAATTCCGCATCGTCCGTAACCGGTACGAACTCACCTTTTTTGTTTACCAAGAGAAGAACCGCGTTCTTCGGGCTTACGCGCACGCGAAGTTCGTTCGGAAGCGCCCGCGAGATCAAAATGTCTTTCACCCATTCATCGCGCACGAGCGTCGTGCGTACGTCATCGAGGTCGATTTCCCAAATGCGCTTGCCGTTGAGAGGTTTTACGCTCGCCTCGATACGATCTTTGAGTTGTGCTTCGGCGGGAGTCATTCCGCGACCTTGAGCGTTCTCGTCATTAAACACGAATTCAACGGGCACACCTTTGACTTCAAACAGACCAAGGTGGTGGAAGAACGCTAAAAGCGCTCCTGCACCCAGCACAAAGGCTGAAAGAAAATAGGTCAAACGTCGGATCGTGTTCATTTAGTTGAAAAGTATAGTCAGAAAGCCCTACGGAAGGACAGCTCGGATAAAGTCGAGTTCGTGTTTTGGACTTCAGTCGGGCTAAGACTAAGGATATTTAGCTGACGAGGCTCTTGAGAGCTTGGGCCGCGGCGGTGACTTTCGCGTTGTCTTTATTTGCGAGAGCAGAGCAGTAGACGCGCATTTGATCGACGAACTTGAGCGCCGACGTCACCATGTCTTTGCGGGACATCCCGCTTTGCGCCTGCTGAAGCCAGTTTTCGAGCTCATGCAAAATTTGGTTAGCTTCGACGAGACCGATGGCGGCTGAAGAACCCTTCATCGAATGCACTTGGCGTTTGAAGTCATCGAGATAGGATGAGTCGCCGTCCGAGTCGTAATCGAGAAGGTTTTCTTCCCAGGCATCGAGCTCTAAGCGCGACTCATCGAGAAAGTCTTTTTTCAGACCATCGAGGAAGGCAGAGTCTTCCGCGCTCATTGATTTTTTATCTGCTCCGCTCATGCTGCGCTCCCTGTCCAATCCCCGAGATAAACAACTTCGGTTCGAAGCTCGATGCCTTTTTGATCTTTCACGGTTTTCTTCACGTGTTCAATCACTCGATGGATGTCGATTGCTTTGGCCTGATCGAAGTTCACGATGAAGTTCGCATGTTTTTCGGAAACCTTTGCTCCACCGATCGTGAAACCTTTCAACCCGCTCTCTTGAATCAAGCGTCCGGACGCATGCCCTGGCGGATTTACGAAGACGGAGCCACAGCTCGGCATATCGAGAGGCTGCTTCGTAAGACGTGTTTGGTTCGCTTGTTTCACCCGCTGCAAGATATCGGCTGAAGGCTCAAGTGGCCATGAGAGTCCGGCACGCACGATGATTCCTGGGCGCCATCCTTCGCAATGTCGATAGCTCCAATGGAGCTCTTTGGCCTCGAGTCTCACCACTTCAAAGTCATTTTTCGTCTCGCTCCAGCGCATGACTTCAACCCAGTCCGTGATTTCTACAAACTCGCGCGGCTTGAAACCTTCGCTTACGCCGGCATTCATGACGACGCCACCACCGACGTCACCCGGTAGACCCGCAAGAAAGAGAGCCGGTTCAAGTTTGTACTTCAGAAAGTTTTTAAGGAGCTCGGACTTCGAAGTTCCCGCTAAGCAATCTAGATGAAGACGACCGTTTTCTTCACGAACTGCGGCACCGGCCATCTTCCTTAAAGTAATGACTATTCCCTTTACGCCTTGATCCGAGATCAGAACGTTTGTTCCACCGGATAGAATCGTAACGGGCTGATTGTTGGTGCGGGCCCAGAGTAAGGCTTCTTTGAGATGCTCAACCGTGTACGGCTGCGCGAAGTATTCAGCCTCGCCGCCCACGAGCCACGACGTCATCGAAGCTAACGGTACTCGCTGTTCGATCGAGAACGTTGGTGCCGCCTTCGGAGCCGAACTCATTTTGCAGAGTCTCCCTCAAGAATCTGCATGCCCAACTTCCAACCGTCGCCTGCACCGAGCGTGACAAAGACATCACCTGGCTTCAGCTCCGCTTTTAGGCGTGCAATCCGGTCGATGGAGTTTGGGAGGAGTTCTGCAGTGAGATTGGAGCCGTTTTCGCGAATCTCCTTCACCATACGCTCGGAAGAAATATTTGCGATGGGATCTTCGCCTGCAGCGTAAACATCACAGATGAAGAGCTGATCGGCGTTATTAAAACAAGTGAGGAACTGATCCCAACAAAGAAGCGTTCGCGAGTAGCGATGCGGCTGGAAGACCGTAACGATGCGACGATTCGGGAACTTCTCTTTAAACGCGAGAAGAACGGCCTGCACTTCGGTGGGATGATGACCATAGTCATCGTAAACGTCGATGCCGCTTGCGGTAACACCTTTATGCTGGAAGCGCCGATCGACGCCAGCAAAGGAGGCCAAACCTTCCGCGCAAGTTGAAAACGGAAAGCCCGCTTCAAGGCCCGCGGCGAGTGCGGCCGCGGCGTTGAGTGCATTGTGCCGCCCCGGGACTTGAAGACGGAATTCGCCGACATGTTTTCCGTGATGATAAACTTTGTACTCGCCTTTTTCGCCTTCGATACGGAGATCGTTATTCTCGCCGAATCCGTAGCAAAGAATACGTTTACCGTAATCTTGGAAGGTTTCGCGCACGGCAGGATCATCTCCGCAAACGATCGCGAGCCCGTAGAAAGGGACGCGCATTGCAAAATCGAAGAAGGCTTTCTTTAACTGCGCGACCGTCCCGTAATAATCCAAATGATCGTTGTCGATGTTCGTGACGATCACGATCTCGGGGCTCAGACGCGAGAAACTTCCGTCGCTCTCGTCTGCTTCGGCAATGAGCCAATCGCCTTGACCCAAGAGCGCAGTCGATTTGATGACGTCAAGCTTACCGCCTACGACGATCGTGGGTTGAGCTTGCGCGTGGAGAAAGATCGACGCCGTCAAAGACGTCGTCGTCGTTTTTCCGTGAGAGCCACCGACCGCCACGCCTCTCTTAAGTCGCATGATCTCCGCAAGGGCCTCGGCGCGAGGGATCAAAGGGATTTTTAAACGACGAGCTTCTTTGAGTTCCGGATTGTCTTGGCGAACGGCACTTGTATAGACGACGACTTCGGCGTCTTTCACGTTTGCGGCTGCGTGGCCGAGATGCACGTCAATGCCAAGGGCTCGCAGACGCGTTGTGTTCGCGTTTTCGGCGAGGTCGCTTCCCGAAACTTGCCCACCCATATTGCGAAGCAGTTCCGCAAGACCGCACATGCCGATCCCGCCGATACCGATGAAATGGACCTTCGCTTGCGCTAAACGCATCGCTTACCTCTTTGATCAGCTTTCTTGCGAGGACGTTTGTTCAGAGTTCTTGGCTAACAAACGCTCCACGATTTTTTCGGCCGCATTCGGGAACTGGAAGGTGCGGACTTTTTCTTCCATGCGGCGAATCGCCGTGCGATCGTCGCGAAACCGGAGAATCGCTTGGCGAAATTTTTCGGGCGTGAGTTCCTTTTGTTGGAACAAAAGGGCTGCATCCGCGCGCGCCAGGACTTCCGCGTTTTTTCTTTGATGATCGTCCGCAGCCGTCGGGAGCGGAATGAAGATCGCCGCTTTTTGACAAGCGCAGATTTCGGCCACGGTGCTCGCACCGGCTCGACAAACGACTAGGTCAGCCCATTGATAGCGCTGATCCATATCGTGCAAGTATTCAAACACCTTCACGTTCGAGGCGTCTTGCGCCTCGGAGTAAACTTGCTTGATGCGCTCGAAATCGTAAGGACCTGTTTGGTGAACGAATTCAACGCCCGCAAAGCCGCCGGCTTTTACGGTGTCAGCGACCAAGTTGTTGATGAAGCGGGCGCCTTGGCTTCCGCCGAACACCAGAACTCGCAAAGGTTGAGTTGCGGGTGCATCGGCGAGCTTTTCTTGCGGAGCCGGAATCATCGTCGCCCGCACCGGCAAGCCTGAAGGCGTCGTCTTGCGAGCCTGCATATGGCGGCCGGCTTCTTCAAAGACAAGTAAACACTCGTCAACGCGGCGAGCGAGCAGTCGATTCGCTAGCCCAGGGTACGCGTTCGGCTCCCAGATAAGACTGCGATAACCAAAGAGCGAGGAAACAAAGAGCATGGGTCCGGAAGCAAAACCACCAACACCGAGAACGGCAACGGGCTTGAGCTTTCTCAAAATCGAGATGGCCGCAAAGAACGCGAGCGGAAGCTTCAATACCGTCTTAATACGAGTGAAAAGGCCCACGCTGTGATGAAGCTTCCCGACCGGCACGGTGTGTAAGGGAAACTTCTCGCGCGGAATGATCTTCTCTTCAAGACCACCTTGCGCACCGACGAAGTGAACTTCGAGATCGGGATGTAGACGCTCTACCGCACGCGCGATCGCAACGCCCGGATAGATGTGCCCGCCTGTCCCGCCGCCCGCAATCACGATGACACCTTTTTTTGCGGTCTCGGCATTCGAAGCGGAAGTGTTGTTACTCATGGATGAAGATGCCATTTCATGATCCTAGAAATATTCGTCGACGACGAAGGCCGACCTAAAAGAGAAACAACGGAGCCTTTTCAGTGACGCCGACTAGCGCCGACGCATCAAACGTTCAGCCCTTTTACCTACGGGAATCGCTTCACGATCAAGTCGCTCCACGTTTAGCAAGAGGCCAAAGAGAAAACAACTCATGACAAGGGAACTTCCACCGTACGAAAGGAAAGGAAGCGTCAAGCCCTTGGTCGGGAGAAGCCCCATCACGACACCGCAGTTGATAAAGACTGAAAGCGCAAACGTTAGGCTTAAGCCTAGTGCGAGAACTTTTGCGAAAATGTTTTCGGTGCGAGCCGCTAACTGCAAGCCACGAAACACGAGATAACCGTAGAGGAAGAGCACTAGCATAATCCCGATGAATCCCATCTCTTCACCTAAAACGGCGAGCGTGAAATCCGTGTGCGCCTCCGGGAGGAAGAAGAGCTTTCCTTGACCCTGACCTAGACCTGCACCAAGCAAGCCGCCGCTTTGGAAGCTCAGCATACTTTGAATGACTTGAAAGCCCTTCTGCTCGGGATCTTGCCACGGATCAAGAAACGCGAGGATCCGCGCGCGACGGTAAGGCACGTTCATCACGAGGAAGTAAAAAGCCGGAACAGCTGCCGCAAGTGTCGCCACCACGAAGCGCCACTTGAGGCCAAACGCGAAGAGAATCCCGATGAACACAGAAGTACAAATGAAGAAGGATCCAAAGTCGGGCTGACGCAGAACTAAATAGAGCGGGATTGCGAAGAGCGCGGTTTTTGCCGGAAAATCGTACGCAGCTAGTTTTTCGAAACGCTCAGGGAAAAGTTTCCCCGAGAAGTAAGTCGCAAGGAGAAGCGAAAGCGAGATCTTGAGAAGCTCGCTAGGCTCAAACACGAAACCGCCAGGGAGATTCAGCCAACGTGCGGCACCACCTGCCCGAATCCCGAGACCCGGCACCATCGTGGCGGCAACGCCGAGAGCGGCGAGAGGCCACAAGAGCCAACCGAGCCGCTGCACGAAGCGAAACGGAATCGAAGCGGTACCGAGCAACACCGCGACTGCGACGAACGAGAACGCGAGCTGTCTCTTAAAGAAATAAAGCCCGTCGCCGCGGGATTCGATGGCAAAGATGAAGCTCGAAGAATAGACCTGAACCAGGCCGATGCCGAGCAATGCAAAAATGGCGAGTAGTAAACCTCGATCAAGACGCGTCAAGACATCGACCTCACTTGGACGTGTGAATCAGGATATGCGAACGCACGAAGACCTGCTACCTTTTCCGCGCCTTCTTTGCGTTTGAAATGGGCAGATGGCGAATTCGTAAAGCGAGCCCAAAGTCGAGTTCGGTTGTCGAGTTTGAGCGAAGAAGTTCACTGCTGAATTTCGATTTGGTCTCGAGAGAGGAAGTTATGTCAGAAATGAAAGTGAACATCCGCGAAGCACGGAGCAACGATGCAGGCGTGATCCTTGAGTTGATCAAGGCCCTCGCTGAATTTGAAAAGCTCTCGCACGAAGTTGTCGCGACGGAAGAAAAAATCCGCGCGACACTTTTTGGAGAAACACCGGCCGCGCGCGTTCTGATTGCCGAACTCCAAACTGAGAGTGGCGTGACGAACGCAGGCTTTGCGCTCTACTTCACAACTTACTCAACTTTCCTCGCAAAGCCGGGCCTCTATCTTGAAGACCTTTTTGTCCGTCCCGAACACCGCAGCCACGGGATTGGCCAGAAGCTTCTTGCGGAACTCGCGCAAAGGACCCTTGATTTGAACGGAGGGCGCTTGGAGTGGTCCGTTTTGAACTGGAACAAACGAGCGTGGGAATTCTATGCGCGCTTAGGCGCAAAGCCTATGGAGGAGTGGACCGTTCATCGACTCACGGGCTCTGCGCTCGAAAAATTAGCCAAAGAAACTAACTAGCGAAGCGTCTCAAAATTAGACGCTTTGCCCCTTTCGCGCTGGCTTACTCAAATCTCCCAGGATTTCCATTAGTTGCATATACAAATAATTCAGTTGTATATGCAACTAACCTCCCTTACAATAGAGGGCGATGTACGAGAAGTGCCTCTTTTTTAATCTGAACACCTTCACGCGCGAGATCAATAAACGCTGGGAGGAAGAGTTCGCCAAGCTCGGGTTATCGGCGTCTCACGGCTACTTTTTGCGTTTGGTGCTGGCAGCACCGAATTCGACGCAAAAAGACTTGGCTGAAAGGTTGAATCTAGCGCCTTCAACGCTTACGCGTTTCGTGGATGCTCTCGAAAAGAAAGGTCTGCTCAAGCGCGAAGCGAGTGCGGAAGACGCACGTGCGATTACAATTGCGCCGACAAAGAAAGCCGTAGCTCTTGAAACTGAACTCGACGCTACGATTGATCGGCTGACGAATTATCTGACCGAGATTATCGGTCCGAGAAATTCGTCGGATCTCGTGAAGATCATCCAGACTTATCAGGAGAAAATCTGCGCGGGCGGCAGCTGCGAAGAATGAATTTGATTTAAACGTAAGTTATCTAGATGCGAACTGGAGGAATAAATGTCGCAATTCATTAATAAAGTCTCTGAAGACAGCTTCAAAACCGATGTCATCGACAGCAACGTTCCGGTTCTCGTCGATTTCTATGCTGATTGGTGCGGTCCGTGCAAAAGTCTCGCGCCGAAGCTTGAGGAAATCGCCGGTACTCTCGGCGCTACTTCGCGCATCGTGAAGCTCGATGTCGACGCGGCTCAAGGCATCGCGACTCAGTTTGGCGTTCGCGGAATCCCGACGCTCGTTCTCTTCAAGAACGGCCAGGAAGTCGGTCGTCTCGTCGGCAATCAGCCGAAAGATGCGATCGTTTCTCTCTTGAAACAGCACGGAGTTTAGTAGCGATCAGGCACCGGGATGAGTCCCGGTGCTTTTTCCGGCGTGAGCTTCGGATCCTTCCACATCATCAAACAAGATGGATCCGTGATCTTCTCCCCGCCTACTGAAACATTCTTCACTCGTTCTAGCCCTTCAATCTTGGCACCATTCGATGTGAAGTAGAGATCCCGCATATCGCGCGATCGATTTTTATATGATTTATCTCCGAGCACCGATTGCGCGGCGATGGTGACCATTGCTTTCCACGTCGCAATTTCATCCGGAATCGGCGCGCGTCCAATTCCGTAGGGCTTCTTTGTATCCGTCGGCGGACAAAGAATTCTCGGAGCCGTCGGATCCGAAACGTTCCACGGTGAGAACTGCTTTCGCTTCAAAATCGCGTTGGTGAGTTCGTTCTCGTTGGGCTCTTTTGCGCGGTCTGGGTCGATAAAGAGCGACGCTCGCGAAGGATTGGCTTTCGCAAAATCCGCGCGATTGAGGATAAGCTTCGACACCGCACGCGGATAAGCTTCGCTCTTTTGCGAGCAAGTTTCCATCTCCCCGTAAAGCGTGCGCGCGAGAAGATCGATATTCACGAGGTCAGTCTTCGTCGCAGGCTCGCCATTTGTGCGCCTGAGATTTTTCACTTGAGGCCACGCCGCGAGTACTTTGTTTTTAGCGAGTTTGCGGTATTTATCTTCTATCTCGTCATCTTTTACGCACGCGCCGACGGCTTTGAAGATTGCGGGCATTTGTTTTCCCACGGCCTCATCGCAGAGATCGGCGAGCAATCCACTCAACGTTTGATCCGGGCTTTGCAGCATGGGTCCGAGAGTTCCTACACACGCTCCATTTGCGGAAGCATCGAACTTCGAGAGCACACCTTCGCGTTTGCGTGAGGCCGCTTCATTCTTATCGATCCAACCTTCTTCGCCGTTCTTCGATGAAACGAGATACCGACCCTGAACACTCCAGCCGTTTCGATCCTTTTGCCCGGTCTCTTGCAGAACGACGTCTTTGAGCTGCAGATCGGATTTGTTGTCGAGCTTCGCCACGACTTTCCCGTCGTTCAGACCGCGGAGCGCGCGCGACACTCGATGATCTGGAAGGTCGATGAAAACTTTTTGATCTTCCTGACTCGCGGAGAGGCGACGGATGTCTTTCGATGGTGCGACGAAAAAATCGCGCGGCTTTCCTTGAACGTCGCGCCCTTCGACGATGTAGCCGCCATCTCGCGTTTCGCTTTTGATTTTAAACCGTTCACCTGGCGAGATTCGGTAGACTTCTCTCGCGCGATCTGAGGGTGAGGAGTACACGCTGACTCCACCTTCGGCATCGAGATTCACGGCCGCAAAGTTAGATGAGCCCGCGCTTGTGGTTCGCGGTGGAGGATTGGTCCACGTTCTTGTGCCCGCAGATGGTTGCGCGGGCTGTGGTGGCGGCCTTGATGACGGCGGTTGTGCGGAGTCGAGCGCTCGCGGATTCGCAAGCGGACGCTGAGGATCTAACTGAAGCTGGTTGTGCGGCGGTCTATGGGGTTCGGGAAGCCGGAGATCGAGCGTGCGGTATTGTCCCGTGATCGTAGCTCCTTCGGCTACGCCGGGAGTTTTTTGGGCGAAGCACGGAGCCACGACGAACGTCGTAAGTGCGAGAATAATTGAAAGCAGGACCTGTTTCGACCTCATTTCGACACTTTTATCGGCACTTATCTCACCGTTCTCGAGACGAGAGTCATCAACCTTTCAATCGAAAAATCCGACAAAAGCGAGGCAAGAGAATAAATGGAAGGACTATCAAGTGCTCCGCTTTATCCAAAGCTTCGTATCTCGACTAAAATCCCCCGCGGGCCTCATCGTTGCCGGAGTCGCAGCGCTGGCCTTATTCTACGGAACTCTTTACTCCGCGGAATATGGATCGTCGGACCGATTCGATTCGATGGGAACAACGATCGGCACAAGTCGGCTTCACTCCGCCATCACAGGCCTGAACGATTTCATTGGTAACCCTGAAATCATGATTGGCGTCCAACTCGACACAATTTTGCTACACGGTATGGCGGAAGATGAGAAAGAAAGATCCCGCGCCGAGGAACTAACTCTAGCCATGGTGCGCGACTACCGGCCTCTGCTTCCGCGGCGTCTTCATGTGCTGAATCTGATCAAGATCAAAGATCAGCCCGCACCCGCTTCAAATAGAATTATTCGTCTCGATGTGCAATGGCTCCGCATCACGCCGGGAACCCGTCACCACGCGAATAAGCAGATTACAGAGGGACCTAATCTCCCTCCTTCTCTTGCAATGACCTTCGGAGCGAAGACTCCTTTGCATATTGAAGTCATTCGTACTGCGACGATTACTGCGTCATCCGGATCAAGTTCGACTTTGAACCTCGACGGTCTTTTCTCCGCTAGAAATTCGGAAACGCCGTGGTCTTCTGGGCAGTTGACTGTCACTCAGAAAATCCAGGCTCCTAGATCGGATTTGATTGATTTGGAATTTGGAATCAAGGCTTCTCCCGAGGCGATGGCTCAGGGGACCTCTCTTACCGTGCGTTCCGGCCAATCAGCTCCCGCATTCGTGATTGTTCGCACGCCGAAGACACTTCTCGACTCAGCGGCATTGCGAGCACCAGCGGCTCAACTTTCCAAGGGAGAAGCTTTCGTTCTTCTATTTACGCCACAGCTTCTTACTAGTTCGGCGTATCAGACGAGCTATTTACGTGATGCCCTAAACGCAGAGGCCGGCGTCGACGAAGACCACAAGAACTAAGTAGCTTCCGACCTGCTTGCATCGCATCCCGCAGAGGTGCCTGGCACCTTTGCGGGATGCGATGCGACACCACTCCGGAGCCCGCAAACAAATTTTGTTTTTAAGCTCGCGAAACCTTCACGATTCACGAGGCGTCCGTCTAATTCCCGTGACGTCTCAAACTCTCCTCCTGCCCTACCCGAGATTCGCGGTTCAATTCGCGCAAGCAGGAGGAGACCACCATGCAACTCAGATCCATCTTCACGTGCGGACTTCTCGCTGCAGCCCTCTTTGGCTGCGGCGATGACAACAGCAATGGCAACAATGCGCCTCAATCCCAACCGCCGCCGAGCGAGAGCGGCAGCACCGGCAATGGAGGCAATAACGGCGGAAACAACAATCCCACCGTTGCCCGCGCCTGGGCCACGATCACGATGGAAGAAGGTTTCGGCGAAGTTATGCCCGGCGCCTGCCAAGTGCATAAGTTCGTCGTGAATGCCGACCGCAACTACCGCCTAGATCGTTGCGGTGACGTGACAACGGGATTGGTGGATCAAGATCAATTTGATCAGCTAGATGAGCACATGGCTGATGTGGCTCGCGAAAACTTAAGCGCGACGCCGACCTGCCTCAGCGAAGCTCCGGCGGACTACAATGTCTCAATCGATGTTCAGCTCAAAGGGGAATCAGCAAAACGAGTTTACTCACAGAACAGCGTTGAGACTTGCTACATCGGCGAGCGTTCGCGAGCGGAGCATCTCTCCGAACACTTAAGTGCAATCAAGAATCGCGAAGGCGCTACCGAGTAAGAAACGTGGGTGGCGCTAACAAAGTGCCACCCGCCTTGAATTACTTCTTCTTTCCGCGGCACTCACCAAAGTGGCAATCGCCACCACAGCAATCACTGTTGAACGTGCACTTGCCATAACCGCAGCTGCCGCCGGAATCTTTTTTGCCGCGACATTGTCCGAAGTGACAGTCGCCGCCACAACAATCGCTGTTGAACGTGCATTTGCCATAACCGCAGCTTCCGCCTGAGTCTTTCTTTCCGCGACACTGACCGAAGTGACAATCGCCGCCGCAGCAGTCGCTATTGAAGGTGCATTTTCCGTAGCCGCAGGCTTGCGGCGAAGCTTTGAAGTGGTTCGCTTCCCCATTTTCGAGAAAGAAAGAGTACGCGGGCTCGCCCGACTCATCTTTCTGCACACATTCAACTTGATCTTGAGCGAAGGCAAAGCTAGAGAAAACGAGCAGTGACAAAACGACTAAAAACGCACGAATGGGTTTCATATTGACCCCTCCTTTTAAAATTTTCAGAAGGATGTCGCAAATCTTGTACCCGTTCCGGCGGAGTCAATCTGACATAAAAAAAGCCGCTGTCTCCAGCGGCTTTTCCCGATCGGCTGTCTAACCAGAGGTTAGCGGAAGCGCTTCACGATTTCTTTGAAGTAGTTCCCGCGCTCTTCGTAGCTATCGAACATGTCGAAGCTCGAAGCTCCCGGCGAGAGAAGAACGATGTCGTTGATGCGTGACTTTTGGTACGCGATCAAAACTGCCTCTTCAAACGTGCCGATGAGGAACGTCTCCGAGTAATCGCCGATATCGCGGTTGATGCGTTCTTTCGCTTCACCGACCAGGATCAAATTCTTCACCTTCCGGCGAACAACTTCGCGAAGAGCTTCGTAGTTCAGGTTCGTGTCTTTTCCGCCCATGATGAGGATGATGTTCTCATCAAACGCGTCGAGAGCTCGAAGAACCGCGTGCACGTTTGTAGCTTTCGAATCGTTGAAGAACTCAACACCACCGACTCGACGAACGTACTCGAGACGATGAGGCATACCTGGGAACGAGTCGATCACGCGCTGAATGGAGTCGTGATCCGCACCGTGCTCACGAGCTGCGAGAGTCGCCGCCATGATGTTGTCGATCGAATGCTTCCCTCGCATCTTCATGTTTTTGACGGTGTAGTACTCGATATCCGGGCCTGTACGAACGCGGATTTCGTCTTTGATGCACACGGCACCACCGATCGTCATGATCTGCGGCTCAAGCTGAGGCTTGCGAGAGAAGTAGAAAATACGACCACGCTGAACTGCGGGATCACGCGCGAGTTCAACAACTGCGTTGTCGTCCGCATTCAAGATCGAAGTCGTAGCCTGGTTCGTGTTCTGGAAGATGCGGCGTTTTGCATTTACGTAGTCTTCCATCGAGCGATAACGATCTTGGTGGTTCTCCGCCAAGTTCGTGAAGACGACGTTTTGCGGAGTGAAGCGCTCACAGTGCTCAAGCTGGAAGCTCGACACTTCCGCGACAACGGTGTCGTACTTCTCACCAGTCTTGTGAACTTTGCGAACGTACTCGATGAGCGGCTCACCGAAGTTACCGCCGAGCCAACACTTGCGGCCCGACTCCGTGAGGAAGAGCTCCGTCAACTTGCACGTCGACGATTTACCGTTCGTTCCGGTGACGGCGATGATTGGCTCTTTAATGAACCAAGTCGCAAACTCAAACTCACCCGTAACGGTTACACCGTGCGATCGAGCGTAGTCGAAGATCTTCAAATTCGGCGGAACACCGGGGCTCAAAACGATCAAGTCTTGAGCGAGGAACGTCTTCGGCGTGTGGCCACCGAGATCAAGCTGCACACCGAGACCATCGATGAGTTCAAGCGAAGGAGAAAGTTCCGCCTTCGACTTATGGTCGCTCACGGTGACTTGTGCGCCAGCTTCCTGGAGGAAGTGCACCATCGAAACACCGCTGCGCGCGAGGCCGACGACGAGTACACGTTTATCTTTTAGGTCTTTGACTTCGGAAATGGGGGTCATGCTTTGTTACCTCAGCTTCAGAGTGCTTAAGCTCAAGATCGCCAAAAGAATCGAGATGATCCAAAAGCGCACGATGATTTTGGTTTCGGTGAGCCCTTTTAATTCAAAGTGATGGTGAATGGGAGCCATTTTAAAGACGCGCTTCCCAGTCAGTTTGAACGAGATGACTTGCGTGATGACCGAGAGCGCTTCGACAACGAAGACGCCTCCCAAAAGCACCAACAAGAGTTCGTTCTTAGTGAGAACAGCCATGATGCCGAGGAAGCCACCGATTGAGAGGCTTCCGACATCGCCCATGAAAACTTGGGCCGGGTACGTGTTGAACCACAGAAAGCCAAGACCTGCCGCAACCATGGCTCCGGCAAGAGGCGTCAGCTCACCTGCGCCCGCGATATACGGGATCTGCAGGTAATTCGCGATCGAGGAGTGACCCGCAACGTAAGCAAAGACCGCAAACGTGCTCGCACAAATGATGACGGGAACAATTGCGAGACCGTCGAGTCCATCCGTTAAGTTCACGGCGTTGGCGCAACCAACAACAACCAGTGAACCAAAGGCCACGTAGAACCAACCGATATCGAGGCCCGCGTTTTTGAAGAACGGAACGTTCACAACAGTTGAGAAATTAAACTTATGAATCAAAACCGCGATCACGACGGCCGAGATTGCAAACTCAGCTATCAGGCGAAGCTTTCCGGGCAGACCTTTCGTGTTCTTCTTCGTCACTTTCAACGAGTCGTCGATGTAACCGATATAGCCAAAGCCGAGCGTTACGCAGAGAACCGCCCAGACCAATGGATCCAGAAGATTCACCCACAAGACGGCGGGAACGACGAGGCCCAGGAGAATCAAACCTCCACCCATGGTTGGTGTGCCGGCTTTTTTCTTGTGCGTTTGCGGACCGTCGTCGCGGATGCTCTGACCAATTTGCTTTTTAACCAGGCTTCCGATGAACTTCGGACCAAACCACCAGCACACGAAGAATCCCGTGAAGAAGGCGATGAATGTTCGGAATGTAATGTAGCGGAAAACGTTGAACGCGGAGATTTCGTTGGAGAGAGATACGAGCCAGTTGTAGAGCATCGCTGATCTTAAACCCTTCTCTGGTGAGAGCTTTTCAGAGAAGAAGTTCGGCGATCAACGCTTGCGCGGAATCCGCGTCAATAGCCCAACTGAGGCTTTTGATTTGAGACCCGCGCGTGAAGTTGTCTTCCGCGGTGACTTCGTCGTCACTTCTTCGCTTGAAAATCGACGGGCTTAAGGTCGACGAGAGCTTTCTCTAACTGCATGCCCCTAGAGCCCTTCATAAGCACAATATCGCCCACCTGTAACACAGGCAGCATTCGCGGAGCAAGCGAATGTTCATATCTATCGGAAATGAATGATGTTTTTTGAAATCCTCCGGACTTCAACCCCGCCTCGAACTCAACCTTTGAGGCCCCAAAAAAACAGACGCCGTCGACCCCACTTTTAGCGATCTTGGCGCCGAGTTCGCGATGAACTTCCGAGGCGTGTTCACCCATCTCGAGCATCTCACCGAGAACCGCAAACTTGCGGCCCGGAGCTTTCAACGCCGCGAAGTTTTCAACCGCAGCGCTCATACTTTCAGGGTTAGCGTTGTAGCCGTCGAATAAAACGCGTGCTCCGTTCTCGAGCTGGACCCATTGGTTTCTTCCCCAAACTGTTTTGCAGCGAGGAAGTGCTTTCCAAATCTCAGCGGGAGTCATTCCGGAGGAGAGACCAAACGCAGCCGCCGCCATCAGATTCGTGATGTTGTGTCGACCGAATACGGCAACAGTCGTCTCACCACCGACGCCTTGAATCTCACCACGCACGTGCATGGATTCAGGTTCCATCGACACGACTTCCAGGGCGACATCGAGTTCGGGCCAAGCCGTTGCGCTTTCGAGAGTCACCGGTGCCCGGTGCTGAGCTCCCTGCGGCTGATGCAACATTCCCTGCTCGCGGGCGTATTGAAGTCCGGCGAACGTGAGAACTTTTGCCGCCGGACGCTCTTTTGCGAAACGCTCATACATTTTTCGTGTGTGTTCGTTTTCCAAATTGAAGATCATCATCGCGGATTCCGGAGCATGCTCGTAGATTTCCGTCTTCGCACGCGCAACGCCCTCAATAGAACCAAGTCCAGCTAAGTGACCGCGGCCCACCATCGTGCACATAACGACATCAGGCTCTGCGATTTTGTTGAGCTCCGTCAGCTCACCGAGATGATTCATACCCATTTCGATCACGGCGATTTCGTGACCGGGATCCATATTGAGAAGGCTCATCGGAACGCCCCAATGATTGTTGAGACTTCCTTTTGACCAATGCACATCGAAACGACTCGAGAGAAGAGCTGCCGTAAATTCTTTCGTCGTTGTTTTTCCGTTTGTTCCCGTTACACCGAGAATGCGGGCTTTCATCTTTCTTCGCCAGAAGCGCCCCAGCTTTTGAAGCGCCGAAAGCGTGTCATCAACTTGGATGACCGTGACTCGATTCGTGACTGCTGCATCAGGTGTGCGGTGAACGACGAGAGCAGCCGCACCCGCATCGACAGCTTTCGCGAGAAAATCGTGAGCGTCGAAATTATCACCTTTGAGCGCGATGAAGATTTGGCCTTTAAGGTCGGCGCGCGTGTCGGTGCCAACGCCCGTAAAGTTGCGCTCCGTTTGCGAGAGCACACGGCCACCCGTTCCTGCTACGAGTTCTTCGAGAGTCATCTGCCAGTTGCGGCTCATTGTAGAATCTCCTTTACGACTTCGACATCGCTGAACGGATACTTCGTTGTTCCAATTTGTTGGTAATCCTCGTGACCTTTGCCGGCGATGAGGATCACGTCGCCCGGAGAAGCAAGCTCAAGCGCACGCCGGATGCCTCCACGGCGATCGACGACGCTATGAACTTTCTTGCCTACGGCGCCCGCACTCGCACCTGCGAGTGCATCGCGCACGATCTGCTCGGGATCTTCCGTTCGCGGATTGTCGGAAGTCACCACGACAAGATCACTGTTGCGTTCGGCAGCCTTCATCATCAAAGGGCGCTTGCCCTTGTCCCGATCCCCACCGCAGCCAAAGACTGTGATGATTTTGTTTTTCAATCCTGCGGCCTGGCGAATTCCGTTCAAGTACTTTAAGACGGTTTCGATCGCATCATCACTGTGAGCGTAGTCGACGAAGACGTGAAAGCCTTGTTTATTCGGAACGGCTTCGAGTCTTCCCTTCACGCCGGTCAAGTTCGCGAGCGCCTGTGAACACGCGGCAAGCGGAACTCCGGCCGCAAGCGCCGCGCCGATGGCTGCCGTCGCGTTGTAGACATTGTGAAGGCCCGTCATCTGAATTCGGAACTCTTGTTTGCCTTGCGGAGTTGAGAGCGCAAAGCGAGTTCCGAAGAAACCTTGTTCGAGAACTTCGATGCGGAGGTTTGAAGAAGGCGCAACCCCGTAACTCCAAACCGTGCCGCTCGCTTCTTTCAAAAGACGTTGCCCGTACTCATCATCCCCGTTGATGATCGCGTACTTCTTCGCCTTTGTGGATTTTGCGAGAAGCTCCGTGTAGAGCTTTTTCTTCGCGTCGAAGTAATCTTCCATGTCTTTATGATAATCGAGATGATCGCGCGAAAGGTTCGTGAAGACCGCGACGTCGAAAGGGACTTCATCCACGCGATTTTGTCTTAAGCCGATGCTCGAAACTTCCATCGCCACTGCTTTCGCGCCGAGATCTTTGAACTGCTTCAAACGCTCTTGGAATGACAAGGGATCCGGCGTAGTCAGCTCGGTTGCCCACACATGCGTGCCTAAATGATGATTGATCGTGCCGATCACGCCCGTCGGCAAACCATGATGATTCATGATCGCTTCGATCATGTGCGTGGTCGTGGTTTTACCATTCGTACCTGTAACCCCAATATTGAACAAAGACTCCGCCGGTAAACCAAAGAAGCGCGCCGAGAGCTTGTTAAGGGTATCGCGCGAGTTGGCCACTTTCGCGACAAGGCCATCGAAATGCAGAGGAACATTTGCGGTCTCCTCCACCACTAAGCCGAGTGCTCCGGCTTTCACCGCGTCTTCGATGAACGCGTGTCCATCGGCCTTGGCGCCTTTGATCGCGACGTAAACGCAATCTCTCTGAAGTTTGCGCGAATCAAAGCAAAGCGCCGAAACTTCTCTCGAAGCGAGCGCCGCATTTTTGGGGGATTGATCGGAGAAGCCGGCAAGGAGAGTCTTAAGCGTCATTCCCGTAGTTTGTGTCAGCGCCGGCATCGACGTCAATTTCATGTCGATGCCGATTTGCGTTCTACCGGGACGGCGTGAGTCTTAAGGACCCAAAAGGTGATCGAACTCTGGAGGCTTCGCGTCTACTCGCGATCGGCCGTGACGTTGATGAGTTCAAAGCGCGTGTAACGGCTTTTCGGAATGCGCGTGAACTCAAACTCCACCATGTTGATCGAGGGGCCTGAGCAGTTCGGAATTTGCGTCAGCGTCGCCGCCTTCGGGAACGTGGCCATGGGAAAGTTCTGAAACGCCGGTGGATTCTGCTCTTGCGCTTTCGGATAACACCGGTAGCGCATATTCAGGCCGGTGAGCGTTTCGCTGAACCCCAATTTCGGTACCCAATAGAAGCGCGCCATCTTTATGCCGTTCATCTTCTTCGTGGAGAAATCGAAGAGAACGTTCACCGGTCGGTCCGCTAAGCTCGCGCCTGTGAAGTCGTTGTACATGTAAGTAGCCGCCTCGCCGTTTGCGATCTTCGTCACCGAAAGACCCTTTGAAAGATCGTTCGGATCACGAATACAAGCCGTGTAGATTCCCGGCTTGAAGTCGTTTGCCGCAGCTTCCCCAGGTCGTTTGAAACCCACGACCGCGATACATCCATTGCCGAGATCCGAAGCAGGACCAAGATCTTCACCCACATCCGTAAAGAGTTTGGAATTGTTCGTGTTCATCGGATGACAATCCGGAAGCCCCGTCGTCGGAGCAATGTTCGTAAAACAACCTTTTTTGAAGGCCGTCACGAGGGGACGCGCCACCATGTTCGGATCAATTCCGGCAGCACCCATTTTGCTATCACGGCCCACGCGGAAGGCGATTTCGTTGACGCGGTCGAAGGCAAGGAATGAGTTGTTCACCGAATTTGTTTGGTCTTCAGACAAGAAGATCGTGCCGTCACTCGGGTCACCGCCCATCGAATAGGCGTAGTCATTAATGCTCCCGTACTGTCCGGTGGGAACCGAGCTCCCCGCCGCCGTTTTCGGATGTGAAGTTGAGATAAAGCTCTCGTTCGGTGGACGCACGATCGTGGTCGCCATGGCCGTGCCATTTGTTGTGAACGGGGTTCCGGGAACATCGACCGTTAGATCAAAGCCATCCACCTGACGGCTCACGCCTCCAAAGAAGACGGGTCGACAGCCATTCTGACCGCAGTTGGGATAGAGAAATCCTGAGTAAATAGCCGCGTTGCTATTGATCTTCTGCGGAGCGGTTGAGTAAGGGCGCAGCCGAGTGAACCGGCTCGCAAAGTTTGCGGCGGTTGAGTTCACCCGCCAACGCTCGATGCGAATGTTTCCCTCGCGTTCGCGGTAAGCAATCGCAACGTATTCGTAGTCGCGATTATCCGCCGTGTTGCGTACTCGGTAGCTAAAGACTGAAGCGCGTGAACCATCAGCTGCGTTATCTGCAAGAAACAGAGTGTCCCAGCGATCCGCGCGGTTATCGACGATGAACATCCCGATGTGACCACCGGTATTGCTTCCACGACCGATTAGCAGACCCCAGTCAGAGAGGAACGTTCTTGTCCCCGTCGTCGAAACGGCGAGTTCAGATTTGACGTTGGCGACGTTGATTTCCCAATTTTGCTTTTTGTAGCTCTCACCTTGGGTGAGCGAGATTCTCACGACTTTCAAGACAAGCTGAGCCGCATCGCCTTGAGGCTTCACCATACCGACCGTCCAGATCGAGTTCGATTCACCTACGTTCAAGCCCTGCGTTCTTTGGATCGAAGGACGAGGATCGAATCCCGTCGTGGGTGGAGGAGCACTCGCGGCCGATTTGGAATTATTCCCATCGCAACCAATTAACAGCGGAAGCAAAGCAAAACTCAAGAGCGCGCCGACCGAGACCTTCTTCAAGGATTTGCGTGCGCTCTTCATTTCGCGAAACTCCACATACTTTTTAGAGAGAGTCGGCAGACCGCCGTCCCCTACTGGTTATCATTGATGAAGACGAAATCTTCCGTCTTCAAATCAACGGTCTCGTCGAGAAGAACCCCTTGAGACGCCTCAGTATAGTAGACCGATTTGAATCCCTCAAGAATCAAGGGAGTCGCTGATGGTTGAGTTTCCGGAACCTCGAAGAACAAGAAGCGAAGGATGTTCTCATTCGCCGCATGCGAGAGGATACTCACACCACTCACGGGCACATCCAAGGTCGGGAAAATCGGCAACCCGTTGATGTTGACCGAGTAGCAGTAATCGCCACTTTCGTTGGTGTATTCTCGCACCGAAATATCGGTGAGGGCTTTATGAGCCACGCGGCGATCATCGATGAATGGCGAAGTGTTGCGGTTAGCTTCAGCTTCGTTCGTGACGCCGTCGCCATCTGGATCTTTTAAAGGATCGGCCGCATCGATCACGCTCAAACCGAGGCGGTATTCAAGACTATCGAGAATCCCGTCGCCGTCCGTGTCGGGCTTAGAAGGATTTGAGCCAACCATACTTTCATCGCAGTCCGAGAGTCCGTCGTGATCAGAGTCGAAATACTTCGAAGTTTCCTGGCAAGTCGATGGACAACGCATGTTTCCGCGCATGTAGCTCAAATCTGAGCACTTGCCGTTTCCGTAGTAGTTGGTCGGATTCAATCCATACTGAATTTCGGTTGCATCCGGTACGCCATCACCGTCGGAATCCACCGCGAGCGTTCCATCTTTATCGACGGCCGAGTGCAAGTTCGTGACGACGAGTTTCTGCAACTTGTACTTGGGTCTTTCGTAAATACCGATCGAGCTGTAGTCAAAGGGACCCGTGATATCCAAAACGTTCGCTTTGCTACGGAGACCGCCGGCGTTCTGCGCGGCTTTGATGCTCTCGTAAACCAAGTTGGCCGCATCGGGGCTCGAGTTAAAGTTGTCGAGAAAGAGGAAATAGATATTGATGCGACTGATCTTGGTGACCTGGTCAGCGCCAAGCTCCACGAGGCTTTTTACTTTTTCTCTGACGTCATTGAGCGTCGTGTCGGTCGGTGCTGCGTCGGTCACGAAGACGATGCTGTATTGAGCGTCACCACTGGCCGTGATGTCGGTTTCCACGCAGTTGTGAATACGATCGAACATCCCGATGAAAGGCGTGTTGTCATCGGGAAAGGCCGCGTGAATATCGATCTGATCGAGCGCCTTGGTCACTTGAGCATAATCTTCCGGAAGTCGCGGCTTGAAGAACTTGCAGGCTCCACGAGGCACCGGGGTTCCCGGAGGACCTTGATAATCGGCATCCGGCAAGTAACCCGCCTGACGCTTGTGAATTGAACCGATCGAGATGGTGAAGTTATCGTCGGCCTTGAACTTCTCAACGAAATCACGCAAGGCCGTCGTTCGCTTTGATCGTTGGTTCAGGCCGGGATCAAGACCTTCCATACTTCCCGAGTTATCGATGAAGAAAAGAAAGCGATGTAGGTTTTGGAGATTCGGCGGGGGCTGCGCGCACAACTCACCTCGCGGCTTCTTCGTCGACTGCGGAGCTTTGAGCAAAGTGAGCTGGACTTCAGAACAGTTCTGAAACGAAAGCAAAGCCGCAAAACCGGCCACTATGATGACCGTCTGACTCGACTTCAGCTTTTTCAGCACGCTCGTGACAACCGGTTTCAATTGAATGCTCCCACTTTCAAATCAACGGCGATCGCCATCGATTCGTGCTCGCAAAACGGTTGAGAAGCAAAGAAGACGTCGCCTTTGTTCAGCTTGAGATCGAAGTAATTGCCAACTTTTTCGGGGAAACAAACTTTAACCACGCCCGCTCGACCCGACGAAGGATTCGCGCAAGCACCGATCGACTGATCTTGGCCCACGATGATGTCGAATTCTAGCTTTTGGTCTGTGTCGGCATCACGCGCGATACCGTACAAACGCGTTCCCGGCTCGATGTCGATCAGACGCAGGAAAACGGTCCGACGGTCGTCGGGGCCGCAAGGTGCATTCGTTTCAGCACTCTGCGCTGGGCTTGCGATCTGACGAACCCCGTAACGCTGTTTTTCTAATGGCATTACAACTTGTTCCTGCGGAGCATTCGGATCTTGCGCATGATCTGACAGAGAGACTTCAGAAAAATTCTGAAAGACGAGGATGAGACAGATAATGATCAACAATTTGACAGCAACAGACATCCATCCCCCGAAGCACAGTCTCATTTCGGTTGTTTGCTATTGGGACTTTAATCCAGTCTGTCATTTCCAGGCGCGGCTGACCGAATGTTTTTTCTCATTCTAATCACGCGTCGGAGAATGCGTTCTGGTCCCTCAACCCGACTCAAAACGAAGCGACTTCGAGCCCGTCGCAAATTGAGTCACGTTCTAAAATTGTGCCTCATTTGCCCCGCCAAAAAAGCCGAAAACGAAACTGGATACGTTGAAAAGGATGCGTGCGATGAGTACCAGCAATGTCGGCCCCCTCGCAGGTGTAAAACGGGTTTTGAGCGCCCTCATGATCTTGGGAGCTGGATCCGTAGCGCTTGCGGCTAATTCCAAAACTCCGGCGCGTTCAAAACCGGCGGCCAAGCCAGTTGTTAAAGCGGTAGCGAAGCGAACGGCTACTGCAGCAGCAGCCTCGGCCCCGACCGCCCCCGTGGTTGCGGCCAACTTTCCGCAAGGCACTTACCGCATCGTGGGCTGGACTTGTCGGAATCCGCAAGATCTCACCGACTTCGCCAAAGCTCGAAACGAAGAGTTCCGCACCGGTAACAGAGAAAGTGTTTTGCAGTTTCATCCGAATTTCGTCATCGCTCGCAATCGGAGTTTTAAATTCAACGGTTACGGTCAGGACCAATGCGCTACTTACGTCAAACGCTCCGTCATGGCCCAAGCGAACATGATGAGCTTTATGCTCGAGTCGCGTGCGATCGACTCGCAAGGACGCTTTGAACCACTTGATTGCGAGAAGACGCTGCCGGCATCGTTCGACGAGAAGTTCTTCTTCGCGCTCCAGGGCGATTATTTATATTTGCTCCCTCAGGATGCAAAGGCGTCGCCTGCGGCAAATCAAGTTTGCAACTCGGGTCCACTCCACATTGTTTACCGACGCGCGGATCGTTTTGAGCTCACGCGGCTCTTCAGGCCCGAACGACTTCCACGCGAAGAAGAAATCCTTCGCAGCCTCAACACAAACCCGCGGTCGATCCCGGACCTTGAGAAATACGTCGTGTTCTTATTCGCGGAAGATCGTTTGAACGAAGCCCGCGTTCGCGCCGACGCCATTCTTGGCGTGGATCCGAATCATCCCTTTGCGAAAACGATCAGCGCCGGACTCCAGCGCATGCGAGAAGAGCGAGATCAATCGCTGCGTCGTCAGGAGCTCGCGAGGTTGAACTTGCACATTCAACAGGCGTTCCCGCCGCAGCAACGCGCAGTCGCTAACGACGCTGCGACGTCAACTGCGCCTTCGGCCGCGCCCGCTTCGGCGCAAACGGCTCCGGCCGCGAAGCCCTAACGGGAAAGATAAACCGTCAGCTCTTTGCTCGATGAAAGCATCGCCCCGTGCGGCGGACTTGTGTGCGTGACAAAGCCTTGTCCACGCACTTTCACGTTCACTTCGGTACCGCTCACGCGACCGAGAACTTCGCGCAAAGTGAGTCCCGAGAGATCCGGAACCGTGGCACCAATCGGCTGGACTTCTTTCGCCCCTTCGAGTTCCGCGATTTCGTCGGCTTTCTTCAGAGCAGCGGCGGCTTCCGCAGATGCCGCGACCTTGCGGCTCGCTTTCGGAACCATGTGCTCTTGCGCAAGCATCACAGGAGCAAGGCCCGCGCGCCGCACGGCAAACTTCGCAACGCGCGAGAAGACCGGTGCCGCAACCGATCCGCCGTAATAGTCCTTACGAGGATGATCAACGGCGATGTAGATCACGAAGCGCGGGTCATTAGCCGGCAAGAAACCACCAAAGCTCGAGATATAGCCACCGCGCAGATACCCGCGGCCATTGGGATTTACTTTTTGCGCTGTCCCCGTTTTTCCCGCAACTGGATAACCCGGAACTTGCGCGTTGATGCCAGAGCCATCCGTCGTGACTCCGGTCAACATGATCCGCATCTTCGCGACGTGATCATCAGAAAGAACTCGGCGAATCGT